>NZ_CP041405.1:4585000-4885000 GCF_007066085.1 Paenibacillus thiaminolyticus | reverse complement strand
CATTTGATCACTCCTGATCAGTCGTATGCCCCCGCCGAATCGCGGCGCATCAGGCCCGGCACCCTTCCGCAATCACGATGCCCGCGAGCTGCCGCTCGCTCAAGCCGAGATGCCTCACATCCTCGGCCGCAAATATCGCGCCTTCCAGTCCCGCCTCGGTGAAGCATGCCTGCCTTAAAGCCGCGCCCCGGAAATCCGCGCCCCGCAGATCGGCCCCCCGGAAGCTCGCATGCTCCAGATTGGCATCCTGGAAGCTCGTCTCCATGAAGGGCGGAATATGAAGCTCCTCCGGCGCCGGGAAGGACAGTCCTCCCTGAATATGCTCCAGGCTCGCGTTCCGCAGGTTCGCCTCCTTGAAGCTCGCCCCATGCACGATGCTGCGGTTCATATCGACTCCTTCCAGATTGGCCCCGCGGAAGTCCGAGCCGATGAACGCGCAGCCCCAGATGGCATTGCCGGCCAGCGTGCTTGCGGACAGATTCGCGTAGCTGAAGTTGAGCAAGGAGAAATACATCCCGCTCAGATCCGTCCCGCTGAATACTTCATAGACATATTCGCTCCGCTGGCCCGCGGAGAGCATCTCCCGCATCTCGCGGCTGCCCTTCTCCCGGGCCTCATAGCGATAGACCAGCTCGCTCCGGTCCTTGTACTCGCCGACCATGATGTAGAGCTCGTCTTCCTTGTCGATGGCCGCGAACTCGTCGCTGCGAACCGCCTCTCTTACCGCATGGCGGGCCAGCTTGACGAGGTAGGCCGTATACCAGACGGCCTCGCCCCGCATGACCGCCTCCACATCGGCTGGCAGCACCTTGCCGACATACCTTTTGCCCTGCTCCGCAATCGCGCGCGTGAACTCGTCCAGGCGGCCGAACGCCCAACCTGCATCATATTCGGCGGAACAGTCCGCGGCATCCGCATACCACTGCCTGTCATACGCATCAATCCGGCAGCGGTGATCGCCGCTCATGAGGCGGCTCCGCAGCGCCGAGTAATGAATGTATTTGATTTTTCCCTTGCGCTTCTCGTCCTGCATGCGCCGAATGTGACGGCATAGGTGCTTGAACGACGCGATGAATTCCGCCGCCAGCCTGTCTCTGTCCCTCATCACGCTCTGATGGAGCGCATGCATTTGCTCCCACCGCTTCGCGGCAACGGCCGTATCCGTCCAATGCCGCAGCGCCTCATCTCTTGTCACGGCGAATCTCCCTTTCTGCGCGGAGCGCCTTTAGTGCCACACTAGTTCGTAAGTACTTTGTTCCCCTTCAACTCCGCGTCTCCCCCGCTGTTGAGCACGATCTTGCCGCCTTTCTGGCTCTCGATCGCGATCTCCTCGCTTGCGGTCATCATCAGCGTCTTGTCCGCCCGGATGGTCACGTTCTCCTTCGAGGTCAGCGAGACCTCGTTCTGCCCGGCGATCGTAATCGAGCCGTCCTGGGCAAGCCGAATCGTCGCCTGGCCGTTATTCGCGGAAATCAACACATGGCCGGGGGCCAGCGTGACCTCCATGCCCGAAGAGTTGCGGAAATACCGGACATTCGGATCGCCCATCCGATCCTGCGATCCCCCGCCCGCAGAGCCGCCGCCGGACATTGCTCCCAGGCTAGCCTGCGGTCCGCCTCCTGCCGGCTCTCCCGCATACGAGTTGACCGAGCTGATGGCGAACGCCTCCTCCTCCCGCTCGCTCGGGAACGTCACCCGGACGCTGTCGCCCGCCTCGGGCATGCAATACCAGCCGCTGCCGTCCGCGGAGGCATAGACGGTGGAATACGGGAACCAGCAAGCCTTGCCGGCATCCTGATCCTTGTCGATATCAAGCCGCACCTTCACCTTGTCGCGGTTAATGGCCAGCACCGTGCCGCCTATCGATGCGCCGCGGATCGCGTCATTGTACGGCGATTGCCGGTTCAAGCCTTTGCGGGTCGTAATCGTGTAGGTGTGCTTGACGCTTCCCCGGTCCATCGTGGACACGGCCTTGCCGACATAGAGCCGCGCCCCTTGGAAATCAACGGCATCGCCCAGATGCAGCCACTGATCCGTCGTAAGCTCATAGAAAATAAAATCGCTCTCCATCGCATTGCGGCGGACATTTTTGTGGTAGCTCATATAGTCGGCCAGCTTTTTCGTAATGACATAGTTGGAAGGAGACAGCTTCTTGACCGCCCCGGTATCCGGCAGACCGAAGCTGAATTTGATGTCCTTGAAGTTCTCGGCCGGCACGACCACCGTATCAAGACGGGAGGCCAATCTTTTCAGCAAGGCCCAATCCGTTTCCTTGTACTGCACGACCAAGGCGCCGAGGGGAGGATTTTGTTCCGACGTATAGTTCACGTCGTAATTCGAGTAATCGCCGCCCAGATGGCGGACGAGCTGGTTGTAGGTCATCGCGGCGTCCTGGAACGACCGGTTTTTCACGCGGATATCGAGCATGACCGTGCTTGTGAGCGCTTCCGCATAGACGGAATAGACCTCCCGCGACTTCTCGATCCGCATCTCCGACAAAATACCGGAGAATAAGACCCGCTCCTCGCCCTGCTCCGTGATCTGCACGACTTGAACCGGCGTCTGCTCATTCATCGCGAACAGATCATTGTCCTTATGATCCTCCGGCATTCGGCCCGTGAACGTAAGCTTCCCATGCTCGTTCACCTCTTGCACGATAGACATCTCCAACAGCTGCATATGGGGAAAAGGGGCAATTCTCACATTTTGATAAGATAATTGCGATACGCTCATCTGCGCGCCACCTCCATCGAATCGATCATTTCCTGGGCAATGCAGGACCACAGCTTGCTGTCCTTCCCGTTGCAATTGATGTTCCCGATAAGCCGCTTGCGCCCCGCATCCGCAAAAAACAAAAAGTTAAATACCTTCCCGTGCGCCACCGGGTTCAAAAATGCGCAGTAGTGAATCGGCCGTCCGTTCACCTCCTTCATGCCATCCTCCACCCATTCGGTATTCAGCTCCATGCTCTTCATATTGCGAATCATCTCGCTCTTCATCGCTGTCATATCGATGGGCTGCCCGGGGTGATCCGTGTACTGCAAGAGGATATTGACGGCATGGGCTTCGTTCCGGTACACCTTCTGCTGCTCGGTATCAAGCGCGCAGACGAGAAACTCCCCAGGGAACAAGAAACGAATACCCGGTTGAAAAAAGCTTGCCGGCTGGAATTCGACGGAAGTGCCCGCGATGTCGAGGCGGCCGCTCCGCATTCCTTCCCGAATCTCCCTCCGCCACTGCGCTTCCCTCTCCTCACGGGCCGCGTGCCGTTCGGCTTGCGCCTCGCGCTCCGCGTCCTCCTGGCCCTCCTGACTGCGGCTGTTCTGCTGCTCCAGCCTTTTCTTCGCCTGCTCTAGCTCAATAATCTTCTTATCCAGATGCGTCATCGCCTGACTCCTCCTTGAATCGTCGCCAGATTTTTATGCTCGTCCCGCCAACTTCCCATTCTTCGATAAACTTGAATAAATATCCATTGAAGGTTACTAATGATATCGGCACATTTGGCCAAGTTTTTCAGTTTTTGTATCTAATCAAGCGGCGGACAGGAACAAAAAAAAGATGACTCCCGAGTCACTCGGAAGCCATCTGCTGGCACGGGCGGCGGCGCATGCCGCCCTGCCTGCGGCACATTCATGCCGCCTCATGTATAATAGTGGATTAGAACGAACGATTGACGATGATTCCATACTTGGAGGCAGTCCACTTGAAAAACTTATTTGTTACCGGCTACCGCGCTCATGAGCTCGGCATTTACAATAACAAGCATCAAGGCATCCCTTACATTCGCAAAGCGATCGCAGCCCGGCTGATCCCCCTGCTGGAGGAAGGGCTCGAATGGGTCATCACCCCGGGCCAATACGGGGTCGATCTGTGGGCTTGCGAAGCCGCGCTCGCGCTGAAGGCGCAATACCCGCATCTCAAATGCTCGATCATTACGGCCTACAGCCAGCAGGCGGACCAATGGAATGAAGAGAAAAAAGCATTCTTCGAGCAGCTTATACAACAGGTCGATTATTACGGCGCAGTCAGCAACGGCCCTTACATCGGAAAATGGCAGTTCGTCGCCAGAGACGATCTGTTGTTCCGCAAGACCGACGGCATTCTTCTCGTCTACGATGAAGACGCTGGGGAAGCGAGCCCCCGCTTCGTCCAGGAGCGCGCGCTGCAGAAGCAGGCCCAGGACGGTTATATGTACCTCCGCATCGGGGCCGAAGAGATTCAGGCGATCGCAGAGGAAGAGCATCTCGACGCCTTCGGCGGATGCTGAAGCCCGGCTGCAGAGTGTGCACTGTCTTGAAAGCAGTCAGGCAGCCATCCAGACCAAGCTAGAGCGTCTGCCTTTTGTGGAACTCCCTCAGCACGATCGGCTCCTCTTCAAAAAAACGGACAAGCTCTTGAATCCGGGCAATCGTGCTCCAACTGAAATGATGCTCAATCTGCTCGACTTCCTGATGGATCTGTTCCTCCTGAACACCAATCTGCCGCAAAAACTTCTCCAGCAATTGGTGCCGGTTGAACAGTTGCTGTCCCACCTGGAACCCTTTATCCGTTAAGCAGATTCTCCCGTATTTCTCGTACTGCACATATCCCGTTCTCCCTAGCTTCTGCGCCATTTTGGAAGCGGAGGAATCATGAATGGACAGAGCTTGCGCGATATCCGATACTCTTGTGAACCCTTTGGCTCTGGTCAACAGGTAGATCTGTTCGAGGTGATCCTCCATACCCGGGGTTCGCATGCCCTCCCCCCTTTTCTGAATCGCGATCAGGCTCGTTGCCTACCGGCAGTTCATGCTTCAAGCGTGCTCCTCTCCGGTGAGTCACGGAAGCACACTTGGCTTCATCCTTCTATGATTTGCTTAATTCGCTATGCATAAGTTCAAGGTTATATTCCAAATATTTGATATACGTATCGACTTCTTCTCCCCGCTGCCCGATCTCATCGGAGTAGATCCGCTTCTCGGCGATGCGGACGCCTGTCTCGTTCGAGACGGTCTCCATTGGCCGCGGGTCCACATTGGATTCAATAAAGAGGACCGGTACTTTATGCTCCTTAATAAATTCAACCAGCGATTTAATCTGGGTTGGCGAGCCGTTCTCTTCCGTGTCAATCTCCCAAATATACGCTTCCTTCAGTCCATAATGCGTCGTCATATATTGGAATGCGCGTTCGCTCGTAACGAGGATACGGTTCTCTTCCGGGATGGAATTGATTTTTTCTTCATATTCCTTATCAATCTCTGTGAGCTTGGTGATATATTCGTCTGCCCGCTTCTCGTAATTCTCTTTGCGTGCAGGGTCCTTCTTCATGAGCGCATCCCGCATATCCTCCGCCATCTTGATGCCGACGGCAGGGTCGATGAATGCGTGCGGGTTAATCTCTTCCTCATGGCCGTCTTTGCCGCCGATATACATCGGTTCTACGCGTTCTGTCAGGTTGAACACATTCTCCTCTTTTTGGCCGACGGACTCGACCATTTTGAAGAACCAGCCGCTTTTGCCGCCCTCCAGATTCAAGCCATTATAGAAAAGGACATCCGCATCCGTCGCTTTTTTAATATCCTCCGGCAGCGGTTCGTACTCATGAGGATCCGTGCCCGTTGGCACCAGGTTGTGAACCTCTACATCTTCGCCGCCGATTTCCCGGGCGAAGTCCTCGAGAATCGTGAAGGAAGTGACGACTTTAAGCGGTCCTTCTGTGGCAGACTCGGAAGCTGAATCCGAAGAGGCAGGAACATCCCCCGATTTGCCCGAATTCGCTTGCCCGCACGCGGCCAGCACCAGCAGGGCTGCCATCGCTGACAGCAGCATGAATTTTTGTAACATTTTCATTTTCCTGAACTCCTTTTTGTTATCATAAATTTATCCTTATCCCGTTATTACTTCCCGACGGCCATTCTTCGCTTGTTCATCTTCAGCATGCGCCGAATCACTCCTTGCTTCGGAGAGAACAGGAACGCCAGCACAAAGATAGACGTCGTCGCCAAGGCAATAACCGGGCCGGACGGCAGGTTGTAGAGAAAGCTGACATACAAGCCGATCATCGAAGACAAGGCGCCGAAGAACATCGCGAGCCCAATCATCGTGGACAGTCTGTTCGTGAGCAAGTACGCGGTGGACGCCGGCGTAATCAGCATCGAGACAACGAGAATGACGCCAACCGTCTGCAAGGACGCTACCGTGACAAGTGTCAGCAGAACCATAATGGAATAGTGGATAAGGCGCGTCTTCAATCCATAAGCCGCAGCCATCGTCTCATCGAAGCTCGAGACCAGCAGTTCTTTGTAGAAGAGCAGGACCGCCAGCAGCACGATGCCTCCGACGGCAACGGTCAGCCACATATCCGATGCCCGTACCGACAGGACATTCCCGAACAAAATTTGCGTCAAGTCGGTGGCGCTCTTGGCGCTCGTAATGAGAATGATGCCGAGAGCAAAGGCGGCGGAGAACACCAGCCCGATGGAAGAATCGCTCTTGACGCGGCTGTTCTGATTGATGACTCCGATCCCGACCGCCGTCAATATCCCCGAGACTACCGCCCCGTAGAAGTAATTGATCCCCAGCATATAGGAGATGGCCACACCCGGCAGAACGGCGTGAGAGATTGCGTCCCCCATGAGCGCCATCCCGCGCAATACGATAAAGCAGCCGATAACGCCGCAAATAATACCTACAATAATCGAAGTGACAAAAGCTCGCTGCAAAAACTCATAGGCCATTAAATCTTGGATAAATTCCATCACATTCCAACCCCCAATTTCCCTATCATCGTAAACGGCGTCTGATAGGCTTCCTGCATCAATTCCGGGCGGAAGACGTGATCGACCGGCCCGCAGCCGATCAATTCCTTATTCATCAATATCAGATTGTCGAAATAGCTTTCCACCTTGCTCAAATCGTGGTGGACGACGAACACCGTCTTCCCTTCATCCCGCAGCGTCTTCAAAATATCGATGATGACGTTCTCGCTGGCGACATCAATTCCGACAAACGGCTCGTCAAGGAAGAAGTACTCCGCCTTCTGGGCAAGCGCACGCGCCAGGAACACCCGCTGCTGCTGGCCGCCGGACAGCTCGCCGATCTGATTGTTTTTGAATTTCTCCATGCCGACCTTGCGGAGACATTCGAGCGCCCATTCTTTATCTTGCTTGGCCGGCCGCCGGAAGAGGCCGAGGGTCGGGAACGTCCCCAACAGCACCGTATCCTTCACGATAATAGGGAAGTCCCAATCGATATTAGAGCGCTGCGGCACATAGGCGATTTTTTTACGCATCGAGGTAAGCGGCTCTCCCCCCAGCGTAATCTCGCCGCCGTCGCGGGGAATGAGATTGAGCATGGCCTTCATCAATGTCGACTTGCCCGCCCCATTCGGCCCGAGGATGCCGATAAGCTTGCCGGTCTGCAGCGAGAAGCTTACATCCTTGATGACCTCTTTTCCGTAATACGATATGTGCAAATTATTAACATCTATAGTTTGACGCATATTTTTCCCTCCCCCATAAAATATGTTTCTGAACAAAAATGTTTTCCTAGGGAAACTTATTTATTATCTTAGACCATCTCGTAGGAAAAGTAAAGGCTCGTTATTGTGTTTTTTTGGAGGAAAAAAGTTTCGAAAAAAGAGAAAAACTATTCGGCTGCAGTGCAGCGGATATAGCAAAAGAACCCGGCACTGGAGTTCCAGCACCGGGTTCGTGTTCGAATAAGCGGCGTACTTATAATCGAATGTATCCACGATTCCAAGGTCAGTAACCATTATCACGTATTGCAGTCCATACACATTCCCGAAGTTCAAGTAAATCCTTTCCTTCTGAGACAGACGTTCTGGGTTATCCTCCCTTTTCATTTCAATCTTGGAATAAATCCGGAGTACTCGTTCCCTCTCCCCCATAATCGATTTACTAAGGAAGAGATATTCGATCTCTTCTTCGTTAACATGCTCTTTAATCAATTCATTAAATGAAATCACTTTGGCCGTATGATTTAGCTTGGGAATATACAGTGCACCAATGATGAACACAACGACAAGAAGAAGTGTGGCTTTCCCGTATTTTTCCGGAAAGTCACCCTCCCTTTCATTGGTTTATTGAGAAGCTTGCGATTTATGCTTTTTGAACATGATCAGCTTAACCACCAAATATACGATAACAACTACGACGAGCACGGTAAGTAGGGTATTCATTTTTTCCAGTTGTCTCGTTAACTGGCCCAACTGCACTTCTACTTTCCACAGCGATTGCCCGGTTCGATCCGCGACATTCCCAATACTGGAACGTATGCCATTAAAATATTGTGTCAGTTCCGAAAAATCCACTGCTTGCCTTCCCTACATTCTATTTCACCTCCCTCTTTTGAAATATTTTTCCGCCGTTTCATCCCACCATTTCCCACATTACCATACGTTTGGAATAAGATGCTAGTGATTAGTAGTTGCTTTTGCTTTATAAGGGTTCGCTGTGAAACTGCCGCTGGTAGCGTGGTCACGGAAAAGCTTAATCACTTGCCAAGGCGGACACCGTAGTGTGGTGAAAAACACCTGCACCTCAATCTTGGGCACCAGCAGGATTTGTCCATCGGCTTCCACGGTTCGTTCAATCACCTGGTAGACTACGCGAATGGGGCGCTCCAACTTTTTGTCGGTCCATTTCCATGGAGCCCAGGTAAACGCGCTTGCCTTCTCGTTCTTCACGCCTTCGCGCAGATTGACGTTGACCCCATACCCTTCCTGTGCCAGATAAGCAAAAAAGGAGCATAGCCCTCCACCTACGTCAGGGCCTTCTTTCCGGGTATTGCTATTGTCGAACGGCGAAACGTCCAGATCCAGTGGCAGTCAGGATAACGCTTGCCTCTCTGGACTTGTAGCATGAACAGGCGTTAGCGGGACGTTAAGTGCACACAGTAAGTCTGCCGACTCTTCCAGCAAAATGGTTTGCCAATCGTAACTGCTGGCCGCCGCCGAATCCAGACGCTGACGGAGTGTGGGTGAGGACGGCACGCGCTTGAGGCCTAAGGATTTGATGAACCTCGTGGAACATCCGGGTGAGTGACCGTGGGTTGATGTATGCCGGGAAGCGGATTCAGGGTGGTTCTGTAATTGATATTTCCTGGTAAAATGTAGGGAGTGTATTAATTGCAAATAATTAAGGAGGGAACAGAATGTCAAAATATAAGAGGCCTATCATCTATATTGCAATTATATTATGGTTTTGTGTGTACGGGACCAGATTTTACGATCAGACTAGATCTTTCTCATTTAATGATTTGATTATGGAGCACATTGAAGGAACAGAAATTGACTCTATCTATATACTAAAATCGAAAGAGATACAACACTATAGTCTTGGAAGTGTAAAAGATAAAAAAGAAATTGAATTAGTAATGAAATCACTTCCTGAAATAAAAGTTAAAAAGGCCACTTTTGCTCATGCTTTCCCTGGGCCTCCAAGCTATCAACTTAGGATTAAGGGGGAAGACGGAGAGTTATTGGAATTTATTATTTCTGAGAATGGGGAAATTTCACTACATGATTATGAAAAATCCAAAACTAAAGAATACAAAATTACAAATGAATTCATGTTTGATAAATTAAAATTCCTAGACCAATTTTTAAAGGAAATAGAAGAAAGTAAGAGATAACATACAGTTATCTCTTACTTTTCTACCTAGATTATTGATCAGTAGCCCAGTCACCACCACGATAATGAACCCCGGTGACTTGGCCCTGGCCAATAACGAATCGAATATCACCATCAACATGGTAGTACTGAAGAAATGGAAGCTTTACTCTGATGATATCATATTGTTTATTTTTATCCATGAAGGTAAGAAGTTCGATTAAGTATCTGTTTCCGTTATCAAGATACTTCGAAAGTAAGCTTTTTCCACCGAATTCCATTTCAGCGAGTACTGCGAGAATAGCTGATGCCCACCCCAAAGCAGTGTAATTTCTCGCCATAGCCAGAAATCCCATAGCTGTAGCATAACCACCCATCCTGGCTGTTTCGAAATTCAGGTCAACATGTTAATGTAATGGTTATATATTGAATGATAACCATTTTAAGCGAGGTGGGAGAATGTCAGAAAATACCCTAAAAATGATTGCCATCGTGATATATATGGCAACGATGCTGGGTATAGGGTGGTATGCTTTCCGCAAAACGACAAACTTGACGGACTATATGTTAGGGGGACGTTCCTTAGGGCCTGCTGTAACCGCTTTAAGTGCTGGGGCTGCCGATATGAGCGGATGGCTGTTAATGGGGCTTCCGGGAGGAATTTACCTGACGGGACTGTCAAATACCTGGATTGCCCTTGGCTTATCGGTTGGGGCCTATCTTAACTGGCTGTTTGTTGCCCCGCGTTTGCGCACATACACGGAAGTTTCCGGAAATTCCATTACCATTCCGTCGTTTTTGGAAAATCGATTTAAGGATAGCACCAAACTTCTGCGGATCGTTTCCTCCATTGTTATCCTTATTTTCTTTACATTCTATATTTCCTCAGGTATGGTGGCAGGAGCCGTCTTTTTTGAAAACTCCTTCTCCCTTCCTTACCTAGCGGGGCTGCTCCTCGTTTCCGGAGTGGTTGTTGCCTATACATTGTTTGGGGGCTTTCTTGCTGTCAGTTGGACGGACTTTGTCCAAGGGCTTATCATGCTGCTTGCCCTTATCCTTGTGCCGTTGTTAGCGATGAGCGAGACGGGTGGGTTGGCCAACACAGTTGATACAATCAGATCCATAGATCCGTCCCTCCTGGATTTATTTACTAGCACCACTGCGCTCGGCATCATCTCCGCAGTTGCCTGGGGACTTGGCTATGTTGGTCAACCACATATTATCGTCCGCTTTATGGCCATCCGCTCTGTACAGGAGACCAAAACTGCGCGACGTATCGGTATGGGCTGGATGGTTGCCTCATTACTTGGCGCTTCATTAACAGCATTGATTGGTCTTGCTTTTTTTACACAAACAAATTATATATTGTCTAATCCAGAAGCTGTCTTCATTCAACTTGGACAAATTTTATTCCATCCGTTTATTGCCGGAATAGTCCTTGCTGCTGTATTGGCTGCCATAATGAGCACGGTGTCTTCTCAGCTCATTGTAACCTCTAGTGCATTAACAGAAGATTTATATAAGCTGATTCTGCGTAAAAATGCCTCTGATAAAGAACTTGTGTTCTTTGGAAGAATGGCTGTTCTAACGATTTCAGTCATCGCCTGCCTGCTCGCGTTGGGCGGTGAGAATAAAACCATTTTAAGTCTCGTCGCTTATGCCTGGGCCGGTTTTGGCGCTTCCTTTGGCCCCGTTATCGTATTAAGCCTGTACTGGAGAAAAATGACCAATTGGGGTGCCATTGCCGGAATGTTAGCAGGTGCAGCAACCGTGATTATCTGGAAAAACATTGACTTGCAAATTACTAAGGATATATACGAAATCATTCCCGGATTTATCGTCAACCTTATCGCCAGTATTGTCATAAGCCTGTTTACCTATCAACGGGACGAAGCTATCGAACAAGAGTTTGATACCAGCTTGAAACTGTTGCATACAAATGTAGAAGAAGCATGATCCATTGCGGGTGGGGGGAGATTCCCCCCGCCTCTGCATACACATCACCGTATGTGAAAACAATCCTCAGATGGAGCAAGCCAGTTCCCTTTCGGGACGTTCACCCTAAAGATGACGCCCATGCCTGGCGTACGCCAAAAACCCGACACCGGCTAACGCCAGCATCGGGTTCTCTCCTTGCCCTCATCTATACCATCACTTTGCAAATATCATTCGTGAATTGTACCGGATCGCCAATCGGCAGCCCTTCGATCAGCAGCGCCTGATTGTACAGCAGGTTCGTGTACAGGCTCAGCTTCTCGCGGTCGTTCGCCAGCGCGTCCTGCAACGACTGGAATACGTCATGGTTGACGTTGATTTCCAGCACCTTGTCCGCCTGAACATCCTGGCTGTTCGGCATCGCCTTCAAAATTTTCTCCATCTCGATGGACAATTCGCCTTCGCTAGAGAGGCAGACCGGATGGGACTTCAGCCGCTTCGATGCCTTCACGTTCTTCACTTTGTCCTTCAAAATCTCTTTCATCGCATCGAACAGCTCTTGATTGTCCTTATTCTCCGTGTCGGATTCCTTCTCGCTGTCGTCCGCGTCGATACCGAGATCGCCGCTGGAGACCGATTTGAATTCCTTCTCCTTGTAGCTCATGATCATCTTGATCGCGAACTCGTCGATATCATCGGTGAAGTACAGAATCTCATAGCCCTTGTCAGCCACCAGTTCCGTCTGCGGCAGCTTCTCGATCCGGTCGATCGATTCGCCGGACGCATAGTAGATATACTTCTGATCTTCCGGCATGCGGGAGATATACTCGTCCAGGCTGACGAGCTTTTTCTCCTTCGAGGAGCGGAACAGGAGCAGGTCCTGCAGCACTTCCTTGTTCATGCCGTAATCGCTGTATACGCCGTATTTCAGTTGACGGCCGAACGATTCATAGAATTGCTCGTATTTCTCCCGATCATCCTTCATCAGGCGCTGCAGCTCGCTCTTGATCTTGCTCTTGATATTTTTGGCGATCAGGCTGAGCTGACGGTCATGCTGCAGCATCTCCCGGGAAATATTAAGCGACAGATCCTCGGAGTCGACCATCCCTTTGACGAAGCTAAAATAATCCGGCAGGAGATCGGCGCATTTGTCCATGATGAGGACGCCGTTGGAATACAGCTCCAGCCCTTTCTCGTATTCCTTCGTATAATAATCGAACGGCGTCTTCTCCGGAATGAAGAGAATCGCATTGTAGACGACAGCGCCGTCCGCTTTGATATGGACATGGGTGATCGGCTTGTCGAAGCCGTACCGCTTCTCGGCATAGAAGTTCTCGTAATCTTCCGCGGTCAGCTCGTTTTTATTTTTGCGCCAGATCGGAACCATGCTGTTGACCGTCTGCTCTTCCGTATATTCTTCGAATTCATTCTCGGCGTCTTCCTTCGGCCGATGCCCCTTCACATCCATCTTAATCGGATAGCGGATGAAGTCGGAATATTTTTTGATGATCGATTTCAGGCGGTAATCGTCCAGATACTCATCGTAGCTGTCATCCTCGGTATTTTCTTTGATTCTCAAAATAATGTCCGTTCCTACCGAATCCTTCTCGCATGGCTCGATCGTATATCCGTCGGCGCCCTTCGACTCCCATTTGTACGCTTCTTCGCCGCCCAGCGGCTTGCTGATGACAGTCACGACATCCGCCACCATGAATGAGGAATAGAAGCCGACCCCGAACTGCCCGATAATATTATGGCCGTCCTTAAGCTCGTTCTCGTTCTTGAAGGCGAATGATCCGCTCTTGGCGATAACGCCCAGATTGTTCTCGAGTTCGTCCTTCGTCATGCCGATCCCCGTGTCAGAGATGGTCAGCGTCCGGTTCTCCTTGTCCGGGGTAATTCGGATGTAATAGCTGTCTTTGTCGAACACGAGTTGATCGTCGGTCAGGGCTTTGTAGTAGATTTTATCGATCGCGTCGCTGGCGTTGGAGATCAATTCTCTTAAAAAGATTTCCTTCTGGGTGTAAATGGAGTTGATCATCATCTCGAGCAGTCGTTTCGACTCTGCTTTAAATTGTTTTTTCGCCATGATGGGTCTCCTTTCGATAACACTTCTTTTTTAGCACTCTAGACGAACGAGTGCTAACACTTCCTTTTATATATCATATACTAAATTTGGGTGTCAATATGTTCAAGCATAAGAGAAAGCAACTTCTCCTTCTCTTCGCTGCTTGCAGCTTGTCAATGCACCTCTCATTTGCCTGCTTGGACGCCTGGATGTATAGTAAACACGAGGCAGGCCCATTCCCGAAGCCTCGCTAATCATCCCAAAATAGAGTTTCATAGGAGAACAAAAATGGAAACATCCTTACCAAGAATCGGCGTCGGCGCCGTTATTATGAATGAAGCGAACGAGATTCTGCTTGTGCTGCGGGGACGCCAGCCGGAGAAGGACAAATGGAGCATTCCCGGAGGCAAGGTGGACTTATACGAGACGCTGGAGGATACGACCGTTCGCGAGGTGTTGGAAGAGGTCGGGCTTCACATCCAGGTGAAGCGGCTGCTCTGCACCGCCGAGACGATCGATCCGGGCCGGGGCGAGCATTGGATCTCGGTCATCTTCGAGACCCGTGTCGTCGCGGGCGATGCCAGCAACCGCGAAGAAGGCGGAGCGCTGAAGGATGTGCGCTGGTTCCCATTATCGGAGCTGCCGGACAATCTGGCCTCTTTCACGTGGCCCGCAATTCAAGCTTTGCGCAGCCCCGGCGCTGCCGCATATTCCGGCCGGAACGAATGATGTCCCGGCTGCTTGACGAATCGAATTTTCCTCAAAATCGGCGGAGATTCACACTTGAGCATACATTAGGCGCACGAACATGACTTAAGGAGAGAACATATGAATCAAATAGAACAAATAGAGCAACGATTTGGTGTCAAATACCCTGATTTGTATAAAAGACTATACGACGATGGAATGCTTGATTGGGGAGAATATGGACCCAATTGGCATGCTACTTACTGGGAAAAATTTAAAAGCAACCCGCCACTGTTGTTATTCGGAGATGACATTGAACTTCTTGAATTGAATCAAATCGTAGAAAAGATTGAAGAGTTAAAAGACCCGGAAGATTACAGAGCGACAAAACCTGAATTTCAATTTGTTCCCTTTGCGATGACAGGCGGAGGTGACTTATATGTATTCCAATTTGATCAACAGTGCGTGGAAAATGTTCCTGTTACTTTGGTTCCGCATGATAGTGAAAGTGCGAGTATATTGGCCAAAAACCTGCAAGATTTTATTTTTCGGAAACTATTAGAGTGTGTTGCTGAAATTGATGAGTATTCAAGCGCAGCGGAAGGCGGTGATTTGAAAGCGAATTTATTTAATATGCTGAGAACTCATAAACCGTATTTAAGCCAGCGCCAAGCCGCAAAAATAGAAGAAATATACAACCGGGACTTGTTTGACTATAAATACAACATTCCGAATGGCAACGAATTAACTTTATCCGGGCTGATTTCGTTAGACGAGTTGGAAGAGGTTTTACATCAAGAAATTGGATTTGAAAACCTTGACAAAGAATTCGTATATATGGGCTGACAATATCGCCGCTCCCGCCGTCACCCCTCGTTCGGCGGGATTCATAATCCCACGGCCGCTGAAAATTCTCCTCTATATTTTTATTTCCATAAGAACGCCCTGATCGGCGATCAGGGCGCAGTGTTGGATTGGATTCTTATTCGCGCGTAACGCATAAGACTGCGGCCGGCGTGCTGTAGGCGCCTGCGGTCGACACATAGACAGGGCAAGCTACTGTGCGCCGGGCCGGAATGGTGACCGTCGCGGCCTCGACCGCTTCTACGGCGGGCGACAGCCGGGGCACTCCATAGGTTCGTCCCCGGTTCCAGCGAACGGCTCCCGCGTAAGGCCCTCCGCGTCCCGTCAAGTAGACGGTCACCGTCTTGCGCTGAGGATGCGGATTGCTAAGGGCAAGGTTCAGCTTGTAGATAACGCCGTAATGTCCCTTGTTCGCCACTTCCGCATTCGCCGGATCATAGCTGGAAGCGGCCGTCATCAGATTATCATTGCCGCCGTTATGGATGGCGAAGCTCATGCTCCCGCTTCCGGCGACATACGTGACAGGCTGCGAGCACGCCGGATCCGCGAAGCCTTCGATGTCGGAGAAGTCCCAGGAGCCGCGCGGGTGCGACTTGCCCTCGGCCGTCCGATAGGCGGGCACGACCGGGGTATGATTGAGCCTTACATCGGCCCCCGGACGATTGGCGGCCACGGTGCGCACCCGGTAATCAAGCTCCTTCGGACTGGACAGCGTAAATTCCATCACGCCGCCTACCAGTTCTCCGTCAGGGACGAGCCATTCCTTCACCAGCCCGGTCTGCCCGCCGCGGATCGAGCGGTCGTCGGGAATAAGCGGGGCGAGCGTACGCCCGAGCAGTGCCTTGGCAGAGCATCTGCCGAGTGCGGGGAAGTCCGCAATCACGCCGATGGAATGCTTGACTTGGCGAACGCGTATCGGGCTGCCGCAGGATGCGTTCTCGACCGTGACGCCGAATGTAATCGGAGCTCCCGTCTGGTTCAGATGCCATACGAACAGCCGGTATTGCACGCGCTTCCTTCCCCGGACGGTATCATGCCACAGCGTGGCAAAGCCGTTCGTGAATGACGTCGTGACGCTGCTGATCGTCTCCGGGTTGTCCGAGAGGAAGAAGCGGGTCGTTCCGCTTTTTTTCCCGTAAACATGAATCTGGGGGACAACATTGGGCACGGTCACGATTGGTTTGTCGGATTGCGAACATCGAATCATCATTACACCTCCTCCAATTTGGCCGCGCAGACCGGAATCATCATTAGGATAAGGAAGAGCGGCGCGCATCCCCCGCGGCGGTCTCCCCGGTTAAGATGACTGCCCTGCCCTGCGCGATATGTGTTCTTTCATATATAGAGGAGATCCGGAAGGGATAAGTACAACCAGGTGGCGTGAAAAAAATAATTTCAGTCCGCTTCGCGGTTCGGTAATTCCATGTGCATAAGGAAGGGGACCAACCCAGACAACGAAAAAAGACCTCAGTTCAGCGTACTGAACCAAGGTCTGTTACCCCTGCCGCTTCATCGCTTGCTTCATTTCACGCTTGAACCGATTTTTCCCCATCCGGCTTCACCGGGGGTTGCTTCGCAACGGTGGCGGCCGCATCGCTGTCGCGAATCCACAACGCACAGCACAGGCCCATGAGCAGAAAGCTTGCGGCCCCGAGCAGAGCGGCACGGTACGCCATGATATTCGGTTCTATGCCTCCAGCGGCATTTATCGTGTGGGTTCCCGCCAATGCAAGAATGCCGGACAGAATCGCCAAGCCTATGGCCGGCCCCAGCCGGTTCTGTACGGTGAACCAGGTCGAGGCGCGGCCCATCGATGCAGGCGGAATATTGCTAAAGGCCGCTATCTGAACGGCGCCGACCGTATGGCCCAAAAAGACGCCGACACCGAACAGCAGGCTCCGAATCAGCCATGGATTCGTATGAGGGCCGACCGTGCTCAGCATCACGAAGAAGACTGCCGTGCACAATAGCCCCATAACCATGACGCGCTTCGGCCCTAGCCTCGGATAGGTCCACGGCACAAGCTGAGAAGCAAGCATAAGGCCAAGCGCCTCCGGGAAGGTGGTCAAGCCGGTATCGAGCGCCGAGGCATGCAGCGCATTCTGGTACATTAGCGGGAACACGTACAGCATGCCGAGCAAGCCCGCCGCAGAAAACATGGCGACGAGACCTGCGGTACGGAACAAGCGGTCGCCCAACAACCGCAGATCAAGCAGCGGCTGCTTCACCCGCAGCTCGACGGCGACAAGGGCCGCTATCAGGATGAGACCCATTCCCCCCGTTGTCCAGATCGCGGGAGAACCCCAGCCCTGCATAGGACCTTGGCTAAGGGCATACATCAACAGAGCCAGACCAGGCGCCGACAAGAGGAGGCCCCGAACATCAAGGCGTCCCGCCTCATGCTCCCGATGCTCCTTCAAAAAGACGATACCGAACAGCAAGGCGGGAATCCCGATCGGCAAATGGACATAAAATATCCAGCGCCACGACAGATGCTCAATAAGCAGCCCGCTAAGAATCGGCCCGACCGCAGGTGCAACCGCGATCGGGAGAATGAGTGCCCGAGATATTTTGGCCCGCTCCTGCGGGGGGAACATGCGGAACAGCATCGCCATTCCTATCGGAGTAAGCAGCCCGCCGCCGATCCCTTGCACGACCCGAAAAACGGTCAACGCCGTCAAACTGCCGGCGAAGCCGCACAGTGCCGAGGCTCCCGTGAACAAGGCGAGCGCGAGCATAAAAACACGTTTGGTCCCCCACTTATCACCCAGCCAGCCTGCAGCCGGCAGGACGACAGCGAGGCTTACCAGATAGCCCACATTGAGCACTCCCGATGCGGCCGGAGGCACTTGCAGCTCCTGGCTGATCGTCTGCAGCGCAACGTTCAGGACGGTGGCGTCCATGGCCACCGTGAACATGGCCGCCACGTATACGATGCATACGGCCGTTTTCGGGTTCAATCCTGCCTTCATTGCGTTGCTCCATGGACAGGATCCGAAGAATCGCGCAGGCTGCGGGGCCGCAAGTCGGTCCAATGCAAGGTGATATAGTCCAGACACCCCTGACGCGTCTCCGGCCCCAAGACCGTACTCCATCCATCCGGCACCGCGGCGAAGGCAGGCCACAACGAATATTGCCCCTCCTCATTAATTAGCACCAGATAAGCGCCGTCCGCTTGCTCAAAAGGATTACTCATGGATTAGCTCCCTCCCATCTTGTCTGGCGGCCGCGCCGTTCGCGGAATTCAGCTTGGCCAAAAGCGTCGCGCCGATCTCGGCAAGCGGCCCTGGCTGACACAGGTCCTTATGCCGGCAGGCGATATCATGCCGATCGATCCGTCCGCCTATGTAAGGAATCCACATCTCCGGCTCAATCGGATCGAACCAATCCGGTATAATCGTCGAGCGGAAGAACAGAAGCTCCCCCTCGAATCGGCGCGGAGTATAGGCTCCGAGAAGGCGGACCGAGTTCTCATACGTTTTTTTCAAATTCAAAATGGTTGCTTCGTCAAGCGTAGCCAAAGCGCTGCTGTCGCTTCGAAGTATCTCGATCGCGTTCGCGACCGTAAGCGGAACGCCGCCAATGCTGTCCTTGTCGTAGCCGCCCAAGGCAAGCAGCGCGGTCAACGCCTCCTCCTCATCCGGCTCTTCCCGAATCGGGAGGTAATGGCTCGGGTAAGCGTCGAGCATAGCCAAAAACGAGACCTCTTCCCCCTCTTCTTGCAGCTGGACAGCCATCGCATGCGCCACATTTCCCCCCAGAGACCAGCCCAGAAGGCGATAAGGACCGTGCGGCTGAATCGAGCGAACGGCTTCTATATAATCTGACGTCATCTCCTCCAGCGTCTTCGGCAGCTCTTCCGCTTGGGCGATGCCCCGGGCCTGGAGGCCGTAGATGGGATAGTCCATGCCGAGATGCTTCATCAGGCCGGCGTAGCACCAGCTCAGCCCGCCCGCAGGATGCACGCAGAACAGCGGCAGCTGCGCGCCATAGGTTCGGAGCGGCAGCAGCACCTGCAGCGCGCTGTGACCTCCGTCCATATCGAGCCTCTCCGCAGTCCCGGCTACCGTCGGCGCCTCGAAGAGACTGCCGATGCCAAGCTCCCGGCCCAACGCCTCGCGGATGCGGCTAATGAGGCGAACCGCCAGCAGCGAATGACCGCCCAATTCGAAGAAGCTGTCGTCGATCCCTACGCGCCGCACCCCGAGCACTTCGGCGAACAGATCGCACAGCACCTCTTCCTGCGGCGTTCTCGGATTGCCGCCGTCCGACTCCAGGGCGAGCTCAGGCGCCGGCAGCGCCTGGCGATCCAGCTTGCCGTTCGGGGTGAGCGGGAGCGCGTCGATGCCGATAATCGCGGACGGCACCATGTAATCGGGCAGCTGGGAGGCGGCATGCCGGCGCAATTCGGACGGCCCGAGGCTTGCGCCCGCGGCGAACACCACATAAGCGGCCAGCCGCTTGTCCCCCGGCCGGTCCTCGCGCACCACGACGGCCGCCTGGGCGACTTCGGGATGACGGGCTAGCACGGCTTCGATCTCGCCCGGTTCGATGCGGAAGCCCCGAATCTTCACCTGATGATCGGCGCGGCCCACATAATCCAGGGTGCCGTCAGCGAGCCATTTCGCCACATCCCCGGTGCGGTACATTCTGCTGCCCGGCGGGCCGAACGGATCGGCGACGAACCGCTCTGCCGTCAATCCCGGACGGCCCCAGTAACCGCGGGCCAGACCAGCGCCTGCAACATACATTTCCCCCGCCGTTCCGGGCGGAGCCGGCTGCAGCGCCCCGTCGAGCACATACACTCGCAGATCCGGTATCGGCCCGCCGATTAAGCTGCTGGCTCCCGGGGCGGCACTGTCCCGATCCAGCTCATTGTAGCTGACATGGACAGTCGTCTCCGTAATGCCGTACATGTTAATCAATCTCGGAGCATGATCCGGATGGCGGCGATACCAGTCCTCCAGCCGGCCCAGCTCCAACGCTTCGCCTCCGAAAATAACATACCGCAGGGAAAGCGTCTGCCCTAACCCGGGTTGTTCCCGCTCGGCTTGCATCAACTGATAGAAGGCGGACGGCGTCTGATTCAGGACGGTCACGCCCTCTTGCGCGAGCAAGCGCAGGAATTCGTCCGGCGATCGGCTTACCGTATGAGGCACGACGACGAGACGGCCTCCATGCAGGAGCGCACCCCAGATCTCCCATACCGAAAAATCGAATGCGTACGAATGAAACAAGGTCCATACATCCTCCGCTCCAAAGCGGAACCAGTGCCGGGTGGACGCGAACAAGCGCACGACATTTTGGTGCGGGATAACGACACCTTTGGGCTTGCCCGTAGACCCCGACGTATAGATGATATAGGCCGGACTGAGCGGAGACAGGAGCCCGTTGCGTTCCTGAGCGCTTGGGTTGGCAGAGGATTGCTCCCGCAGCCGCTCATGGACAGCGGCCTCATCCAGCACGATCCGCGGCAGGCCTCCGGCCTCCGGCAGCCTGGAGGATACTTGAGCGTTCGTCACCATACACAACGGTGCTCCATCCTCCAGCATATAAGCGATCCGCTCGGCGGGATAATCCGGATCGAGCGGCAGGTAGGCGGCACCCGCCTTGAGCACGGCCAATACGCCGACAACCATCTCGATAGACCGAGGCAGGGCCAATGCCACGAGCTGCTCGGGACCTACCCCCTCCGCCATGAGCAGATGCGCGAGCCGGTTCGCCCGCAGGTTCAACTCCTCATAGCTCAGTGCGCTGCCTTCATGAACGACGGCTGCCGCCTCCGGCGAACGAATGGCCTGGGCCTCGAACAGCTCCGGAATGGTGACCGGCGGCTGCGCTGCAGCTTCGGGAGCGCTCCATTCCGTCAGGATGCGCCGCCGCTCTTCCGGCATCAAAATATCAAGCTGGCCCATCGGCTTGTCCGGTGCGGCAGCGGCCGACTCCAGCACGCGCACATAGCGGGCCGCCAGCGCATCGGCCGTGCTGCGCTTGAACAAATCGGCGCTGTATTCCACCATGCCGTCCAATCCGTCTGGTCCGCCATTCGCATCGCGGCGTTCCTGAAGCTCCACGGTCAGGTCGAACTTCGCCGTGTCCGCGCTTTCCAATTGAAGGCTGGCTGCAACGCCCGGCAAATCGAGCGCGGGAGCCGGCGTATTTTGCAGCACCAGCATAATCTGAAAGAGCGGATGCCGAGAACGGGAGCGAACGGGGTTCACCGCTTCGACGAGACGCTCGAACGGCACATCCTGATGCGCATACGCGTTCAGATTCACCTCGCGGACCCTGGCAAGCAATTCGCGGAAGCTGGGGTCCCCTGACGTATCGGTTCGAAGCACCAGCGTGTTGATGAACAAGCCGACTAGACCGTCAAGCGCATCGTCGTTCCGGCCGGTTATCGGGCTGCCGATCGGAATATCGGTGCCCGCGCCCAGCCGCGTCAGAAGCACGGCCAGCGCGGCCTGCAGCACCATGAACAGGCTCGCCTTGCCAGCTCGGGCCAGATCCAAGAGCTGGCCGTGGAGCTCCTTGTTAATATGGAAACGGATGGTGCCGCCTTGATGGCTGGCCGCTGCCGGACGCGGGTAATCGGCCGGCAAGTCCAACTCCTCCGGCAACCCTGTGAGCGTTCGCGTCCAGAACTCAAGCTGGCGGGCCATCAGGCTGTCAGCATCTCCGCCGCTTCCCAGCAGGCGCTCCTGCCAGATTGCGTAGTCCGCATATTGAACCGGAAGAGGCGGCCATGCCGGATGCTCGCCACGGCTGCGTGCCGCATAGGCGGCAGACAGATCGCGCGTCAACGGAGACAGCGACCATCCGTCCCCGGCGATATGGTGCAGGAGCAGCAGGAGCACGTATTCATTCGGCCCAAGCTCGAACAATTCGGCCCGAAGCGAAGGCTCGTCCGCTAGCCGGAAGCGGTAGCGGACGGCTTCCTTCAGCCGTTCAGGCAGCTCCGCCTCGCTGGTCTTGGTCAAGATCAGCCGAGGGCGTGCCTCGCCGGCATCCAGAATCAGCTGGCGCGAGGCGCCGGATGCATCATTGGGGAACACGGTACGCAGCGTCTCATGCCGGTCCGCCACATCGCCGAGAGCCGCCTCCAGTGCACGAATGTCCAGCTCACCGGACAGGCGGGCGACCAGCGGAATATTATAAGTCGGAGCCGGTCCCTCCAGACGATACAAGAACCATAACCGCCGTTGGGCGAAGGACAGCGGAATATCGTCCTCCCGCTTGGCTCGACGCATAGCCGGCCGGGCTTCCCGCGAATCGTCCAGCCGCCGGACAAGCCCCGCCACCGTAGGCTCTTCAAAAAGGCTGCCAATGCTTAGGTCGGCGCCCAACGACTCGCGTATGCGGAGGATGACTCTCCCGGCAAGCAAGGAATGGCCGCCCAGCGCAAAGAAGTCATCATCGATGCCGACGCGGGGCAGTCCGAGCGCCTCGGCGAACAGTGCGCAGAGCATCTCCTCCTGCGGGGTGCGGGGTCCGCGCCCTGCAGCTGCTTGTCCAGAATCGGGCATAGGCAGCGCCTTGCGGTCAATCTTCTTGTTCGGCGTCAGAGGCATGGCATCCAGCATGACGATCGCCGCGGGAACCATATAGTCAGGCAGCTGGCCGGCAGCGTAGCGGCGCAAAGCGTCCGGATCGATCCCGGAAGGCGAGGCCGGAACGACATAAGCGGCCAAGCGCCGCTCCCCCGGCCGATCCTCCCGGACGATCACCGCAGCTTGCGCGACGTCGGCATGCCGGACGAGAAGATCCTCAATCTCGCCTGTCTCGATGCGGAAGCCGCGCAGCTTAATCTGATGATCAGCACGCCCCAAATAATCAATGGAGCCGTCAGCCAGCCATGTCACGAGATCGCCCGTGCGATACATCCGGGTGCCCGGAGGCCCGAACGGATCCGCCACGAACCGCTCCGCCGTCAGCTCCGGCCGGCCCAGATAGCCGCGCGCCAACCCGGCGCCCGCAATGTACAGCTCCCCCGCGACCCCCGGCGGAACCGGCTGCAGCGCCGCATCGAGCACGTACAGCCTCGTATTCCAAATCGGCCCCCCAATAGACGGCTTACCCGTGCGCTCCGGACCCAGCAAGGCAGCGGTCGAATAAATGGTCGTCTCCGTTGGGCCGTATTGGTTATTCACCTCGCAATCCAGATCTTGCAGAGCAAGCTTGAGCCCGATCGGCAAGGCCTCGCCCCCGGTTATCACCGTCAGCCCGTCGAAGCTGCCGGGATGGCTGGCGGCAAGCGCCTGCCATAGCGTCGGGGTCGCCTGCATAATCGTGGCCCCCGTTTCTTTGATTATCCGGGCCAGCGCTTGCGGATCCAGAATCGTATCCTTCGGAGCGATATCGATGCTGGCGCCCGTCGTGAGCGGCAGCAGCACCTCCATGACGGAAATATCGAAGGAGATCGTCGTCACGGACAGCAGCCGATCCCGGTCATCCAGCGCGAACCGCCCACGCATGCATAACAGCAGGTTGGCCAGTCCTTCGAAGGTAAGTAAGACGCCCTTCGGTCTGCCCGTCGATCCGGAGGTGTAAATGACATAAGACGGATGAAGCGGCGACAAGCGGCATATCCGGTCGGCGTCATTCGGATTGTGTTCGGCTTGCCGTTCCAGGCGGTCCCTGGTCGCAGGTTCATCCATCAAGATCTTCGGCATTGGGCCGGAACCAGACAGCCTGGAGTCTGCCTCCTGGACCGTAACGAGGCACATCGGAGCGGCATCATTCAGCATATAGGCAATCCGGGCGGGCGGATAATCCGGATCGATCGGTAAATAAGCCGCTCCCGCCTTATGCACCGCCAGGATGGCGATGACCATCTCGAGCGAACGCGGGAGGGCCAGAGCCACGATCCGATCCGGGCCGGCGCCATGCGCAATCAGCAGATGCGCCAGCCGGTTGGCGCGCGCGTTCAAGTCCGCATAACGGAGCGATGTATCTTCGAAGATCGCCGCCACGGCATCGGGCGTGCTCGCTGCCTGCTCCTCGAACAATGCCGGCACGCTCCATTGCGCCAGCCTGTGGGCGGTGTCATTCCATGCATCCACCACCTGAAGACGTTCTTCAGGCAGCAGCAGATCCAGGCGGCCGATCGGTTGGCCGGGATCGGACGCAGCCAGCTTGTCCAGCACATGCAGGAAGCGGCGCAGATGCGCGCTCAGCTCACCTGCATCGTAGATTGCGGGGTTGGCATCGAAGTCGATGCGCGGCCCGCTCCCGCTGGAGCCGCAGGAGACATGAATCGTCAGATCATCGACAGGACCGGCCGCCAGATTGCGTATGCTGCCGCGGTATCCGGCAAAGTTCAGTTCCTCGATAAACGGCATGATATTGATGAGAGGTCCGAACAGCCTCCGGTTGTCCCCCACTAATTTCAGGTCGCGCCGCAGATCCTGATGCCGATAGTCCTGATGCCTTCGGATCTCGCGCATATTCCCGGAGATCTGCCCCACAAGCTCGCTCACGCTCATATCCGGCCGGACGGCGGCACGCAGCGGCAGCAGATTCATTACCATGCCGGGAACGCGCAGCGCCGCGGAACCGAGGCGGCACATCATCGGCACGCCGAGTATGACGTCGTCCGTGCCGGCGAGCCGATGCACATAGAGCGCAGCGGCGGCCAACACGGCGTCGGGCCAGCTTGTCCCCATTCCGCTTGCGGCCGCCTGCCAAGCGTCCATGACGCTTGACGGCAGCTCCATGGACTGGCGTAGGAAGCTTCGCGACGTGCGCTGAGTCCGATCGCCCAGACTGGCCGCTTCCGGATGATCGGGGAAGCGGGCCAGCCAAAATTGCCGATCCCGCTCCAGCCGTTCCGATGCGCGATAAGCCGCATCTTCCTTCAGGACCGAGCGCCACGAACCGAATGCCCCTTCACTGAACGGCAAATCATGAGCGAGCGCCGTATAAATTTGCGCCGCCCTTCGCGTCAATAGCGAGAAGCCGTAACCATCGATGACAATATGATGAATGCGTTGGTACCAATAGAACCGATCGGGCGCAAGCTTGAATAACGCTTCGGTAAACAGCGGACCGCGGCGCAGGTCAACAGGCTGAGCCAGATCGTGCTTCATCAAGGCTTCTGCCGCTGCATGCGGATCCTCCTCGCTGCTGACATCGATCCTATGCATCGTCCAATCGGATGACGGGACGATCGTCTGCCAAGGACCGTCCTGATCCTCCTCAAAGCGCGCGTGCAGCGCTTCCGCCTCCATTACGGCCTGGCGTACCGCCGTCTCGAAGCGATCCGGGTCAACAGGTCCGCGGATGTCAATGTATTCTCCGGTATTGAATATCGGGTTGTCCGGATCAAGCTGCTGCGCGAACCAAATGCCCGACTGCGCCCCTGACAAAGGCCAGCGGCCACCATCAAGATCATGCATGAGCATCGCCTCCTTCTATACAGTAAAATAATCGCCGTTCGGCAAAGAGCGGCTCATCCGGGAAGATATAAGCTGCCACCAGTCGGCCAATGTAGGGCGTTCGGCCAGCTCCGAGAAGCTTACCTCGGTTCCGCCGCGGCGCCAACGTTCGATCAGACTCATAATCCGGATCGAATCCAGTCCCCAAATATGAATCAGGTTGTCATCATCCGCAATCCGGGACGGATGCTCCTGCAGCAGTCCTGCCACTTCAACGCGCACCGCTTGCCGCGTCAATGGCAAGGGCTCTCCTTCGGGCGGGGCCTGAAGGCTCGGCTCAGACGCCGGAGCGGATTCAGAAATAGACGCCGAATCCCCCAACCGGGCCAGATCCTCGACGAGATGCCGGGTCGTAATCGTGACCGCGCAGCGTTCGGCGGCGTAAGCGAGAGCCATCCGATGCTTGTCTGCCGAGAAATCCGCGACAGCGTCGGCGACGAAGAAAGGCTGCACATCCTGCATGAATGCTTCGCATGCGGTCATGAGACATCCAATATGTGCATAAATGCCGCACACAATCAATTGATCCCGGCCCTGCTGGCGCAGGATATCGAGCAGCTCTGTTTTTTGAAACGCGCTGTACCGCCATTTCGTCACCACGATATCCTGCTCGCCGGGAGCCAGCGGTTCCACGATTTTTTTCTGATCTGGCCCGTCATTCATGCCCGGTCCCCAGAAATCGCATAGCAATCCGCGCCGTTCGGGGCTCTGTCCGCCGGGCTGGGCCGAGTACACGACAGGGATGCCGAGCGCGGCGCATTGCGCGCGAAGCTCCCGGATGTTCTCTACTAATTCCGGGACAGGCGATTCATCTGCGTTGAAAGCGTCGACGAAGTATTGCTGCATATCGTGAATCAGAAGAACGGCCCGCTTCGGATCGGGCGTCCAGGCCACCTTGTTGGCCGGCAGTTCAGACTCCGCAGGCATCGGATAAGGCAATATGGAAGGAAGAGCCATAATATCCCCTCTTTTCATCGTTATTTTCACAGATCGGCGAGCGCGTGCTGCTTACTGGCAATAAGCTCGCGCAGCGCCTTTTTGCTTACCTTGCCAACCCCCGTCTTCGGGAACGAATCCGTGAGCTCCACCCGATCGGGGATTTTGTAAGCTGCTAACCCTCGCTCCCTGAGGAAGGCTTTCAGTTCAGCAGCCGTCAGCGGCGAGGACGGATAAGGAATAACGAAGGCGCATGTGCGCTCCCCGAGGAACTCGTCCGGCATCGCCACCACCGCCGCATCGTGCACGCCGGGATGGGCCAGAAGGTGATTCTCTACTTCTTCGGCCGCCACCTTGTCTCCGCCGCGATTAATTTGGTCCTTCGCCCGGCCTTCAATGACCAGATAACCGGATGAGGTCAATCGGGCCAAGTCGCCCGTACGGTAAAATCCGTCGGTCGTGAACGCCCTGGCGTTATGCTTCTCGGCCTTGTAATAGCCGCGGATGGTATAAGGCCCGCGCGTCAGCAGATGCCCCGTATCCCCCGGCCCGACATCGCAGTCATCGTCATCGACCAGCCGGATTTCATCATATGGCGACATCGGCCGTCCTTGCGTGTTCACGACAATGTCTTCCGGATCATCCAGCCTCGTGTAATTCACCAGCCCTTCCGCCATTCCATAGACCTGCTGCAGCGTGCACCCCATCGCATCGCGTACCCGCTTGGCCGCCTCCGCGCTGAACTTGGCTCCGCCTACCTGCAAGACCTGAAGAGAAGACAGGTCATCACGGCGGGATCCCGCCGCATCGAGCCAGATCAAGGCCAGCGGCGGCACGACGGCTGTAATTGTGACGCATTCCTTCGCGATAAGGGGGAACGCGATGTCAGGGCTGGCTCCAGGCGCCAGCACAACCTTGCCGCCGGCATAGAGCGTTCCCAGCGTTCCCGGCGAGCTGAGCGGGTAGTTATGAGCGACGGGAAGCACCGCCAAATAGACGCTGTTCCCATCCAGAGCGCAGATCTCGGCGCTCACCCGCAGACTGTAGATGTAATCATCATGCGTGCGGGGAATCAGCTTAGGAAGCCCGGTCGTCCCGCCGGAAAGCTGGAAAAAGGCAGCATCCTCGGGCCGCGGCCCCTCGATGTCGTCCGCAGGCTCGGCATACAGCTCGTCCAGCGCCGCGTACTTCCCCGGATTCCCCGCCACAATCACGTGGCGCAAGCCTGGAGCCGCCTCCCGCGCCTGATCGGCAAGCTTCCGGTAATCAAATCCCATGTCGGTATCAGGGATAATATAAGCCGCGGCTTCGGTGAATTCGCATAAATAGACGATCTCGCTCTTGCGGTGCGCCGGCAGCGAGAAGACGGGCAGGGCCCCCAACCGGAACAGCGCAAAAATAACTTCAAAAAATTGCGGAATATTCGGCAGCTGAACGATAACCCGATCACGCGGCCGAATCCCCAAGTTGCGGAATCCGGCAGCGAGGCGGTCCACGCTGGCATCAAGCTCCGCATAGCTTATCCGCCGATCGCCGCTGACGATAGCAACGCGATCCCCGTGAGCCGCGGCGCGCTGACGCAGCATTCCGCCGAACGTCTCTCCGCGCCAGCATCCCAGCTCGCGGTAGTGTTCGGCCCATTCTTCCGGCCATGCAGGGCATCCCGGCAGCACCATGCTCATCTCTCCTTCACCGTTGAACATTGTTCTTGATCCACTCCCATGGCAAGCAGCAGCGTGCGGAACTTGGCCGATGTCTCCTCAAGCTCCGAGGCCGCGTTCGAGCCGGCGACGATTCCCGCTCCGGCGAACAGGCGCAGCGTCCGTCCTTCCGCCTCCGCGCACCTGATCGTGACAGCCCACTCCCCGTCTCCATTCACGTCGCACCAACCGACTGCGCCTGTATAGTAATCCCGCTCGAAGGGCTCGATGTCCTTAATCACGGCGCGAGCGAGATCCGTGGGTGTTCCGCAAATCGCAGGCGTCGGATGAAGCGCCATGGCCAACTCCAGCGATGAAACCGCAGGATCGGCAAGCTCCCCGGTTATGTTGGTGGAGAGATGCCACATCGTCTTCGTCTGCACGAGCGACGGCCCGGCGGGAACATGCAAGGCCCGGCAATAGGGACGCAACGCGGCGACGACCGCATCGATCACGACTTCATGCTCATGCCTGTCCTTGCCGGAGGCGAGCAGCGCAGCCGCCCTGCGCTTGTCCTCATCGGGATCATCGCTGCGGGCCGCGGAGCCTGCCAACGGATTGGCCGTCACCCGCCCCCCTGTCTTCGTGACGAGCAGCTCCGGGCTGGCCCCTATCAGCGTGCGGGGACCGGTGCGCCCCGTGTGTGCTTCCGCCGCGCTGTCATCTCCCGCCGCCAAATCGACCGCAAACGTATAACCATGGGTATTATGACCAGCCAAATTGCGCAACAGTTGATGGACATCGACAATTTCCGGCGCCGTCATGCGCAGCGTTCTCGACAGCACCACCTTCTGAAGCGCGCCTTCGCCAAGACGGGCCAGCGCTTCGTTCACGCCATCCATAAATCTGTCCGGCTCCGGAATCGGCTGGATCTCCCATGCCGATGCCACGGGCTGTTCCCGCAGCAGGCCGGTATCGAAGCGCAACGGTCCTGCCCATTGCACATCGTTCGGGACGATGAGCTGCGCGGGCTTCGCAGGAGCGAATGGAATTGCGCCTGCAACGAGCGGTATGGCATGGCCCGCCTGTCTCGCCACGGCGAGAAGAGCCGCCACGCGCTCGGGCAGGCGATGGCACCCGTCCAGCCCCTCTTGTACGGGCACCCGCGCCCATTCTCCCCGCGCCAGCACAGTCCGTTCGGGCGAAGAAAAAAAGAAGGACGTTCCCGTCCGGTATTGCTCCAGCAGCTCTGCGGCAGAAGCCGCAAGAGCCGCATCGTCATATTTCAGCATTTCAACCGTCTCCCTTCCATCTATCTCAGCACCCCAAGGTCGCACCGCCGTCGACGCATAATTCATGCATCGTAATATGCCGCGCCCGGTCGGATACGAGGAAGATCACCGCATCGGCAATATCTGAGGGCATGGCCAGCTTGCGAAGCGGGATACCCAAGCGGAACGCCTCCGGCGAGCCGCTAATGACGGCCGCCGCGCCGTCATTGCCGCTCCATAACGCCCGCTGCATGTCCGTGTCCGTGGATCCGGGCGCTACGATATTGCAGCGGATATGGTTCCGGGCGTACTCCAGCCCGAGACATTTGGTGAACATGGCTGCGGCCGCCTTCGAAGCCGCATAGGCTGACATATGCATCCGCGGCACCCCGGCCGCGTTCGACCCTACGGTCACAATGGCTCCGGAACCGCGGAGCGCCATGTGCCTGACGGCAGCGCGGGACACATAAAATACGCCGTTGACGTTGACCCTGAAGGTCTCCTGCCAATCTTCATCGGTAAGCGACTCGATGGGCCCTGCCCGCAGCAGCCCCGCCACATTGACGACAATCTCAATCGGACCCAGCTCCTGTTCGATTCGCTCCACCGCTTCTTCCACGGCCGCCCGGTCTCCCACGTCTGCCGGGTATGCTGCGGCACGGTAATTCCCCGCGCCGCGCAGTTCGGCTGCGAGCTTCTCGACGCCCGCGGCGTTCTGATCGACGGCCGCGACGATCGCCCCGAGTCCGGCAAGCGACCGCGCCACCGCTTCCCCGATGCCTTGGGCAGCGCCGGTAACCAATGCGACTTTTCCCTTGATTCCTGGATACTCCACCTTAGTCAACCCCTCATTGTTGTTCCGGATGCAGGGCAAACCGCAATGCCCGGCTGATCAGAATCGGCAGCACCGAGACATGCCCTTCATCTTCAAATTCTTGATATACGGCGCTCACTCCCCAGTCGGAGAGAGAAGACAGTCGCTCTGCGAGCTCCCTGGCGCTGTCGCAATTGCGGGCGACATGGCTTTTCTCCTGCTCCCCGACTCCGAGCAGCAGCCGGACGTTGACGGGCTCCTCCCGCACACGGGCCGTGAATGTCTCCTCCTGCTCCAGCAAATATTCCTTGCTCCAATGGATGGACGGACTGCCTGCAATATAGTGCCGGAACGCATCCGGCTTCGTTAATAACGCATACAGCACGAACAGACCGCCGAGAGAGTGCCCGAATATCGTCTGCCTGTTCCGGTCAATCCGGAACTCGCTTGCGATCTGCGGCTTCAGCTCCTCCTCGATGAATTGGAGGAACGCAACTGCCCCGCCTTGTTCAGGCAGCTCTGCTCCATCGGATCTGCGCCTGTACTCCGTATTCGGAACCGGCGTGTAATCGTAAAAGCGATTCGGCGCATAGGAAGCCTCCGTCTCATAGCCAATTCCTACAATGATTGCCGGAGCCACTCCCGTCTTGTCAGGACGGCGGCTCTGCAGGCGCACCGCCTCGACCATCGTTCCGAATACCGAGTTGCCGTCCAGCAAATAGATCACCGGATATCCCGAAGCAGGGGGCTCCCCCTCCGGCTGCGCCACAATAATCCGGTAGGTGCGGTTCTCGGCCCGCGAGCGCAGCGTCCACTGCTCCGCGCGGGGAATGCCGACCTGGCGGCGCGCAAGCTGATCAAGCGTAATGATGTTCCGTGTCATGTTATCCCCCCGCTCATTCCGTCAGCAGCCGAACCGTGTCGTCTACAATTTTTTCGTAAGCGATGAGCCCGCTGCCAAGCCAATATTTATTGCTGACTTCGTATACATGGCCCTCCTTGACGGCAGGCATGCTCTTCCAGATTGGACTTTCCATCATTTCTGTCATGCGCTCCGTCCCCTGGTTATAGGCATTGAGAACAAAAATATAGTCCGCGTCCAATTCCGGGAGAATCTCCATAGATATGCTGGCGCTATTCTCATTCCCTACCAGATTGGATATCCCGAGCTCCAGATCGCGGTGCACGACATAACCGCACAAGTATTGGCCGCCCATCAGGCTGACGCCTTTATGGGCAAAGCGGATAATCGCCACCTTTTTGTCTCCGACCGCTTCCTTCAGCTTTTCCCGGCCTTCCTTCACTTTTTGCTGATAAGCCTCCAGCGCCTTATTGGCCTCCTCGGTTTTGCCAAGCAGATCTCCAATGGCAGTGAGGGATTTCTCAATATTTCCGGAAGCATTTTTGAATACATAGGTTGGCGCAATCTTGGAGTAGCTTTCATAGTTCCCGTTCTGGGCATAGGTGTCCGTATGCAAAATAATCAAGTCAGGATTGTAAGCCATTAACGTCTCCGGCGATGGCAGTCCTCCCGAGAGATCAAGCTTCGGCACGTCCTTCAATTCCTCTTGCAGGTAATCATGCCCCATGTTCCCGTTGGACCATTGCGCTATCGGCTTGACGCCCAGCTTGAGCAAGGAATCTTCCATGTTGGGAGCGAAAATGTTCTTGGGCTCGGCGGGAATTCTGATTTCATGGCCAAGCTCGTCCGTTACCGTCCGCTCGCCGCCGGAAGGCTTCGCGCCGCTGTCCGCCGCTGCGGCAGACACTTCCGAGGCGGTTACAGAGCTTGGTTGGCCGGTCGGCGCGGCTTCGCTCTCTGCCATCGAGCAGGCCGTCAGCACGCTTCCCAGAAGCACGCAGCACAGCAATCCCGACATGCGGGCCATGAAGCTGGACTTGGCATGAATTTGAGATTTTGACACGGTATATCTCCCCCTAAGTGATAATGATTCTCATTCGAACTGAGTATAGATCAGGTGGCGAAGGATTCACCATAGCCATTATCCAGAAAACCATTTGGACAATTTCCGGTAAACAGCAGCAAGGCTTCATCAAGCATACGCGTAATAGCGACGGCGGAATATTCGCACCACGGATCGGAGGTAATGGGATAGACATACCGGTTCTTTACCGCTGTCAGCTTCCGCCATTCGGCTGAGTGCTGCAGCGCCAGCCAGAAGGCGCGGGACGACGCTTCGGGACATATCAAGACCAGAATTCGGTCGGGGGCAATCTCCGCCAATCGCTCTATTGTCAACGGCGGACCGCTGGACGCTTCGTTCTGGCATGCGGATTCCAACTTGAGGTCGTGATAGAGCACCTCCTCTAGCCCGCGGTTCCCATAGATATGGATGCGGTGTCCATAGATGCGCAGAGCGAGTATCTTGTCCTGTCCCAACACTTCGCCAATCTGCTTCCGGGCGGACTGAACCCTCTGTTCATAACGGCCTATCCATTGCGCCGCTTTATCTTCTCTATTTAAAAAATGGCCAATCTTCTGCAGTTGATCCCGCCACCCGTCTTGCGCCGACACTATGAGAGAGGGAGCAATCTCCTTCACTTTCGTCTCCTCCAGGGATGTGAGATCATCGGTGCCAATAATCGCATCGGGACGAGCCTGCACCAGCCGGTTCAGATTCACTTCGAACGGGCGATAGGCATAAGGAGCGGTAAGCATCAGATGGAATCGAATCTCCGTCCGCAAAGCGTGGTAATAATGAGGCGTCCACTTCGGATCGAGCGGCGCCGCCACCGGCATGACATCCAGCGCAAGCAATTGCCCTATCAACGCAGAGGAGCAGGCGGCGATATGCCGTCTCGCGTTCTTCGCGAAGTCGGACGGAGACACACCGATTTCTTTCTTGAATTTGCGGCTAAAGTAGAATTCGTCCTTATACCCAACCTTCAGAGCAATATCGCGCAGACGCTCTCCGGATTCCGCCAAATATCGCTTCGCGTGGTTCATACGCACGGCCGTCAAGTAATCCATAGCGCTTAGGCCATAGGTTTTCTTGAAGAGATCGACAAAATATTTGGGGCTGATATTGGCCATCCGCGCCAGTTGCCCGATCGACAGCGATTCGTCATAATGCTGATCCATAAATTCTTTGATCCCATTCAGGTTGGTTTTCCGGCTCCGGTCAGGCGACCGCAAGCTTCTGTCTATCGGCAGCTCTTTTTTTGAAACCACGGGGAACCTCCTTTTTGCTAATATAAGATAAGCATGAAGCATAGGATGGTGGTTGCCTTCCTGCGCTATTAATGATAATGATAATCATTATCATTAATTAAATTACCATAAGTATCCACTCTAGTCAATCAAATTATGGAAGAAATGTGACCATGCAAATCTTATGAACTCCAAAGGAAAGGGGCTGCCAAAAGGAGAGCTATAAAATAATATCGAGCTTGATTGTATCCTCGCCGGCCGGATGCTATCCTATCTCCATATCCACTTGGCGGCAACAAATGGATTGCATACGCGTTGTGAGGTGAAGACATGAAAAATATCATTTTGGAAGAGTTCTCGCCCATCTGCCCGATTCAAGCGTTTGTGGAGGAATATGAGGATTGCGTTTATTTTTATTTATGGAACTGCCCGGGCGAGGAATACGCGAGCGTTCGCGCTTGCTGGGTCAGGAACTACGGGCCAGCGCCGGAGGCGCTCGACGTGGAAACGATGGGCCATGGCCGGGCTCCGATGCTGCCGAGAGACTGCTGCGCCCATCCCGAAGGGGCGGAGCGGCTCGCTCCCGAGCAATTGGCTGTCGTCTGGTTCGAGGAAGGCGATGCCGCCGCCCTGCTCTATCGGGATGAGATCGTGAGCGTCATCCCCGGATGGGCCGGTTCGTCCACCGACGAACACAGTTATCCCGGCTATGCGAGGGACTGCATCAAGGAGTCGGACCTGTGCTTCCCGCTGGGAACGCCGGATTCCAACGCATTGTTCCGGCGCATCGAGCTCGCCAATCAGTTCTGGCAGAGCTGGGACGAGCATTCATGGGAAGGGATACAGCAGCAGTATCTAGAGGCTATTGAATCCGGACTTGGTCCCGTGGCCAACTACTATGCCATAGACGGCGGCCATTGGCCTCCGCGGGCCATGGTGACGGTCGAACGAGGCGATATCACGTATGTGGTGACGCTGGGGGTATCCATTCTGCCGCAGCCGAAGGTAGAGCAATATACGGAGACGCCGGAGCTGCTGCGGAGGTTCGAGTTCGCCTTCGCCTGCGATTCGCGTTGGCTGGCCGAGCATGGGAAGCCGATGCTGCAGTACATAAGCGGGCAGGCCAATCTGCCCTGGACTTATCTTACGTTCGTCGCCAAGGGCCATACGATTCCGTGCAGCGAGATCGCCCTCAGTCACGAGCGCTTCACCGCGGTGGCCCTTGCCCAGCCGCCGTATGCGCCGGCTATCGCTCTGCCGAAGATCGGCGGCGATCCGGTCAATCTGCTCTGGATGATTCCGATTACGGAGGAAGAGCGGCACTATGCTGAGGAACAAGGCACGGAGCGCTTGTTCGAGCGCCCGTCCGCCCCGGAGGAATGGATTTTCGACGGGAGAGTCAAATTCTGTATATGATCGCAAACGCCCCGTCGAACACAGGGTTGCCTGTGCTCGATGGGGCGTTGCTTGTCGTGCAGGCAGCTTACATACGGCACTCGCTATGCTGCGGCTCATAGGCGGACGCTTCAGGCGGCTGTCTCCGGCCCCGCAGGCGTTCACAACGCGTTCGTCAAGCCAGTTCTTCCTGAGCGGCCTCCGTCTCCAGTCCCGAGGTGTTCACGACAGAGATGCTAAGCGCATCGAATCCGTTGCGCTTCGCTTCCGCGAAGCTGCACAGTTCTCCGCTGATCAGCTCCAGTTGCCCTTCCTCATTCACATCTTCCGAAAATTCCTCGTTCCAATCTACATTATAAAAGACGGTGATGCGAATCTCGAACGTATCCTCCCCATCGGGATCGATATACGGGAGGAGCGGCGTTCGGCCATTCCGCTGCTCGTCCGAATACATGTCGCACAGCATTGCGTCATACCCGTGCTTGCAGCCGTCGAACAGGACGTACCGTTGGCCGGTTACGGCATCTTCGGCGACGATCAGCTGAGGTGCGAACTCGGTTGCCGCAATCAGCTCATCCATTAGTTCCCCATAGTAGAACAAATAAAATCTCGTATGGCCTTCCGGAGTCTGAAGCTTGCCCGTCCATTCCTCCTCCCTCCATGCTTCCGGGTTCACCGGTACGGTAACTCCTTCGAGATAGGCCGGTCCCGATCTGTGTTGATGCTGAATCGTCATGGGAGCACCTCCTCTCCTTAGTCCATGGATATCGTGACCAGCTTGGCTTCCGCATCCACATCCAGCTTCACGCGGATGTCCAGCTTATCCTTGAACAGCTTCGTAATATTGAGATACGGATCTATGACCTCGCTTTGGCCGCCTCCCGTATGCCGGGTCATGCCTGCGGCAATAATCTCCTTCATATAACCGCGATCGATGGGGGCTTCCGGATCATAGGTATAGATAAGACGGCCCTTCTCGTCATAGAATTGATAGATCTGCTTCGAATCTCTCGCATTTTCGTACTGACGGACCGCCGTTGCATACTTGTCCCGTTCCTCTCCGTATTCAATCCTTCCAGCTAGATACGGATTGTCATCGGAGGGCTTCGGCTCGAACTCCCGAAAGGCAAGCTGGAACAAATAGTTGATGTCGCTTCTCTCCGCCTGATAATAGAGCTGCCGGTCCTCTCCCTGCTTATCCATGGCGGAGAAGCTGCTGATAAGAGGCCAGACATCGTATTTCCGCCCATCAACTTCTATCGCAAGCGCATAACGGGTCAACACAACCTCCCCCTGGAACAGGCCGAAGGTACGTCCAATGAAATAAGCGGGAAGAAGCAGCACCGCGATGATACCCAGCACAATCCCCAGTTTGGCGCTCTTTTTCATATCGATTCCTCCATCGCTGTCTGTCAAGTTTCCTTATGCAGCAGTCCGCGCAGCGTCTTGACCATCGCCGCTCTGTTTTTGGCCTCCTTCATATAGGCAGGCAGCGTATGCGAAGCCGTCCGCATCATGCCGTTGTCCGGCTTCTCGCGCAGATCCGCCGATATGTAGGCGATCAGATAGTTGAGGTGGTCCCGGTTCAGCGCCCATACCGGCTTGCCGCGGAACATGTCGAGATAATACAGCTCCAAATGGAATACCGGATCGCGCCCCTGCCGGATATCGAAATAATAACCTCTGCGAGTCAGCGTCCTGCGCAGCGGCACCTGATTCATGGCAAAGCAGTGAGGACATCGGATATGTATCATGCGCTGGGCATGCTGCTTCCTGTCCTTCATGTCCTCGTTGAACCATCTCGCGCACGCTTCGCATACTCCGCTGGCCCCACCGGTATGCTTCAGACTCCTTCTCATGGTAGAAGCATGCCGTGCATCTTGCCTCTATCCGCTCATCTCCCTGATAGATGAAGGCGAGCCTACCGCATTGCGGACATTTCACTGCCGCTTGCTCTCCGCGATATAGCACGGCGCCGAAGGCGTATTTGTATCCCGGTTCATCCCGGAAACGTTCCATTGCTGGCCTCCCTCCTTCCGAACGGTTGCCGACCGTATATACAGAAAAAGTATATGACACCCGCCGGCCGCAACACAATAGACCCGCCGTACCAGAAAACAACCGGCTTTTTATCCGATGGAATCCAGCCTTTTCGCGTAATGTTTGCATTAAGCGGCCATTGCTTTACAAAAGCTTATCTTCCGCTTGATGTTGGTTTAACTTTATTTGTTTATGATTAGACGCGTAAACAGGTGAAAAACAAACTGAAAACTAAATGAAAAAAGGAGTCATGACTATGCGTACTCATCGTTTCATGAAATGGACAGCCGCCGCGCTCGCATCCGTATTCATGCTGGCAGGCTGCTCTTCGGGACAAGGCGGTACCGAGGCCGTTGATGCCTCCAAGCTAACGCTGGAGCAAATTGTGGACAAGGCCAAGCAAGAAGGAGAAGTCAATTCGGTCGGCATGCCGGACACCTGGGCCAACTGGGTGCAGACATGGAACGATTTAGGAACGAAATATAACTTGAAGCATACGGATACCGACATGTCGAGTGCCGAAGAGCTTGCGAAGTTCGAAGCGGAAAAAGAAGATGCCACAGCCGACATCGGCGACGTCGGCATTGCATTCGGACCACTGGCGAAGCAAAAGGGATTGACTCTTCCCTACAAGACGTCCTATTGGGGCGATATTCCGGACTGGGCCAAGGATAAGGAGGGCCACTGGATGCTCGGCTATACCGGCACGCTGGCCATCATCACGGACAAGAACAAGGTGAAGAATCCGCCCAAGACATGGGCAGACATCAAGAACGGCGACTTCAAGGTCTCCGTCGGCGACGTGATGAAGGCCAACCAGGCGCAATTCGCGGTGCTCGCAGCTGCGTACGCCTTCGGCGGCGACGAGAAGAATATTCAGCCCGGCATCGATTTCTTCGCAGAGCTGGCGAAGAACAAGCGCCTCGCTTCCAATGACGCCGGATTGGCGAACTTGGAAAAAGGGGAGGTAGAGGTTGGCTTCCTCTGGGATTTCAATGCGCTTGGCTATCGTGACAAAATCGACAAGAACCGCTTCGATGTCGTTATTCCGCAGGAAGCTTCCGTCATCAGCGGATATGCAACGGTTATCAATAAGTACGCCAAGCATCCGCATGCCGCCATGCTGGCCCGCGAATATATTCTGTCCGATGAAGGGCAGTCGAATCTGGCCCGCGGCTACGCCCGCCCTATCCGGACGAACGCGAAGCTGGCCGACGATGCGAAGGCGATGCTGCTGCCGGACGACATGTACCGGAACGCCTTGCCGGTCAAAGATCTGAACGCATGGGAAGACACGACGAAGAAGCTCCCTCAATTATGGCAGGAGCAGGTGCTTATCCATGTCCAATAGGGGCGAGTTCACGCTCCGTCTGCTGCCCGACATCGCGCTTCCGCTAGTGACGATGCGGCTGCTTGCCTTGCTGGAACGGGAACCGGCGTCTCCGTGAGGGGACGCTTTGGAGTTCCCTGGATAGATCATATCCGAAAGGAGTATGCCGATGAAACGGTTCAACAGCATGGTATGCATCACCGTCATCCCGCTGCTCATTTTTGTGGCGCTGTTCCTCATCGTCCCGCTCTTCACGATGATATCGGGCAGCCTCCAAGCAGACGGCGGCGGCGGATTCACGTTCGATCAATACAAAGAAATATTTACGAACCCGTATTATGGGAAAGCCTTCGAGAACAGTATTCTCATCTCCTTGTTGTCAAGCTTGGCTGGCATTGCGGCCGCCGTGTTCGCCGCTTATGCGATCACCCGCTTCCCGAAGCCTATTCAGGAGCGCATGCTGGTCATCACGAACCTGACGTCGAACTTCGCCGGTATTCCGCTCGCGTTCGCCTTCATCGTGCTGCTCGGCAACAGCGGCCTGTTCACCTTGTTGTTCCGCCAATTCGGCATCGATATGGCAGGAGCCTTTAATTTGTATTCATGGTCGGGCCTGACGGTCATCTACGTGTACTTCCAGCTTCCGCTGGCCATTATGCTGCTATATCCTCTGTTCCACGCGATTCAGGACAGCTGGAAGGAAGCTGCGGCGCTGCTCGGGGCTATCCCGTTCCAATTCTGGAGACGCGTCGGTCTGCCGGTGCTGCTTCCGGGCCTCGCCGGGACATTCAGCATCCTATTCGCCAATGCGATGGGCGCGTATGCTTCGGCTTATGCGCTAACCGGCAGCAATTACAATCTCGTCCCGGTGCGCATCGGCGCGCTCGTCTCCGGGGATATCTTCGCCCGCCCGGAACTGGGAAGCGCCCTCGGCGTACTGCTCGGCCTGACGCTGCTTGGCGCGATGCTCGTCAATGAATGGCTGACACGCCAGGTTCGGAGGGATCTGCCATGAAGCGATGGGCCCATTCACTGCCGTTCATCGCCTTCGCCGCGGTGCTTCTCTATTTGTTCGTTCCGGTATGCGCAACCCTGCTCTACTCGATGGCCACCTCATGGAACAAGACGATTTTGCCCGAAGGGTTGACGCTGCACTGGTTCGGCCAATTGTTCCAGGATACACGCTTCGTGCAGGCATTCGGACGTTCTCTGCTGCTTAGCGGGGCCGCCACCTTCACCGCTGTTCTCGTCATTGTACCGGCTACGTTCGCCATTGCGCTCTATGCGCCAAGGCTGGAGCGCTGGATGCAATCGCTCGTCATGCTGACGTATGCCGTTCCTGGAGTCATCATGGCCGTTGGATTGATTCGGGCCTATTCGGGCAAGGGCCTCTCGATGATTATCATTGTGTTCGGGGCCTATGTCATCGGCATGCTCCCCTTCATGTATCAAGGCACACGGAACAGCCTGCGCGCGGTGCAGGCCGGTTCGCTCATGGAAGCGGCCGAGTTGCTTGGCGCTAGCCGCATGACCGCCTTCCTGCGCGTTATCGTGCCGAACATCATGCCCGGCATTCTCGTCTCGGCGCTGCTCTCCTTCTCACTACTGTTCGGGGAGTTCGTACTCATCAATATACTCGTCGGAGGCCGGTTCGAGACAATGCAGCTATACTTGTACGCCCAACTGAACACAAGCGGGCATATCGCAAGCGCCATTTCGGTCACGTACTTCATCCTGATGGGAATGCTTAGCGCATGGATTGTGAAGCTGACCGCGCGCGCATCCAAGCCCATGGCGGAGCCGCGCGATGTCGAGACGACAACTGCAGCCGTTCCAACGGCGAAAGCCATAATGAGCAAGGAGGCTTCGTAATGAGTTTTGTACAAATCCACCAAGTGACTAAGACGTTTGCCAAGCAGAAGGTGCTGGACGGCATCGAATTGCATATGAAAAAAGGAGAATTGGTCACCTTGCTCGGCCCAAGCGGCTGCGGTAAAAGCACCTTGCTCCGCATCTTGTCGGGCTTGACCGCGCTCGACAGCGGGACGATTCATATCGACGGCAAGGAGGTGACCGCAGTGGAGCCCAAGCATCGGGAGATAGGCATGGTATTCCAGTCGTATGCCCTGTTCCCGAACTTGACGGTAGCCGACAATATCGGCTTCGGGTTGGCCATGAAGAAGCTGCCCCGTGACGCCATCCGCCGCGCCGTCGACGAGATGATTGAGCTTACCGGCCTGCAGGGCAAGGAGAAGTCATTCCCGCGCGAGCTGTCCGGCGGACAGCAGCAGCGTGTCGCCCTCGCCCGCTCGCTCGTGACGAAGCCGAAGGTGCTGCTGCTGGATGAGCCGCTCAGCGCTCTTGATGCCCAGATTCGCAAAAACCTCCAGCGCCAGCTGCGCACCATACAGCAGGAATTAAATATGACGACCGTGCTCGTGACGCATGATCAGGAGGAGGCGATGACGGTCAGCGACCATATTTACATCATGAATGCCGGCCGTATCGTCCAGCACGGCACGCCGCAAGAGATCTATACCCGGCCGCGCAGCGAGTTCGTGGCCCGCTTCATCGGCAGCTATAACGTCTGGAGCGCCGATACGCTCCGCTGCCTGGCACCGGAATGCCTCCGGCCGGATAATAGGCTGTATGCCATTCGGCCAGAGACGCTCTGCGCCGATCCGCTTGCCGGCGGCATCGCGCTGACCGGCACCGTCAGCCGCATGACGATGCTTGGCAGCATGATGCGCCTGGAATTGGACGTGCAGGGCCAGCTTATCGTCGCGGATCATATCCACCGGGATTCGGCATGGTTGAACACCGGCGCCACGACGACGGTATATCTGGATCCGAAGGACGTGATTCCGCTTCATGATGCTACTGCCTGAGGAACGAAGACAGTATATTTTGGAGCAAATGCATCGGCATGGCAAAATCCAGGTGACCGCCCTCGCCGCCGCGTTGGCGGTCACGCCGGAGACGATTCGCCGCGACCTGGACGAATTGGAGGCGAAGCATATGCTCAAGCGGGTGTACGGTGGAGCCGTCGCCTACTCTCATGAGAAGCGGGAGCCCCATTTCGACAGCAAGAGAAGCATGGAGCATGCGGCGAAGCAAGCGATCGGAGAAGCGGCAGCCGCGCTCATTCAGGACGGGGACACGATCGCCATCGACGTCGGTACGACCACGGCCGAGCTGGCCCGAGCCATTCGGGGCGTCATCGGCATTACGATCGTGACGAATTCGCTGCCTGCGGCAGAGGTGCTGATGGAGCGGCTCGAATCCGGATTATTTGCCGGCAAGGTCATCCTCCTCGGAGGCGTCACCCACCCGGAACAAAAATCGATCACCGGCGCTTTAACCTGCGAGCTGCTGACGCGGTTCCATTTCGATAAAGCGTTCATCTCCTGCGGCGGGATGACGCGCACAGCCATCACCGACTACGATATGGAAGAATCCATTTGCTCGACGACCATGATCCAGCAGTCAGACGATGTGTACGTGCTTGGCGATCATACGAAGTTGGGAGTGACGCAGCTATATCGCATTTGTGGAATGGAGCAAGTCAACGCCGTCATCTGCAGCGCGCCGATGCCGGAGGAATGGGCGCGTTCAGGCGCTGACCTCGGATGGATAAAGGCGGAAAGAGGAAGCGAACGAAGCGCATGATTCGGGGGACGGATACATCGCTCTCGGATCGTGAAGCAGAAATCGCGCATGGCTCGACAGCGGGCCATGCGCTTTGTATTGCAGCTAGGCACGCCGGGAGGAATCCTAGAAAACGGAGCTATCTAGCGCCAACTGCATAGATAAAACTTTACTTTTTTCAAAAGTTGCCCTTAGGGCAGTACAGTAGCCTCAATTTTTATAGTTTCGCTGCCTTTATTTACTATAATATACATTTTATCTATTCTGATCTTTGTATTTCTCGGCAACAAGAGCTCATATTGCCCCTTATAGAGGCTAATGTTATCCACATAACCGGCATGGGCTCCCTTGGGTACTTTTAATGTGGTTAAAATAGGTCTCATTGCAAACTGCTGATTAGAAACAAGGGATGTACTCAAGTATCCGTACTCTGTTTTTGTTTTTCCCTGGTATTGATCCCTTAACTTTCTAAACAACTCTCTATCCACTTTATTTCCCTGATATAGAGAATTTTGAAACTCTTTACCGAAAATAGAAGTGTCATCGCCTCTGTATACCAGTACCGTTTCACTTACAGTTGATTTCTTTAATGCTTCATCTAATTTCACAATCTTTTTATCGATGTCCGGTTTAAAACCTAATTTGCCTTCATTAGCCCGCAGATAAGTATTAAAGGGCTTGGCATTCCCCGTATACTCTTTAACGAGTTCCTTTTCGCTTGCGTTCAGTTTTTTGTTCCAGGCTTTGTATTCTTTATTCCCCCACTTTTCTGCTGCTTTTCTGTCTTCATTAAAATCTTTGGCTGAACGGGAATCTATCACTTCATAACGATAGTAGTTGCTTGATCCCGCACCGCCAATCGCATACGCTGCATTGCCACCAATTGCTGCTGATGCTAAAGCCAAACTTAAAACAAGACTGCAATAAAACTTTTTCTTCATTTCTCTCTCTCCTTATTAATTATTATTTATGGTTAAAAAACCGCTATCTAAGCAGGTTTCCCCATAACCCAACAAGAGAACTAGCTCTCGCGTGATAGCCTTGATCGTAGAAGGATAGATTGTCATAGGCCGACAACTTTTTTATTTCGTGCCGCTCTTTGACCAAATTGCGCCCGCAAATTACTCCTTCCCCTTCATCAGGGAGCAGCAGTGTCGATAATATAGATATAAGGGTTATTTTTCCTGCTCCATTCGGTCCTAATAACCCGATAACTTCTCCTTCATATATGTCTTGGAAACTTCTTCTAATCACTTTCTACCGTTATCATACACAATCGCAGAAAATAAGCCAAAAAAACGTAAAATTACACTTTTTTTCTTGAATATCACGTATATAAATCTTTGCTTGAATTAGTCTGGAGGTAAAAAAATGGTACAAACAACGGAGTTATTGTATAATTCAATGGAAAATAAAGGCGGAATAATGTCTTTTTTTGATGAAAAGTTCAAAAAATTATCACTCGATCTAGAAACGGTAAGCTTAATAGGAAAAATTAACTATTACAAAGGATGGCTGGAAGTTTATGAAAAAGAATTTCCATGCATTTTGGGAAATCTGCATAAAGCAATGAAAGTTCAACAGGCGCAGGACTTTTTTTCGATGCACAAAGACCTGAAAGTAACCAGCAAACGGTTAAAAGAACTATTAATTTATAACAAAGCGCCAAAAAGTACGATAGAAAATGAAATATCGTGTTGCTATGATACATTAACCTTTATCCATAATAAGTGTAAATACAGTACTATTGACCCAAGTTTTATTCTGGAAACTCACTTTCAACTCTTCAAATATGCTTCATCGGATAGCGGAACATGGAGAAAGAACGAAAAAGTAAATCCCGATAATCTGGAACTAAAATTACCTATTTTTTGTTGTCATCCGCCCGTAGCGTCTGCACAAATACCAGCATACATGGAACAGCTTTGCCGGGAATATAATGAGTTAATAGAGGAGGGAGTGATTGATCCCTTAATATTAAGTGCTCATTTTATTTTCCATTTTATTTGTATCTCCCCCTTTGAATATGGAAATGAAAGAATTGCACGCCTGCTTCTTTATTTTTTGCTCTTGAAAAGTAAACATTCCTTGGTGAAATACATTTCATTAGATAAATTAATAAAAAAATACGAAACCGATTACTTTGAATCGCTTAAAAAATCCTCTGCCAACTGGGATTTTCAAGAGTACAATATAACCTTCATCTTACATTGTCTGTTGAGTATCATTTTAGAAGCCTATACATTGCTGGATGCCGACTATCAAATGAAAAAAAATAAAAGTGATAAAATTAAAGTTTATATTATGAAGCAGGAAGCCCCTTTTACAAAAGAAGATATACGAACCGTATTTGCCGATGTGTCGCAAAGTACGATTAACAAAGTGTTTGAATGTCTCCAGAAAGAAAACGCCATAAAACTCCTCTCCCGGGGACGCAACGCAAAATGGATAAAAAACGCCACCGTCTCGTAATCGGACAGAAAACAACGCTCCGGACAACAAGAAGGAAAAGGTTGGAGGGTCTTTCACCCTCCGGCGGGAAGTCGGAAGGCTCATTCCTCCTCGCCGTTGCCGGAGCTTCTAGAACAAAAAACTGCCCTCCTTCGGCATCAAGGAAAGCAGTCATCAGGTTTTATGAATTTCCATTCTATATTCTGCCCGAACGGAGCATACGCTCCCTGTTATAGCTATGCGCTTCTGTAAAAATCGCCCGGATTCGATCGTAGTCCTCCGCAAGCAGGGCATCATAGACGGATTGATTGACCTTGTTCCCGGAATAGTGCGGTTCATGCGGCGTAATTTTATAATTGATGGTTGAATAAAGCACCAGCTTGCTTGTATGAGCTTCCATAATTTTTAACATTGTATTATTATTCGTAACCGATATAAAGCACTGGGTGAACCGCAATGTATTGTCCACATAGAGGTGATAAGCCCCTTGTCGGGTCGCCTCCAGCTGCAAGTCCAGATATTCCTTCAATTTCTTCAAGTCCGGCCGATCCCCTTGCGACTCGATATGGTTCAGCGCATAGAGCTGGAACGTATACATAATCTCGATCATGTCCAGCGCTTCCTTCATCGACAGTTCCTTAACAAGGATGCCCCGATTTTTCAGTGACACGGCCAAGCCCTCATATTCAAGCTGAGCGACCGCTGCCCGGACCGGCGTCCGGCTCATATTCAACGTCTCCGCAAGCTCATTCTCGGACAACAAGGTGCCGGGCATAAACTCCCCCAACATAATTTGTCCCCGGATATAGTCGTAAGCGGTCTGTATTAACGAAGTAGAAGCCATAAATTCCATAATCCTCTCACTCTGTAATCGTTCGCTATCCGGCCATTCTACCATGTATCTTATGACAAATGGCTGCGTCCACGCAACAAGAGAGCGATTTGCAAAACATTCATATTGCGAAAACATTCCGGCGACATTTGTATCGTAGAATGCAACTTGCATACAACTTGCATGAACTCATAGGAGGGCTCGAATGAAAAAGATCTTTTCAGTCATTGCTGCTACCGTATTCTCCATTTCCTTACTGGCAGGCTGCAGCGCCGGCGGCAGCGCACCGACCAAATTTGTCATCGCCTATTTGCCGCAAGAGCATGATGAGAAAGGGCAGAAGATCAATAAAGATTTTGAGACAAAGCTGTCCGAGAAGCTGGGTATCCCGGTCGAATCCTATAAGGCTACAAGCTATAACGCAGCCATTGAAGCCATGAAGAACGGCAAAGCCGATTACGCGCTGTTCGGTCCGTTCTCTTATATTGTTGCCGCGGAACGGGCCAAAGTCGAGCCGATCGCCGAAATGACCCTGCCGAGCATGGCCGACAAGCCGGCGTCGATTATTATTGTGCCAAAAGACTCCCCGATCCAGAGCGTCGCCGATCTGAAAGGGAAAACATTCGGATTTGTCGATCCGGTGTCCACAACAGGGCATCTGCTGCCAAAAGCGACGATGGTGAAGGAATTGGGCATTACGCCGGAGGAGCTGGAGAACGGATTTTTTAAAGATATTCAGTTCGCGGGCGGTCATGACAAGGCTGTCCTGGGGGTTCTTCGAGGGCAATATGATGCGGCCGGAACGGCTTCCATCATGCCTGCCATGCTGGAAGGCAAGGGAGTTATCGAGAAAGACTCCTATCGTGTGATCGCGGCATCCGAGTCCTTACCGGGCACCGCAATTGGCATCCGCAGCGATCTTCCGCAGGAGATCAAAGACAAGGTGAAGGAATTTTTGCTAAGCTACAACGATCCGGAGTTCTTTCAAAACATCGGCGGATCGCCGGATGCCAAGTTTATTGAGGCCAACGACAAAAACTATGACAAACTGCGCGAAACGGCCAAAATGCTCAATCTGAGCCCGGAGGATTTGCTTGCCAACTAATACGCAAAAATATGAACGCAAAAGGAGAAGTGCCCGCATGCGCGCTGAAATAGGGATAAGGCAAAGGAAGATCAAGCGGCGTCTCTCGCTTCTCCTCCTTGCTGCCGCCCTGGTCTTTTCCATATGGTATATCAAGTTTGATATATTGACGTTTGTCACCGGCATTCCGATTTTTCTTCGCTTTCTGTTCGTGGACTTCATGCCGCCGAATGTGTCGGATATCTCCCGATATTTGAAACCGGTACTGGATACGCTTGCTTTCGGGATCGTGGCAACCTTCATTTCATCCTTTCTCGGGTTGGCCGCGGCTTTTCTTATGGCGCACAATACGTCGCCTCATCCCGCTGTACGAATGGCGCTGCGCGGCGTGGTCTCCTTTCTGCGCAACGTTCCGTTTCTGGTGTGGGCGTCCATACTCGTCGTTCTGTTCGGAGTCGGCACGATGCCAGGCGTATTCTCACTCATTCTGTTCGGGTTCGGATTTCTTGCCCGCGTGTACGCGGAGGCGATTGAAGAGATCGACCGCCATGCCGTGGAAGCCGTTGACGCATGCGGCGCGACCTATTTCCAAAGGCTGAGGCAAGCGGTCATTCCCCAGTTCATGCCTGGCTATATTTCCTGGACATTGTTCATGTTCGAGATTACGATACGTGCATCTGCCGTGCTCGGACTTGTGGGCGCAGGCGGAATCGGGAGCCAGATCAAGCTGACCATGGATTTGTTCCAATACAGCAAAACGGCTACCGTCATCACGATATTAATTTTGATGATTTTGGCGGTTGAATTTCTGACGAAGCGGATAAGGGAGCGTTTAATTTAACATGAAAATTCCAATCGCCCATAAACCTACGCAACGCAAACAACAGTTGTTCTTCCTGGGCATGCTCGTATTCTTTATCCCATGCCTGCTTTATTTGAAGCTTAGCTGGCCGCAATTGATGGACGGAGTCAGCCGAGTACCGGATATTGCCCGTCAGTTCCTGCAGTTTTCCTTCGCCGAGCTGCCGGCACTGCTTGCCGAATTGCTGACCTCGGTGGTCGTCGCTTTTCTTTGCGTCAGCATTAGCGTCGTCTTTGCTTTATTTCTTGCCTTTTTTATGGCGGACAACACCGCTCCGAATCAGCTATTTGCGCAACTATTGCGTGCTTGCGTCGTCGTCATCCGTACGATTCCTACGACGATTTGGGTGCTGCTAGCCGTCGCCAGCATGGGATTCGGACCGATGGCCGGCGTGCTCGGGCTGCTTTTCCCTACCGTGTCCTTCCTGATCAAAGTGTTCGCCGACAAAATAGACGAAGCTGGCAAAGATACGGTGGAGGCGATTCGGGCAACGGGCGGCACTTGGTGGCATGTCGTGTTCAATGGAGTTCTTCCCAATCTGCTTACTGCTTTCTTGGCTTTGATCGCCTTTAAGTTTGAGATGACCGTCGCGGAGACCGTCATTTTGGGAATGGTCGGCGCAGGAGGAATTGGCGTGCTGCTCCAGGAGTACATCAGCTACTATGAATTTGCACCGCTTATGCTGGGCGTTCTGGTCGTATTCACGACACTGTTCCTGTTGGAGATGCTTACCAATCAAATACGTATCCGCCTTGTCGGGCGTGGACGATGAACGTGAAGGAGGCCGCACGCATATGACGACACTCTTAACGATACAAAATTTAAAAAAACGGTATAACGGCGGAACCATTGCGCTCGATGGCATCAATCTGGAAGTCAAGACTGCCGAATTCATCGCCGTCATTGGCCCGAGCGGAGCCGGGAAATCGACCCTGCTGCGCTGTATTAACCGGCTCATCGAACCATCGGAAGGAAGCATTTCCTTTCAAGGGCAGCGCATTGATCAGATGAAGGCCAAGGAACTGCGGCAGGCGCGTTCCCGCATCGGGATGATATTTCAGCATTATAATCTGGTGAACCGGCTCAGCGTGCTGGAGAATGTCCTGCATGGAAGACTTGGCTATATGAGCTCCCTGGCCGGGGTATTCAACCGGTATAGCGAAGCGGATAAGCAGGACGCGATTGCTCTGCTGCAGAAGGTCGGCCTGGACAAGGAAGTGTACAAGCGTGCAGATGAACTGTCTGGCGGTCAAAAGCAGCGTGTTGGCGTCTGCCGCGCGCTTGCTCAGAAGCCGAAGCTGATCCTGGCGGATGAACCGATTGCTTCCCTGGACCCGCGCTCGTCGGCTGTCGTCATGGACGCGATTCACCGCAACTGTACCGAGCAAGGCATCGCCTGCCTCGTTAATCTCCATCAGGTGGAGACGGCCAAGCAGTATGCCAGCCGAATTGTCGGCATTAAGGGCGGCAAGATTGTATTTGACGGCCCTCCGCAAGCATTGACCGATTATCATACTTCGTTGATTTACGAAGGCAAAGAGCATGAAATGTTCCATCAAACCCAAGAAGCCATGTAGCTTAAAAACACATAGAAAAAGAGGTGTCGTTCCCTATGACAATGCAACTTACCGAACATCTTCAGACTCGCGTACTTCCTTTTGAAGGGGTGTTCAATTTCCGCGATATGGGCGGCTATGAGGCCGCAGACGGGCGCAAGGTGAAATACGGTATCTTGTTCCGCTCCGCCGAGCTGGCAGGAATGACGGAACGGGATCTGAACTTGCTGCATTCGTTAGGAATTCGAACGATTTTTGACTATCGTGACGATAGAGAAGCCGAGCAGAAGCCGGACCCTGTAATTCCGGGAGTCAATAACATTCGCGTCCCTGCCATGCGGCAAGAAGTTCCTGCTGACATGCGGGAGCTCGTTCGAGGAAATTTCTTCAAAAAGTTGACCGTTGAGTCGTTCGCGGCGATGTACGTGCAGATGGCCATCAACAATCCGTCCTTCCAGCGGCTCATGAGCCTTATCATGAATCCGGACAATCTGGGGATTCTCCATCATTGCGCGGCGGGCCGGGACCGGACCGGGATCGGGGCTGCGTTCATCCTGCTGGCTCTTGGCGTTCCCAGAGACACGATTATCGAGGACTATCTGCTCTCGAATCAGACGCTCCTTCCAATGAATGAACAAATCAAAGAACAGCTTGCTCAGGTCCTGCCTCCGGAGGAAGCTGCCGATGCTATCGCCAAGCTTACGCTGCGCAGGGAGTTCATGGAGGCCGTGTTCTCGTCGATTGACGAGAATTACGGAGGCGCCGAATCGTTTCTGGAGCGCGAATTCGGCTTAACCGTGGAAAAACGTGCTGAACTGCAAGGATATTGTTTGGAATAGCGGGGATTGAACTCCTAGGCAAACGGCTTGACATCGCTTTGGTTCATCGGAGGCGGCGGGTTGGCCGCCTTCGCATTCTTATTTCTTGTTTCTTCTATATAGATCCATGGATTTGCAGCCTTCGGCCAGCACGGTTTTCATTTCCGCCAGTCTCTTGTCCTGCGTTTCCTTTTTCTTCGCGCTGTATACATACCGCGCCCAGTCTTTCTGGTAGCCGGGGGTCAGTTGATTATAGCGTTTCCCGATTTCCTCGTCATGCTGCAAATAGGCCTTGATATCTTCCACACGTCCGATATAATCATCCACGCATTGGCTCGATTTCGCTGTGGCTGAGCTTGCCGCCTTCTTCGCCTGGGATTTCAGCCCGATGACGGTAAATACGTCGTTCAGGCTCACCATGCGGGCGAACTTAATCGCGCTGCCCTGCACATATCCATCCTCATCCATAGGGACTTGGGCGAAGAAGCTGTCCCGCTCAATATATTCCGCGTACTTCGGATTATTTTTCTTCGGATAGGCGAAGAACAGATATCCGCCCTCTTCGAGCAGGTGCCGTTCAATCACCTCATTCAACTGGCTAACGAACTCCTCCAAGTTGAAGATGAACGTAAAAATGAGGCTGTATTTTGCTTTGACCGCCGACGTGTCGTACTCCAGTTCATCGAAATCGGAGATATCATCCGGCTTGCCCAATATCAGCTTCGTCGAATATTGGCGGAGATTCAATTTGTCAATAATGGTCTTCTCGGTGTTGTTCATCCTGCTGTATCCCCCATTCGCATGCGGCAGTATGTCTGTCGAATATTGTAGCATTGTTGACTCCCCTATATCATATTTTCATCAAAAAAACCTGCAGCGGGAGCAGTTCCCATATCTGCAGGTTCGTCACACACATTCATATGGAGAATTACGCGGTCAAATCACCCAAGCATCTATTTCAATAGTAAACAGCCCTATTTCGCTGACATGAGCAGCTTTTTCCGTGTCGAAGGCCGGTATAATATCCAAACCGAGGGGCTGCGCCAATATTTTGATTCGTCAATTCCTTTGCCTTTTGCAGATGCGATTCAGCGTGCTCCTGCCAGCGGATGATGATTTCGATTACGGGCTTGTAGGCCGCTGGAGCGGCATCTCTCATGACCAATAAACCGGAATGTACGCCGCGATCCAGCCGCTCGGCATTCTGTATGCAGGCGACCAGTGTGGCAATAATGGTCGGGGCACTCTCTCCGTTCACCAATCGTTGGGCTGAACCGGCCGCCGTCACCCGATGATAAGACGCAGGGACAAGACTGGCATGCATTTCTGAATTCCCTTGTAAATTTTGCGTTTCAGGTATATGAAACAACTCCGTGCTCATGGAACAGACCATCTGTTGGCCATATAGACTGTTGTATAATTCAGTTAATACAGGCTGCCACATCTCATTTTGTCTCAATCACAACACCTTCCCGGCAATTAATAGGCGGATATCCTGTTATATCGTATGCCGGTTCTCCTTACTTGCTACTGCTTCGCGGATTTCTCCGTTATCTTTTATAATTAATGGAGGAAAGGCTGATCAAATACCCGTCTAGGGAGGACAAACGTGAGCGATTTGTTAAATCAATTTATGGAAGAGCATTTCGGGAGCATGACGTTAGTACCGTACCGCTGGAACTGCGGCATTCGCTTCGAAATCGCGATCCCGTGGGCAGATCATGAAGAGCCCTGCAATCTACGCCAGATCCGAGACAGAAGCATTGGAATTTTTGAGTTTGTATTTGATGATTCCGACGATATTTTCTTCGTCACCGACATTCATTGCGATGCGAGCGACACCCGGCTGCAGCGCCGGCCGGCCAGAGTCTATCCCAAATATGTAAAGAACAAAAAGCGGATACGAACGCTGCGGCATCAAGTGCTGCCCAACCTTTTTGGAGAGGATGGCGAGGGGCAAGAGGAGAATAATGAGGTCACCCACCGCTTTGTGCTGCTCTGCCGCAAAAGCGACCTGCGCTACATCCCGCTTCTGACGGCAATCAGCCACGAGGATTTCCGGCATCCTATGCAAATCTTAAAACGCTTCCCCCGCAGCGGCATCGACATTTATTTCATCAACAAGACGAAAAAAATGATTTACCATCTCTATGATGATCGGGGGTGCGACGTCATCTGCGCTGACGTAGATCCGCTGCGGCCGCTCTATGAAGAGTTCAACGATTGGATATTGGACTATGACCGGGAAAAAATAGAGGCGTTATTCCAGTAGAGGGGCTTCATTGCCCCTCTTGCGATATATTTGAACGTCGCGATGGTCTGTCCCGCTGCTATGGTTCGCATATATCATTATGGACAACAGCCCCCGTCTTATAGCAAGACGGGGGCTGCACAATGGCTGGCTTATTCCATTACAATATCATGTACGAGCACCGGTGCTTCCGCATGGTCGCCGATGCGGATGTTCGCGTAAATCTTCTCGATGACATCGTCGACGTTCTCGCGATTCGCATAAATCGTTACGAGGGACTCTCCTGCCTGAACCCGGTCCCCGATCTTCTTGTTCAGCATCAGGCCGACCGCCAGATCAATCTCGGAATCCTTCGTCGCGCGTCCCGCGCCGAGCAGCATGGCTGCCGTTCCAATCTCGTCCGCGACGATCTCGGCGACGACGCCGTCCTGGCGTGCCGGGACTTCGATCAGGCAGGACGCTTGCGGAAGCAGACTCGGATCGTCGGCCACAGCTGGATTGCCGCCCTGATTCGCGATGAATTCCTTGAACTTCTCCAAGGCCTTGCCGTTGCGGATAACTTCCTTCAATTGCTGCTCCGCTTCTTCCAAGGTTGCGGCCTTGCCCGCAAGATAGACCATCTGCCGGCCCAGCGCCAGGCACAGCTCTTCCAGATCGGCCGGCCCGTGCCCGCGCAGCGTATCGATCGCTTCCTGGACCTCTAGGGAGTTGCCGATCGCGCGCCCAAGCGGCTGGCTCATGTCCGAGATGACGGCCATCGTCTTGCGGCCGATGTTGTTACCGATGCTGACCATCGCGTGCGCCAGCTCTTTGGCATCCTCTGCCGTCTTCATGAAGGCGCCGGCACCTGTCTTCACGTCAAGCACGATCGCATCGGATCCTGCCGCGATCTTCTTGCTCATGATCGAGCTCGCGATAAGCGGAATCGAATTCACCGTGCCGGTCACATCGCGCAGCGCATACAGCTTCTTGTCCGCCGGCGTCAGGTTGCCCGTCTGTCCGATGACGGCAATCTTATGCGTATTGACGAGATTCACGAACTCGTCCTTGCTAATCTCGACATGGAACCCTTCGATCGATTCCAGCTTGTCGATCGTGCCGCCCGTATGGCCGAGCCCGCGCCCTGACATCTTCGCCACCGGAATATCCAATGCCGCGACGAGCGGCGCCAGCACGAGCGTCGTCGTATCCCCGACGCCCCCGGTCGAATGCTTATCCACCTTGATGCCTTCAATGGCCGACAGATCGATCGTGTCCCCGGAGTTCACCATCGCCATCGTCAGATCGGCCCGTTCCCGCTCCGACATATCCTGAAAATAAATGGCCATGGCCCAGGCGCTCACCTGATAATCGGGAATGTCCCCCTTCGTGTATCCTTCGATGACGAAGTTGATCTCCTCCGTCGTCAGCTCCTTGCCATCCCGCTTCTTCGCAATCAAATCCACCATTCTCATCGTTGATGCTCCTCCCTGTCTCCCGTTGATTGATGCGCTGCCCCGTCTGAGGCGGACTGCTTGCCTAACCGCTCTCGAACCGCTAGATCGAGATCGCCGTATCCAGCGCAACCTCCATCATGTCATGGAAGGTCGTCTGGCGCTCGGCGGCCGACGTCTCCTCCCCGGTCAGCAAATGATCGCTTACCGTCAAGATCGTCAACGCCTTGACGCCGTACTTCGCCGCGAGCGTGTACAGCGCCGTCGTTTCCATTTCGACTCCAAGCACGCCGTAATCCATCAGCTTCTTCACGACGGATTTGTCGCCGCGATAGAACATATCCGAGCTGAATACGTTGCCGACATGCAGCTTCAATCCCTTGGCCATTCCCCGTTCATGGGCCAATTGCAGCAAGGGGAAGCTGGCAATCGGCGAGTAATCGTACCCGCTGAATTCATGGCGGTTCATGCTGGAATCGGTGCAGGATGCCTGGGCCAGAACAACGTCGCGCACATGCACATGCACCTGCATCGCGCCGCAGGTGCCGACCCGGATCAAATTTTTGACGCCGTAATCCGAAATCAGTTCATTGACATATATGCTCGTCGTCGGGATGCCCATGCCCGTGCCTTGAACCGATATCCGCTTCCCGCGATAGGTGCCGGTGAAGCCCAGCATGCCCCTCACCTCGTTATAGCACACGATATCCTCCATATATGTCTCCGCAATATGCTTCGCTCGCAGCGGATCGCCCGGAAGCAGTATCGACTCTGCAATCTCGCCTTGCTTCGCTCCAATGTGAACGCTCAACCCGTTCATCCTCCTCCGTCAGCCAGCGAGCCGCGTTCCGCAAGGGAACCTCGGCATCGCGACTATATATGTTGGTTGCGATTCCTTACAGGAACAGACCGGCAACCGTGGCCGACAGCACACTGACCATCGTGGCGCCGTACAGCAAGCGCAGGCCGAAGCGGGCGACCGTGTTGCCCTGCTTCTCATGCAGCCCCTTCACGGCCCCGGAAATAATGCCGATAGACGAAAAATTCGCGAACGAGACCAGGAAAACGGATACGATGCCAATCGTCCGTGAAGACATTACGCTATCCTTCGTCATGGCGGACAGATCGAGCATCGCCACGAATTCATTGGCGACCATTTTCGTCGCCATGATGCTGCCTGCATCGACCGTCTCCTTCCAAGGCACGCCCATAAGGAACGCGATCGGCGCAAAAATATAACCCAAAATTTGCTGGAACGTAATGCCGAAGAGGGTTCCGAACAGGCCGTTAATCAACGCAATCAAGGCGACGAAGCCGATCAGCATCGCAGCGACGGTAATCGCCACCTTGAACCCGTCCATAATGTATTCGCCCAGCATTTCAAAAAAGGATTGCTTGTGCTCTTCCTGAACCTCAAGAATGTCCTCTTCCTTCGACACCGTATACGGATTCAGAATCGATGCGATAATGAAGCCGCCGAACAGGTTCAGCACGAGCGCCGTGACGACATATTTCGGCTCGATCATCGTCATGTACGCCCCGACAATGGACATGGAGACCGTCGACATGGCGGAAGCACAGAGCGTATACAGACGGCGCTCCGGCAGCATGCCGATCTGCTTCTTGACTGAAATAAACACTTCTGATTGCCCCAGTATGGCGGAAGCAACCGCATTATAAGATTCCAGCTTGCCCATTCCGTTCACCTTGCTGAGTGCAAGGCCGATATATTTAATAATGAACGGCAAAATCTTGGTATATTGCAAAATGCCTATCAGCGCGGATATGAATACAATCGGCAGCAGAACCATCAGGAAAAATTGCGTGCCCTGTCCTTCGTTCACGATGCCGCCGAACACAAAATTAACGCCTTCCGCCGCATAGGCCAACAGCGCTTCGAACACGGAGGCAAATCCCCGAATCAGCGTCTCGCCCACCGTCGTGTTCAATAATACAAACGCAAGGATGATCTGAAGCACAATCATTTGCGCCAGCGGCCGATAGCGGATGCGGCTACGATCCTTGCTCGCCATGTAGGTCAGTCCGAAAACGGCCAGCAATCCGATAATAGCAATCACATATTTCATCTCAAGTTCCTCCCAAGCTCAAGCATGCAAAACAGATCCGGATTCCTGTTACCGCTTACAAAGGGTCCAGGACAAGAAAGCCTATTGGCTGTCCTGTTCCATGTCTTCGGCGGAAAAAGCGCCCGGCAGCAAACGGGAAATCGTCCATTCCTCGGTATTCCCATGCAGATTCGACAAAAAGATTCTCGTGTCGCTATCGCAAAATTCAGCCAGCACCTGACGGCACGCGCCGCATGGCGCAACCGCACCCTCGGTATCCGCAACGACGGCAATGGCTTCGATCTTCGTCTGGCCCTCGGACACCGCCTTGAATACAGCAGTGCGCTCCGCGCAGTTCGTTAAGCCATACGACGCATTTTCCACGTTGCACCCGCGAAATATTTTTCCCCCGGCGAGCACGGCGGCCCCGACCTGGAACCGGGAATACGGCGCATAAGCCTGCTTGCGCGCTTCAAGTGCCTCTTGAATCAATTGCTCCTTCATGATCTGCTCCTCCTTCATCGGCGCTTCTCCGCCAACATGCTTTCTTCCACAGCAATCTAGTATGAAGATGACGACTCCATGCCATTCATAATGCTTACGCCGGAGCTCGCTCCGATTCGAGTTGCCCCCGCTTCTATCATAGTGTTGACATCTTCGAGGCTTCGTACTCCGCCGGATGCTTTCACGCCTGCGCGCTCTCCAACCGTTCTGCGCATAAGCGCCACGTCTTCCCGCGTAGCTCCGCCCGTAGAGAAGCCGGTCGATGTCTTCACGAAGTCGGCGCCGGCCTTCACCGCCAGCTCGCATGCGCGAACCTTCTCATCCTCCGTAAGCAGGCATGTCTCAATAATGACCTTGACAAGCGCTTTCCCGGCAGCGGCTGTCACGACGGCCGCGATGTCCCGCTCGACCTCGTCATCGTTCCCTGCCTTCAATTGTCCGACATTGATAACCATATCGATCTCATCGGCTCCGTTCGCAATCGCGTCCGCCGTCTCGTAAGCTTTGACGGCCGTGGTCGAAGCGCCAAGCGGGAAGCCGATGACCGTGCACACCTTGACCGGGGTGCCGGCAAGCTGCTCTGCACAGTACGCCACCCAGGCAGGATTGACGCATACCGAGGCAAATTGGTATCGTATCGCTTCTTCTGTCAGCTTCGTAATCTCGTCTTTCACTGCGTCTGCCCGCAGCAGCGTGTGGTCAATCATTTGCGCAATGCTCATGCGGTACACCCCTTGAAAATTTAGTCATCATACTTTTAGGCATTATAGTTATAGATTAACCATATTGATTTCACAGGTATCATAACACGCCTCTTGAACCAATGTAAACACTTCACAGAAATTATGTTCATGCCAACTTCGTGAACTTGCCATGCCGACAAACAGTAGTTTGTTATATTGGGGCCGTGGACATACAAAAAAGCCCCTCGGAGAAGGCGTGGAGTCTTGTTCTCCCGCACCTTTACAAGGGGCATAGGTTTACCGAATCATGCATTATTGCAGCAGCGCTTGCGCCGTGAATTGGTCCGTTACGATAATATTGGCGTATTTGCCAATAAGCGCGGCCCGAATCGCTTCGATCTTATGCTGGCCGCCGGCGATGAGAATCGATTTCTCCTTCTTCCGCAGATCCGGCAAATCGATTCCGACGGTCCGGTTGTTAATATCTTCGCTGCATATATTCCCATCCTTGTCGAAAAAGCGCGAACAAATGTCGCCGACACCGGTACGCTGCAGCAGCTTCTTCTCTTCCTTGCTCAAATATCCCAACTGGAACAGCAGCGCATCATCATTCACGGTGCCTACGGTAAAGACCGCGATGTTCGCTTGCTTCCCCAATTGAATAATCCGGTGGATATGCCGATCCTCCTCCACCATCTGCTTCAGGGCAATGCTGTCGAATATAACGGGCAGCGGCAAATAGCGGGCAATCGTCTGGAATGCCGATGCGAATAAATTGACCGTCTCCGCCGCATAGGTATTGACATGGGAGTAGCTGATGCCGCCTTTGAGTTGAACAACCTCGACGCCCCGCACCTGCTTCTCCTGCAGCCGAACCGCCACGGCATGCATCGTTCTCCCCCAGGTAACGCCGATAATGTCCGTGTCCTGGACCGTCTCCACTAAATAATCGGCCGCTTTTTGGCTAATATTTTTCTGAATTTCGTGGTACTCATTCACAGGGGAATAGCATACGAGCGCCGTATCCAGTTCATACTTCTGCTTGACGCGATCTCCCAATTCATCCAGATCCTCGAGCGGATCGACGATGTTGATGCGGACATAGCCCTGGTCTTTGGCATATTGCAGCAGCCTCGATACCGTCGGACGGGAGACGCCGAGCATGGATGCGATCTCGATTTGACTATAATCTGACATGTAGTACATTCTTGCGGCTTCGATGCTTAGCCGACGTTTATCCTGATCCATCATGACAACCCGCTTCTGTGGAATTATTCTCTCATCCTGGCTTCTTGCCTGTCAAAAATGAACGAAAGTGCAGCTAGCAATATACTACCATACAAATTCGGAGATTTAAACGAACCCTGCCCCAAGAGTGGAACCAGCCCTTGCACCCTGCCGCGCCGCATGATGCCGCCACATATGATGCCGTATTACCGATAAGATGCATTAGGCTGAACGATGGATATGATCTTGTCCGCTAGGTCACCTATAATAAAGAGAGCACACTCCTTGTGAACCTACATCATCCGAAGACGGCGGACCCTGCATGCGCAGCGCTAACGCGGGATCTGCAGGATCGGAGTGAATTGGCATGTACCATGCGCTATTGGCGCAAATGATGAACCCAAAAAGGAGAGACGTACCTATGGAACTGAACAATCTCGCGAACAAGACAGCCCTCATTACCGGCGCCGGAAAAGGAATCGGCAAAGCATTAGCCGTCGCGCTTGCCAAGGAAGGCACGCACCTCGGGCTCATTGCCCGCACCCAGTCTGATCTGGAGTCGCTCAAGGCCGAGTTGGACGGGCAATATGATGTTAAGGTTGCGATCGCCGCAGCCGATGTCGGCTTGCAAGCCGAAGTGGACCATGCAGTCGCTTCTATTCAAGAGCAGCTCGGCCCGATTCATATCGTCATCAACAACGCGGGCATCGCGTCGTTCGGCACGCTCGCCGACATGCCTGTGCAGGAATGGGAGCGCATCATTCAGGTGAACCTGATGGGCACCTACTATGTTACGCGCGCCGTGCTGCCGGGCCTCATCGCCCAGAACGAAGGCAGCATTATCAATATTTCTTCGACGGCGGGCGAGCGCGGCTTCGCGACCGGCTCCGCCTATAACGCGTCCAAGTTCGCGGTCATGGGCTTGACCGAGGCGCTGATGCAGGAGGTGCGCAAGCACAACATTCGCGTGACGGCGCTCACGCCGAGCACCGTCAATACGGAATTGGCCGTCAACGCCGGGCTCAAAATCGGCGAAGAAGACCGGATGATGCAGCCGGAGGATGTCGCCGAGCTCGCGCTCGCCGCCTTGAAGCTTCCGCAGCGCGTCTTCGTCAAGACCGCCGGCATCTGGACGACGAATCCGCAGTAAGGTCTCCGGCCATTGCTATGAAAAAGAGGGGCATTGTCGCCCCTCTGTCTATGTTGTGCCTGTGATATCCACCCATATGAAGGGGCTCGCTCACAGCAGTTTCTAGCCTGCTGCAGTGAGATAGCCCTCTGCTTCTCAATGGGTCAATGCTCGACTTGCCGAGAAACTGCTAAAATGCAGCTTTTCATTACGGCGTTTACTCCGTTGTATGGATTCCTGCAAAACTGCATCAATTTCAGCCTGTGCAGCAGAAAGAAAGTAAAAATTAGCGAAAATAATGTACTTTTGCAGGAATTTCATCAAATATCGGTTAAAATGGTATAAATTGATGAATTATCGCAGGATTTCGCTGCCAGCTCCATCTTCCTCCGCTTCGCCCGGCTCTGGCACCAGCCGCCCTGGCATTCCACACGCTTATCTTTCCTATAACACTGAACATAGGCTCGTATATATCGTTCAAGCTGAGTGCGCGCAAAAAAACCGGATCCCCGCTCACGCAGAGATCCAGCCTATATCCGGTCGATATCCGACTATATCCGGTCTATATCCGACTATATCCAACCTATATCGGACCTGCATCCGGTCTGTATCCGACCTATATCTAGCCTATATCGACCTATATCCGGCCATTATCCAGCCTGTATCCGGTCTATATTTATTATTCCGCTTTGACCAAAATTTTGACCTGGTTCTTCTCGGCCAGGAGGGTATCGAAGCCCTCGGTTACGACTTCGTCCAGCTTGATTCGCTTCGTCACGAGCTTGTCGGCAGGGAAATAGCCTTTTTCCATCAAGCTGATGACGGCCGGGAAGACGTCGCGGTACCCGATAATTCCCTTCATCGTCCGCTCCTTCATGACGATATCGTTCGGCATCACCGGAGCTTCGCGCTCGAAGATGCTTACTATCATGACTTCGCCGCCGAGACAGGTGGAATGAATCGCGTTCGTCAATACAGGGGGAACGCCGGTCACCTCATACGCGACGTCTACGCCGCCATTGGTCCGCTTGTGAAGCTCTTTGACGACATCCACTTGGGATGGATCGATTCCGATGGCGCCCAATTCCTCGGCTTTGTTGCGGCGCTGCTCGGACAGCTCCACGGCATAGATTTCCGCCGCTCCCGATGCTTTCAACGCCTCGATGACGAGCAATCCGATCGGCCCGGTTCCGAATACGGCGGCCCGATCCCCGACCTTCAGCTTGCTCTGGCGGACGGCATGCAGGGCCACCGCCGATGGCTCGACCAGCGCGCCTTGCTCATAAGATACGCTGTCCGGAATCTTGTGGACCATATACTCTTCCGCCGCCACGTATTCCGAGAAGCCTCCGCCGCCTCCGGCAAGGCCAAGGAAGCCCATCGTGCTGCACAGATTGTATTTTCCTTGTCTGCAGGCTTCGCATTCGCCGCAAGCGTAGATCGGCTCGACGACGACGCGGTCTCCCGCTTGCACCTTGGTCACGCCTTCCCCGACTTCGACGACCTGTCCCGAGAATTCATGGCCCATAACGATAGGCGCCTTCTCTCCCGTGATGGGATGAGGAGCGGCTTCCGGAATGAAAATAGGTCCTGCAGTATATTCATGTAAGTCGCTGCCGCAGATTCCGCACCATTCGACTTTTATTTTCACTTTGCCTTTGAGAGCCTTCGGTTCCTCGATGTTCTCCAGGCGCAAATCCTTCACGCCATGCCATCTCAAAGCTTTCACTGCGATCATCTCCCTGGACGTGTAGATAATGAGTGGTTCGATTGATTAAATGTTTGGAAAATGAATAGTCATTTCGGAAACGTTTCCGATATTAAATATGTCACACCGTCACGCTAATGTCAAATCTATTCCTTGTTTTTGTGAAATAATAATGAAGAATACCGATTCTATGGTATGATGTTCTTGATTTGTTCACATGATGAAGATGGAAGCAATTCCAGAGAAGGCAGGAGGATAGTGGAATGGGCCGCAACAAAGTAACGATAGAGGACGTAGCCGCAAAGGCGGGGGTCGGAATCGCGACCGTCTCGCGGGCGATTAACGATGCGGAAGGCATTAGCGCGAAGACGAAGGCGAAGGTGATGGCCGCCGTCGAGGAGCTTGGATTCATTCCCAACACTTCTGCCCAAAGCTTGAAGGTGCGCCAGACGAAGCAAATCGCGCTCGCCGTGCCGGATATTCGGAATGCGTTCGTTCCGGAAATCGCCTATGCGGTCGAGCAGGCGGCCAAGCATTACGATTACCGCGTCGTTCAAATCAATACGCTGGGCAACGCGCGCGCGGAGCTGGAACTATTGAAAGAGGCCAAAAAGCTTCATGTCGATGGCCTGATTCTGCTGCCGCTCGCCTATCCGAAAACATTGAAGGACTGGATCAATAAATCCGGACTTCCGATTGCAATCATGAACTATGGCAAAAAATTGGATGCCGATATCAAAGCCGACATCGTGAGCATGTCCGCCCAGGAGGGCCGGCTTGCGATGGAGCATCTCCTCAACATCGGCCGCACACGAATCGCGTACGCGGGCGCGCCCAAGGATATTATCGAGGAGCGCTTCTTCGCTTATGAAGACGCTTTGCATCAAGTCGATATCTCCCTCGTCTATTTCGGCGACGACTTCTCGCTGCAGACCGGAATGAAAGCCGCGGATTACTTCGCCGGACTGGCGCATATGCCGGACGCCGTGTATGCCGGCAACGACATGATTGCGATCGGACTGCTGAACCGGTTCAAGGAATTAGGCGTCCGCGTGCCTGAAGATATCGCCATCGTCGGAATCGATAATATTTTCTGGGGCACAATCACGACGCCGAAGCTGACCTCCGTCTCGATCATGGGCGCTGAGGTCGCAAGAGTGGCCGCGGAGCTGCTGCTGAACCGGATTATCGAGCAGAAGCAGGGCGTGTATGAGCGGGTTCAATTCGAGCCGCGCCTTATCGTGAGGGAATCCAGCATATCGATGACCCGAACTTCCCGGAAGTTGGATTGATGCAGGTCCGGCCATGCAAAAAGAGGGGAGCCTGTCCCCTCTGCCGCCTATTCTGCCTAGTGCTTACTAAGCTGCCTATGCTGCATATGCTGCCTGCGCTTCCTATGCTGCCTTCTTAATCATTGTCCCACTCATCATCGTCGTCGTCATCTACATCTTTCTCCACAATTTTGCCCGTAAACTTGTCAATTTTGTATTCAACTTCGCGATTTCCGTTGCGAATTTCGATTTCGTAGACGTGTTTGCCGGAATCGGCCTCAATCACTCTTCCCGGCGTATCCTGAAGTGCGATGGCGATCGCTTGCTTCTTCGAAATGGCCGCTGTGCGATCCTGCGCTTGGCCCTGGCGGCGCTCACGGTGACGCTCATCCGCATCATCGTCATCGTCCCATTCAACCTGGAGCACCTTGCCGGACACGGCATCCAATGTCACTTCATTGTCGTCACGGCCGTCTGCCGTTCTAATTTCGACCTCGAAGACCATGCGGCCGTTTTCCTTTTTCAACTCGACGCTTCGGATATCGCCGTTCACTTCCCGAAGAGCTATCTCTTCTGCCTGCTTCGATGTTAGCAGTTCGCTCCCGTACGATGAGCTCTTGACGGCCCCGTTCGCCTTGTCTGCAGCCGCGACTCCCCCTACGGCCCCTCCAAGCAATAATAAGCCTGCGATACCAGCAATAAATGTACGCTTCATATCCTGCTGCCTCCTTCATGTAAGGTGTTACCCTTACTATAGACAACGAAAATGAGGATACGCGGATAGAAAAATGAGAATTTGCTGAGAAACAGCCGACCTTGCCGAGCAGCCTCAGTCATCCCAGGTTACCGACTTGACTTCTCCGGTTATCGCATTGATCTGAACCGTTCCATCCTCGCCGTCTTCCCGATCGATTTCGACCAGGTAATAAGCGACGCCGTCCGACTGGATCAGGTCGATGTCATCCACTTCTCCGCTCACGGTCTTGAGCGCAATAGCCGCTGCTTCCTCTTCCGTAATCCGTTGCTGCCGGGGCTTCGATGCCGCGGGCGGCTTCTGTTTATCCGGCTGTATCGCTGGCGGCTGCGCTTCCGGCTCTGGTGCGGCCCCCTGTGTTCGGATCATCCCGCCGATGTTTCCTTTATCCTTCTCAATATCAACTTCATACGTTCCCGTAGCCAGCTCCATCGTAACCCGGTAGGCGTGCGGAAGCTCGCTGACTTCCACGACTTCGCCCCTGTACATTTCCTTCACTTTGCTGGCCGCTTCGGCCGCGGACAAAGGCTCGGCAAAGGTGATCAGGCGAACAAGCTGCCAGACCACAATGGCGAAGAACGCGATTACGGCTGCGCCTAGCCATGCTTTTTTCATGTTTGCGCCTCCCTATTTCCAGACTCCCTCACCGGCTTTGCTTCCGTACTTCAGTATACATGAGCAACATGAGAAATCGATGAGCTTGCGGTGCTCGATATGGGCGAGTTCAAACAAATCGGCCTTAAGCATCGAGAAGATTGCGTGAACGAGTCTTTTTAAAGGTGATTCGAACCATAGTGCCATGGCCTTCAATACTCTCCATGCGAATATCAGCTTCCAGCACCCCGGCAATCTCCTTGGCAAGCGCCAGGCCCAGGCCGAAGCCGCCCTTCGCTCTTGTCCTGGCCTTATCGACCCGGTAGAACCGGTCGAAAACTTTGTCCAATGAATCCGCCGGGATGCCGATACCCCTGTCGCTAACCTCCACCACCGCCGTTGGGCCTTCTTTTTTGATGCGGACCCCAATCGCTTCCTCGCTATATTTGCGCGCATTATCCATCACGATATAAAACAATTGTTTGCACTTTTGAACATCCGTGTCGATGATCACATCTGCATCTTGCTGGAGCGTAATGTCACGGTGGTACGCCTTCTGAAAGGCGCGGACCCAGTCTTCAACCATTTGCCCCAGATCCACAGGCTCCATCGCGACCTTCCACATCTCATCATGCTTCGCCAGCAGCAGTAACTGCTGGGTCAGATCTTTCATCCGAATCGCTTCCGAATGTATCGCCTCGACCGACTCGTCGAAGAGCTCGGGCTGCTCCCTCCCTCTTCTTTTCAACAGGGATGCATAGGATTCGATAATCGTAAGCGGCGTCTTCAGCTCATGGGATGCATTGGAAATGAATTGGCCCTGCTTCTCGTAGTTGACTTCGAGCAGATCCATCATATGATTGAACGTGTCGCCCATCTGGTAGAGCTCATCCTTGGACTTCTTCGGCAGCGGAATCCGCTTGAATTGCCCGCTTCGCTGGATATCGCGCATCGTCGCAATCATCGATGAGATCGGCCGGGTGATGAAGTTGCTCAGCAGCTTGGCCGAGATCAGGACTGGGAGGATGGCGAGTCCCGACACCAGAATCAGGACAACCCGCAACATACTGAGCATGTCGGCGGTAGGCTTCAGGCTTTCCGTTACTTGCAGATTGGCTACCTCGCCGCCATGCCATACGATCGGAATCGTCACGAAGACATGCGGGATGCCCTCGTAGGTGACAATGTTACGCTCTTCCTGCCGATAATAAGCAACGGGGAGATCGCGAAGCTCCTTCAGCTCCGGCGGCGCAACCGCCGCGCCCCGGCTTCCGTCCGCATTGACGATCTGGAGAATGCCATGGAGCGGCGCATAGGCCCGCAGCAGCTCATCGGGTGGTATCGACGTGCCGGCCTGATTGATCCCCGCCAGCGCCTGCTGCGCTTCGGCGGCCACTCTGTCCGCTTCGCGGTCCAGGATCATGCTGCTGAAAATATAATAAATGGCCGCGTTGACTATCAGGATGAGCGCGATGAACAAGACTGATGTGTACAGATTGATTTTATTTCGAAGCTTCATCTCGTATCCCTCAGCACATAGCCTACTCCGCGCACGGTATGAATCAGCGCCGTCTCATACGGCTTGTCTACCTTGTGACGCAGGTAGCGAATATAGACATCCACGATATTCGTATCCCCGTAATAGTCGTATCCCCACACTCCATCCAAGAGCTGCTCCCTGCTCAGGACCTGCCGGCCATGCTTCATCAGATACGCGAGCAGGTCGAATTCGCGGGGCGTCAGTTCAATGCGGTCCTTCCCGCGCTTCACTTCATGCGTCAGCTCGCTCAAGCTCAGATCGGCGACCGTCATCCATTCGGGCTGGACCTCGGCGGCCGGGGACAGCCGTCTCATTCGCAGCGAGGCGCGAATGCGCGCCAGCAGCTCCTCCATCTGAAACGGCTTCGTCACATAGTCATTGGCCCCGAGATCAAGGCCTGATACTTTATCTTCAACGGAGTCCTTCGCGGTCAGCATCACGACCATCGTATGCGGATCATGAGAACGGATGCGGCGCAGCAGCTCGATTCCGCTTATGCCGGGCAGCATCACATCCAGCAGTATCAGGTCCCAGGACTGCTCCTGGAACAGCCGGAATCCCTCCAGGCCGTCCAGTGCCTTGCCTACCTCATACCCTTCATACGTCAGCTCCAGCTCCAGCACGCGGGCAATTTTCTCTTCATCTTCGACGATCAATATTTTAGGCTTGTCCATATCGGCCTCGTTTCTCCTCCGCGAATGGGTTCTTGGCTTTCGAATTTAGTATAAACCGTGCCCTGTATTCCGTCTAACACGAAGCCATCATTTCCCGGAAAATAGGAACTCCGTCATAACAAGCGGGCTCCCTCGTCTGCCGCTGCTTCATGTTCACCGATTCGGAATGGTATGATGAAAGCAACACAGATTATCGGAGGGCCCCGCAATGGATAAGCGAATCAAGGAATGGATAGATGCCGCGCAATTGACATTCGGATTGGACAACTATGACTTGCACTCCCATCAATTGTACCGCGAGGTCACGCTGCTGAACGAGACCAACTATTTTCTCAGCATGGAATGGTTCCCTTCTCATATCACGGAATGGGAGGAAGATTGCAATCCGGAAGGGACGGCAGTCATTACGGTAAATTGGCATACCCGCCAATATACAAGCGTTATTTTTGTGGGCGGGAAGTCATTTGCAACGGGGAAGCCGTTCCACCAGGCCGGCTTGAATGAGGTCATCCAGTGGATTGAAGCGGAAGCCGGGATCGCGTATGGCAAGCAGTTCTGCCTGGATAAGGAACAGGAAGGGGAATATCACTTTGCCGAATGCATCGACGGCATGCCCCTCTCTCCCGGCGGGCGGGCCGAGCTTCAGTTCGACACGGAGGGCAAGCTCACCTTTTACAGTGTGTACGGAACATTCCCGGACCGTTCCCTTCTGCAAGAAGCGGACTATACGCTTACGCTGGAAGCGGTGGAGCCGCTGGCAAGGAAGCAATTGAAGCTGCTGGAGCTTCCCTTGCTGGAGGAGCAGCGGATCATTCCGGTGTACGGTCTGGAGGAAATCTATATTGCCAATGACGGCGTAACCGCCATCCCGTTCGAGATCAACAGAGGTGCAGGAATGAGCGTGAATATCGAGAAGCTTATGACTTGGGAGCAGCCGACGACGGAACCGGATCCTTTGAAAAGAAGCGAGATCGTTCTGCACGAGACCGTCACGCTGGACCAAGCGGAATCCCGTGAGCCGCATCCCGATTCCTTGCCAATTACGGAGGCGGAACAAGCCAAGTGCATTGACGCTGCCGAAGCCGGATTGCGCCAGCTCTATCCGCAGGATTCTGGACAGTGGGTGCTCAAGAGCTTGCAGCGGGAAAGAGGATACATCCAAGCCATCTTGAGACAGAGCGCGCCAAGCAAGCGGGTCTTTCAGCGGAAGCTGCTCCTGTTCATCGATCCTCATCGCTGCAAGATCATCAATTATATGGATAACGCGCCGCTGCTCTCCATGTTCGATGAATTCCAGCACGAAGAAAAGGTTGCCGTCAGCCACGAGGAGGCCTATGACAAGCTCAAGGGACGGCTCGAATTAACGCCTGTCTATGTGTATGAGGCGGGGCGGAAGAAGTATCTGCTGTGCGGCAAGCTGGATTGCCACTATGGCGTGAAGGCCGCTAACGGGGATGTGGCGGAGTTGAATGACTTGTAAGGGGAATTGAAAAGCCTCCCTCGCATTCTTTCCCAAAAAAATGCAGCTGTTTTTTCCCCGGACTGTGGCTATTCTTACAATAACCTTACGGCGGGTTCAGAGAGAAGGAGTTCGCACGCCGGGAGCGAATGATCCCTAACATCAGGCAGACAGGGGAGATGACTAATGCATTCCACGGTATTGATTGCCGATGACGAGCCGGACATCGTAAGTCTGCTCAAGCTCTATTTGGAAGCGGAAGGCTTGTCCGTCCTGGAAGCGGGGGATGGCGCGGCGGCTATGGATATGCTGCGCCAAGAGCCTATTGATCTGGCGATCGTTGATATTATGATGCCGGAACTGGACGGGTACCAATTGATCAAGAGTGTCCGGAAGGACTATAAGCTGCCGATCATCATTATTTCCGCCAAAAATCGGGACGCGGATAAAATTATCGGCCTGGGCCTGGGGGCGGATGATTTTATTACGAAGCCGTTCAGTCCCCTGGAGGTGGTCGCGCGCGTTCAGGCTCAACTGCGCCGCACGTATGAATTCAACGATCATCCGGCTGTTCTGGACAGCCCGCACACGCGCGTCGGCGCCTTCGTGCTGGATCACCACGCCTGCGCTCTCTACAAACACGGCGAGCCTATTGCGCTTAGCGCGAACGAATATAAGCTGATGAAGCTGCTGATGGGTTCACCTGGACGCATTTTCACGAAAAAGCAAATTTTCGAGAAGGTATGGTCCGAGCCGTATATCGCCGATGACAACACCATCATGGTGCAAATCAGCCGGTTGCGGGAAAAAATCGAGGACCTGCCGAGAAATCCAGTCTATCTCAAAACGATCCGGGGACTTGGTTACCGGTTTGCGAAAGAGGAAGAGTGCCGTGAGCAACCGAAATAAGCTATTTAATCTTTTGATCAAAAATTATATTTTCTTCTCGTTGACGTTGGGGCTGATTATGTTCGGGTTGCTTGGCTGGCTGGCTTATCAATTGGAGCGCGACATGTACGGCGCGCGGCTCGCGAATCTGGCGGCAAGCGAGATTGTCCGGCCGAACTACGAGGAGATTCCATCCCAGGCGATCCAGTCGTTCGACGGCTGGGTGGAAATCTTGAATGATCAGCTGCAGGTCGTGCACGTCAAAGGTACAAAGCAGGATCCGATGACAGCCTATACGGAAAAGGATCTCAACACCCTGCTATCCGATCAAAAGGACAAACCGTACATGGTCTCGCTTGCTCCCTTTACTGCGCAGGATGGACAGACCGGCTATGTTCTTGTCAAAATTCCCGCGCAATATGTGTCCCAAAAATATGAGCTTAAGGAATTGAACGACGCTCAAAATAAGATATTTATCAAAATCATGCTGCAAACATTGGCGTTATTTATCGTATTATTCAGCCTTAACACGTATTTCTACAGCCGATGGACCGCGCGCAAAATTACGAATCCGCTAAGTGCTGTCGCAGAGGCCATCAAAAACGTGGCGAACGGCCGTTACTATAAAAGACTGAATATGAAAGCGAACCACGAGATCGCGCAAATTCAGGATCATTTTAACGTCATGGCTGAGCGGCTGGAGAAGGCCGAGCAGGAGAAGAAAAGGCTCGAGGCCAACAAGCAGCGGATGCTTGTCGATATTTCCCATGATCTGAAAACGCCGATTACCACGATTCAAGGCTACGTTGAGGCTTTACAGTTGGGGCTGATTCATGATGAAGACAAGAAGCAAAAAACGTTGGACCTGATTCAAGATAAAACACAGCTCGTGGCGGCCTTGATCGAGGATGTGTTCGAGCTGTCCAAGCTGGAGCTCCCGGACTATCCGCTTACGACCGAAGTGTCGGACATAGCCGAATGTCTGCGCGAGATCGCCGCCGAATGGTACGGTCCGTTCGAGGATAAGCGGTTCATCTTCGAATATGCCATTCCCGCGCATGAAGTGAACATCCCGTTCAACGCAAAATTGGTAAACCGGGCCATCTCCAATCTGCTGCACAATGCGCTGAAATATAATCCGGCAGGTACCCGTGTATCCCTTGAATTGGCGGAGAGGAAGGAAGAGATCGACATTATCATCGCCGATAACGGGAGCGGTATCGCGGAGGAGCTGCGGGACAAGATATTCGATGCCTTCGTCCGCGGCGATCAAGCCCGGAGAAGCGATGGCGGGAGCGGGCTCGGCTTGACGATTGCCAAGCATATCGTCGAGAAGCACCGGGGCCGGATTCACTTAGATGTGTTGGATGGCGGACTGGAGCGCGCAGCCGGCGGGCATGGCACGAGATTCCGAATTGCGCTGCCAAGAAAATAACAGGCGGACACAGCAATAAAGCCGCTTTCCCACGAACTTGTTCAGGGAAAGCAGCTTCTTGTTGGCGGATGCAACTTACGCTTCGCCGGCCGGCGGCGTAAAGGTGCGCTTGGCGAGCTCGGCATCGAGCATATAGAAGGCATTGCTGTCATTATCAATGCGGCGTAGCTTCTGAATGATGCTGTCGAAGGTCGCTTCTTCCTCTACCTGCTCGTCAATGAACCACTTGAGGAAGTTGATCGTCGCATGCTCCCGCTCATCCCACGCGATATCCGACAATTCATAGATTCGCTTGGTTACCGTCTGCTCATGCTCATAGGAATGCTCGAAGGCGTCCAGCAAGGAGCCGTACTCATTCTGCGGATGGTCCATGCCGCTGACAATGGCCCGTTTGCCCAATGCATTGATAAAGTGGTAAATTTTCATCCCGTGGAATTTCTCTTCCTCCGACTGCACGATGAAAAAGTTCGCGAACCCGTCAAAGCTCTCCGACGAACAATAAGCCGCCATCGCCAGGTACACCTGGGAAGAATAAAATTCATAATTCATCTGATCGTTCAACTTCGCAAGCAGCTTGTCGCTTAACATCGGATCACTCCCTAAATAGCTTGTCTGGATGAGAAGCAAGCACATCTCGCTTCCTTCTATTCTCAGTATGTTGGAAAATGCCGGCGATGTAAAGGGGACTATGGGCGGCGCTGCAGGTCGGGATGATTTTGGAGAATGAGCTTTTTCTTGCTCTCATCGTCTTTTCGGCTAACCCAGTATTCAATGAAAGTCCCGTTATAATGTGCACTGAACCGTTCCTCAACCGATATCCGATCATAAGGTTCTTGCGTGCCGTTCACGGTGACTTGAATGGCATTGCCATCGAATGCGAGATTCATGTGGATGACTCCGCCTTCTTTGGTGCTCGCTAGAACCTTGATTTCATCCTTTATTTTGTGGTTCACGTTCTCCACGAACTTATCTAACCGCTGCAGGTTGCGAATTTCGTTATGGCTCCAGAAAATCTCATCCTCGTGAGCTTCCGGTTCGCTCGACGCTTGTTTTGTCTCACCAACGGTGTCATGACGTGAAGCGGTTCCCGTCTGACCTGGCAGATCATGATTCGATGGCGAATAGGAGCATCCGTTGAGAATGACGATGCCCGTCATGAAAGCACCCCATAATTTCCCCATTCACATCCCCCTGTCATCGTAAAAATACCCCGCAATAAACGGGGATCATCGATATACATATTCAATATTCGCATTTTCCACTAAGGAATGAACCCATTCATCAAAGTACTCTTTTCCTTTCTTCAGGACATAGCTGTGAGTAAACTGACTGACTAAATCGCTATTTTCCTCTTTATCATACTCGCTTTTATCTTGAATTACCCCTTCGGATACCATTTCCGCTTTAACAAGCTCAACATCAATAGGATTGTCCTTTACATAATCAGACATGATTTTGTCTCTCGTCCCTTGATACAGCATTCGCAGCTTTAATGCCTCTCTATAGTTGCCGATATCCCCGTATTGCTTGATGGCCAGATCGTAGAACAAGCTTTGATTCATGTTTTTTAAAGCATCCATTTTATGATCTAACTCGGCTTCATCCACCGTAATTCCCAATTTGCCGGCTTGCTGGAGCACAAGAACCTCTTCAATTGCGCTTTTCACGACGTCTTCTTCGGAGACCTTGATGAATTCCCCTTTATCTTCATAGCGCTGTAACACATGTTGAATCTCCTCATGGGAAATGATCTCGCCATTCACCTGAATCAGCGAAAAGTCAGACTTGGCCGAACAACTGATGATCATAAAGCCGAACAGAAACAGAAAAATACAAAAAACGATCTTTTTTCCTGTGAATCGCATCAGGACACCCCCTTAATGATAAGAACTTCCTTCCCAATTCTATGAATTGAGAAGGAAGAATCGTTACCGCCTCCTATTAATACATGTTCCTAGCAGCATACCAATCGGCATGATGCCCTTTGCAGAACCGATCGATAAACCCAAAGCCAACGGCCGTCATCACGCAATTTTTTCCGTCATAATCCGAGCCTCTCTCTTCTTCATCGTGGCGCAGACCATACATATGCCCAGCTTCATGCTGTGTCGTCTCCGCATTGGTACTATACCCGTTGTCAAAAATAGTGGAGTAAGGACTGCTAAGCGTTGCGATCCCCGCAATATTGGAATTATCGCTAGGTTTGAGGCCCGAGAACGCAATCATAATATCCGCCTTTTGATTGCCGTTGTAAGTCAAACCGTGTTTGTTCCGCGCATCGTTCAATAATCCGGAACTGGTGGTTGAAGAAGATTGCCATAGAGGTTGAGCCACGGACAAGAAGTTGATTCCGAATTGCTCCTTCAAGGCCGTGCCGGCACGAGCAACCACCCGATTGGCTTCATATGCATAGTTTTGGTACGTAGAGCGCCATTTCTGATCGACAGGAGAGGTGACATTGACAGTAATATTCGCCATTCTGAAAGCCGGTCTATCATATTCAAAAATGGCCTCCCCGACATAAGGCGCAGCCTGTCCAGGTATCTTCAGCTTAACTTCTAAGCTATTGTTGACTGCTGCTCTATCGTGATCATGACCGCTATGACCTGCAGCATACATCGGACTGGCTGACACAAGGAGCAAGAGCGACGCAAATAGAATAGCAAGCTTCTTCTTCATTACAAATTCCTCCTTTTGTTTTCCTATTTTGATTCGGCCAATCTACTCGGATCGAGCTTCCCCCCCTTTCCTTGCACGCGTGTTGCGATCAATGACCTATCTCGTCAGTACACTCGCAGACCAGCCATTGTTCAACAACTTACTTATATAACGTTGGAATTTAGCAAAAACTAACGCTGAATCTCCAAAATTTTCTACTATTTTTATCAAACATAAATATCGACTACAATAAAGAAACTATGTAAATATTATGATTTTTTTCGTTTTTTGTTGTATACTGCGATTAGATTGTCTGCGTCTATCCGCAGCTAAAATTCGAAAAATAAGGAGAATTGGCAATAAGGGGGGGTTTTTATGGAACAGTGGTATTATCTGTTGCGAAGCCCATTTGCCAGCCTAGATCCTGCCACGCAACAATGGGTATATCGTTCCTTCTATCAGTTCGTGTACAAGGACGTATATTTCAAGACACATGATCGTTCCCTTACCGAAGATATTATTCAAGAGACTTTCCTTAAGGCATCCATGCAAGGTCCGCACCTGCAATCCGACATCAATATTCCGGGGTGGGTGAAGCAAGTCGCACGGACTACCGCACTGGATTGGCTGCGAAAAAAAAACAAAAACCGCCAAATTATAAAGTTAGCGCATGCGTATATGGATGCCAAGGCTTCACATGAGGTAAGCGTGGCAAGCGCCGTAGAAACCAAAGTAAGAGACGAGCTGCTTCACCAAGCGCTAGCCGAACTCAAAGATGATTACCGCACCATACTGATTCTGTTCTATATCCAAAACAAATCCTATCGGCAAATTTGCCATGAGCTGCAATTAACCGAACCCGTCCTCACCCAACGTTTGGCGAGAGCCCGCAAAAAACTGCTCCACCACTTTTTACAAAAATGGGCTCTTCCCGATGAGTGAACATCATCCCAGTCTCACTCCCTCCACCGCGAACATGTACATCGATAACGATACAGCTTGTTCCTGAATCCATACCTGGTATTGTTCTTCCGCCATTCTATATTCCCTGTCGTAATATAGCGTCTCTGCCATCTGGGAGTTGGAAGCCGTAAATTCTTTGTCGAAAAATAAAGGAAAATGCAGGATTCAAGCGAATTCTTGTACCTGTATCCTAATCCTATTATGAACAGACGGGGGACATGGAGATGAAATGGCTTGGGAAAACGATGCTGGCCGCGTTGGCTGCATTGACATCGTGGGTATGGATGAGCAGCGGCAACGCGTATGCCGCCTCGCATGATGTGCAGGCAGCGCTGGCCAATCGCACGAAGCAGGAGATAAGCAGCAGATGGCTGCAGTATAAACCAATGGGTGTCTATAATGAGTATATGAAGCAGAAGGACATCTACGAGGTGATGCCGAAGGCAAGCGTTCCTTATGCTCCGGGCAAGCTGAAGCCGGAATATATCGCGGACGGCGTGAACGCGACGAATGTCGCCCGGTATCTGGCCGGGCTGCCTGACGATATCCAGCCGGATTGGGAACTGCAGCCGCAGCAACAGGCCGCTGCGCTGGTCAATGCGGCGAATAACATGCTGTCGCATTATCCGGTTCAGCCTCCGGGCATGGAGGAGACGCTGTACAAGCTTGGCGAAAAAGGAACCCGCGCAAGCAATATATCGGCGGGGCGCTCTACCTTCTATGAAAGCGTGATCGAAGGATATATGTCGGATAGCGGCACGAGCAATATTGATCGGGTGGGGCACCGCCGCTGGATCCTGAATCCCGCCATGAGTAAAACGATGTTCGGCATCGCCTACACTTCAGAAGGATATCCCTATTCGGCGATGTATGCGTTGGATAAAGGCCGCACGCAACAGGTGAAATATGAATACATCAGTTGGCCCGCATCGGGGTATTTTCCCGAGGAAATATTCGCGCCGAACGATCCGTGGTCGATCTCCCTTAACGTGGAGCAATATGATAACTCGCGCACGAACGAGATTGAAGTCACGCTGATTCGAGAGCGGGACGGCAAGCGCTGGGTTTTTGATCAACGGGATACGGATAAGGAAGGAAAATATTTTCACGTGGATACCAATTATTACGGTATTCCCTACAATATCACGTTCAGACCGGACGGAATTGAACGGTTCCAGGACGATGATCGGTTTCATGTGAAAATTAACGGGATCTATGACAAGTCGGGGCAGGCCGCCGTCATTGAATACGATACGATCTTTTTCGATATGGTGCCGGAAGTGTCGCTGCGAGCCACCTCGCTTCTTCTCCAGCCAGGGGAGAAAGCCAAACTGAATTATCGCCGTTCATCGGGTGACCCGAAGATGGCGAATGTTCAATTTGCAGTTGACGATCCGAAGATAGCGTCGATCGATGAGGAAGGATACATTACAGGCAAGAACCCGGGAACAACGCAGCTTGCCATCCGCAATTACTTCCAGGAAGGCAGTTGGATCGAGGTGGAGGTCCGGGAGTCCGCCAAGGGCGATGCCGTCAGTTCATGGGCCTTGCCTGGCTATCAACAAGCGAAGAGCAACGGCATCATTCCGCTGAACCTTGATCATGCTTACCAGTTGCCTATTACAAGGAGCGATTTTGCCAAGTTAACGGTGAAGCTCTGCGAAAATGTGTTGGGCACGCCGCTTGCTCAAGGGACAGCGCCCTTCCAGGATACGAAGAACGCAGACATCGCCAAGGCGTACACCAATGGGCTCATGAACGGGACCTCTAAGACGAAGTTCACGCCATCCGGCAGCATTACGCGCCAGCAGGCCGCAACGCTGCTTATGAATGCACATGCGCTGTTGTCGGAGCGGACGGGACAGAGCGCCTCCGCCCTGGAGGCCGCGAAGCCAGCGTTTGCCGATGATGCCCTAATCGCGTCCTGGGCGAAGGAGAATGTGTACAAAGCGGTCAGCTTAGCGCTGATGTCGGGAGCGGACGGACAGAAATTCAATCCGGACGGCGTGCTTACCTACGAACAGACCTTTGTTCTGCTGAACAATCTATTCGAGAAGTTTGCAGATGCGGAGGCATGAAGACGGCCGAATAAGGGCCAATCCATAGATTAAGGAGTTCGAAAAGAGGGGGCTGCCCCATACCCATCAACTTAAGAAATTAATTGTTCCCCAAAACGAAAAAAATGAACTAAATTCCCATGGACACCTATGAAAAGATGAAATTTTCGTTTTGGGGGCAACCTGTTCTGTTAGGTTGATGGGCATGGGGTACCGCTCAACATTTTAACGAAAATATACACTAAGCAAATTTCAGCATAAAGTAAGCCACTTTTTCTTAAAATTGTTTCTTCCCTTTCTCGGCGAAAACCAGCAATAATCCAAACAAATAATAAATGATACTTACCGTAATAACACCATAAACAACCTTATCTTCAGGAAACTTATGTATGTTTAGAAAAGTTTTCTATTTTTTTTCATAATAAAAAATATAGAGTTTGAAAAGAAACCTTGTAAAATCAACGATAATAATGATGTAATGATTGGCATAAAGCTCCTCTTAAATTATTACTGTATGATAATTACACCAAAATATCCATTTTTTTGTATAATAAAATAAGTATCAGAGCACTGGTTCTGTTGCAAAATTTTCTACATGAAGCTACACTCTAGAAAACAGGATCTAGGAGAATCAGACATGAGATATTTTAAAGGAAAACAATTCAAGAAAGATATTATTTTAGTAGCTGTCGGCTACTACTGCCGTTTTTCTTTAGGTATCGTGATGTATCTGAAATCCTGAAAGAACGTGGTATTTCAGTTCAGCCAACAACCATCATGCGATGGATTCATGAATATGGCAATCCCATCTATCAAATTTGGAAAATAAAAAATAAATCTGCACGCTTATGAAACCATTCATGCCCTATATAAACAAAGGTGAAGTCTTCAAAGAGACTCCGCCTTTTCAACGTGTACAATGAACTTCAACAATTACTAGCTACTTCCTAAACATTGTTCTTCATTTACCAACCTGTTTTATGCTTTTTTCAAACTTTGCAACAGAACCAGTTTAACCATCATCATGTTCATGGAACTTTAGGTTATTTAAGTCCAGTTGAGTTCAGAAAACGAGCCCTTAAAAAAGCAGTCTGAATTTGTGTTGACAATCCACACCTCCATCAATACTATCAAAAGAACCTTTATACTGTTACAGCTTGAGAAATCCATTGAGCAGTTAGTTCAGGAGATTCAACAGGAAACTGATGACCGTACTGAATACGTGTAATATCCAAGTGTTCAAACTGCTTTGGGACATGATGATCTTTGTCCAAAGCTCCCCATAATATCTTAATTTTCCTCTTATCCCATGTCTCGGGATTTAACTGAATGGATTTTGATATAGTTAAGCAAGACATGACCGTAGCGTTAGTTTTGCGTATACGGGGGGATTTTAAATCACGGACCACAGAATGAGCGTAATTACTCAATAACTGACTGGATGTTCTGAAGCTATTGGCTTGAAGTAGCTCTTTTTCCAAACGGGCGGGCTCCATATATTTTAGAACGAAACTTGTAATACGTCGAAATCTATATTTAGGTTGGATAGGATGCAGTACTGGCTGCAATAAAATGAGTTGTTTGATCAGTGAGGGCAGCCGTTCCATCACTTGAGCCGCAATCAATCCGCCAAATGAATGCCCCACTAATATAACGGGTCTGTTCAACTCAGTGATCATAGTGGAAATGCTCTCTACATAGCCTTCTAGCACAGAAGGATTATGGTGATAAGGGGTACGCCCAAATCCAGGTAAATCTACGAACCAAGTATTTAAACTGCTTAAAAATTGTGAGAGGGGCAAAAGGGCATCGGCATTGCTGAACGTCCCATGAAGAAAAATAATAGGCGTTTCATTCCTATCTTTCTCTAGCGAAACTAAGTTAGCCCTTCTTCGTTGACTAAAATCTTTCTGCTCATTTTGATTCAGGCCTAAATGATTTAACCGATAATCCAAATCACTAATGATAAAAGGGAGCGTGGACGGAACTACGAATGAATTTCTGCCGTTCCTTTGTTCTATTTCTAATTTACTGTAAACAGGGAATTCCGACTTAACAAGAAAACTCATGGATTCTTTAGGAATACCAAGCATCTTACCAGCACCCATTCTAAGCACAGTTTTCAATAACGGAAGCGGTATAGTTCCTAACGGCTTTGTTGTCTGCAATTCGTGTGCCATGAGTTTGATGAAAGTTCGGATCGACGGACTCCCTTGCTTAGAATCTAAAAGATAGTAGGTATTGCTTGATAACCCTTCTGTATTAGCAAGTTTTGAAATAAACGAAGCCACATGATCAATATGAACCATTGGTAACCAATAATCGTCGCCGCCTGGAACAAGCAACATAAGATTTCGCCTTACGGCATCGACTAAGATACTAAGGCCTCCAATCTGTTCTGTTTTCCCTGAGAAGGAGTCTCCGACGATTACACTAGGATTAACAGTAGATAAGGGAATGCTCATGTTATGAAGAGATTTTCGTATATAAGAGTCGGCTAAAAACTTCATTTTTTCATAAGGCGGTTGATTGTCCAGCAAATGATCTAGATCCAACAATGCATTTTGTTCATGATAGGGACTCATAAAGCCTACGACATGGATAAAATGCTTTAATTCTTTTGCAGTGTGGATATCCTGTGCTAGCCGAGCAAGGGATTTTGCAGGGGCGAGGAAAGACTGCTCAGCTTCACTGAGGTTCAACTCAATATTCATTGGACCTCCTGCATGAATAATTAGATCAGTTGCAAGTAATTGCTTGTAGCTGTCATCACTTAAACCTAATCGAGGCTGCGTTAGATCACCGATAACAGGAACAATGTTGTTCTGTTGATCGGGTGCCAGTTGATTGATGATGGTAAGAAGACGATTTTTTTGACGTACAAGTGCATAAATCTGATGCTGAGAAGCTAACTCAGCGATTAAATGACGTCCAATATAACCAGTTCCGCCGGTCATGAAGATATTCATAATAAAAACACTCCTTTATTATTTTATAGTACTAACCAGTACTAATATATCTAAAAATATTACTTTAGCATGGAAGCTAAAGCAGGAAATAAATTTTTGATCATATTTTGGTTGTTAGAAGCTTGAGCCAAGAAGAGAGCACCCTCAATAGAGGAGACAATCAACATAGCTGTTTGTTTAACGGGCAGCTCTTCCTTTAGTTCTTGTCGTGCAATCCCTTGGGCTAAAATCAATTCAACACCATGCAGCTGTTTTTCAAAAAAACTCTTGATTCTATCTCTAATTTCAACCGCGTCAACAGGCGTCTGTGTATACAGAGTCAGGAAAGGACAACCGCCAAGGTAGTTATTTTGTTCAATAGTATCGCTTAAAATGTGGAGTACCGCTTCTAATTTCTCCTGAACGGTGAGCTCAGTTTGAGACACAATATAATTAATTCGCTGCTCGTAATGTGCTATCAACTGATTAACAATAGCGAGCAGCAGCTCCTCCTTGCTCTTAAAATAATAATAAATGTTCGTTTTTGAAACTTTGCTACGTGCGACTATGTCGTCCATGCTTGTTGCCAGAAAACCTTTAGTAAGAAACAATGTAAAAGCGGATTGCAGAGCAATATCTTTATTACTAAGTGTATTTTTTTTCATATTAGTACTATACAGTACTACAAATGGAGAGTCAAGGGAATGATTGATGAAATTTATTGAACTTATAAATATCATTTCATCTATTTTTATTAAGGAATTTGTCTATTATGGGTACACCCTAATCATTCATTAGTTAGTTTCTAAAAACACTTCGTTTCGATTGTATGATTAGGATGTCTGATAATAGGTTCAAAAATAATAAAGAAAACGTCAATTTGATTATGTTTGGAAATAAAAGTAAAATTACGACTCAAAATTACACGTATCTCGGCATCGCTATCAAGCTAACAAAACTAAATTTCCTTAAAATGAAAAAATACGCTATTCTTTCTGTAGAATCATAGGAAAGGATGGCGTTTTTGATATGAACTTATCGATTTTTGATGAACTAGAATTGTTTTCTAAAGAGTTGCAACGATATATGTCACCTAATGCTTTAGAGCAATTAGCTAAAAATGTAGGATTTGTGAAACGAAAAAGTAAATACCGCGCACAAGATTTAGTGGCTTTATGTATTTGATTAAGTCAAAATATAGCTCACACTTCATTGACACATTTATGCAGTCGATTAGAAGCTAACACAGGCATTGAGTCCAGAAGGACTCAATCAACGCTTTAATTCTCAGGCTGTTCAGTTTTTACAACAACTCTTAGCACATTTACTTCACCAATAATTTTGTTCTTCTAGCAAAATTCCAACTTTGTATACAAACTATTTTCGACGTATCCGCATATTGGATTCTACACATTTTCAGATTCCTGATAAATTCACATCTATATACCAAGGTTCAGGTGGTAGCGGTCAAAATGCTGGCGTAAAAATTCAACTAGAGTATGATTTACTAAGTGGTCAGTTTCTACATGTTCATGTAGGATCAAGGATCAGGAAAGCATAATGATAAAACTTATGCTTCTACTTGTTTAACATCCCTTAAACCGAACGATGTATGCATACGTGATTTAGGATATTTCGATTTAAAAGATTTACATACTATAAGCGAGTGTGGTGCTTATTTTATTTCACGATTAAAGCTTAATACACGTATATATCAGAAGAATAAAGATCCTGAATACTTTCAAAATGGAACCATAAAAAAGCACTCTGAGTACATCCAATTAGATATGGAGCAATTTATTGACACAAATGAAACGTAGACAAAAGGATTTAGCATCTAAAGAACATAAGAAGCAAATTACCTATAAAGAACGCAGTAAGCGGCTTAGTGCAATTAACTTTTACATTACAAATATTCCTTTGGAATATCTGCCAAAAGAACAAGTATACGATTTTTACTCCTTACGATGGCAAATTGAACTTATCTTTAAAACATGGAAATCATTTTTTCGTATTCATCACTGTAATTCTGTAAAATTAGAACGACTAGAATGTCACTTGTATGGACAATTAATTAGCATCCTTCTTTGTTCCTCCACCATGTTTCAAATGCGCCAATTACTCCTCATCAGGAAGAAACGAGAATTAAGCGAATATAAAGCGATTTATATCATAAAAGATTATTTTCCACTTATTTATTAATCTTTGCAAAAAGATATGTGCTATCCTCCAATAATTCCCGCTACCAAACAACCCTATCATCCTTTCTCCAAATTCACTTGCGAATTTTAGACAATGTTTTCGAATCGTGGGATTCTGTAAGCGGTACCAGTCTTGCTACAATGAAGTTGCAACTAAACGATTTTCGTTCGGGGGGAATAAATATGAAAAGGTTTTCTATGTTGCTGTTAGCTTGCATACTGGTTGTCGGGGCGCTTAGTGGTTGTGGAAATAGCGAGTCGGATGCAGCATCATCCAATAAACTCGTCATCTACAGTCCGAATAGCGAAGAGATCATCAAAACCATCATTCCGATGTTCGAAAAGAAAACGGGGATTACGGTTGAGCTTGTAACGGCTGGAACAGGCGAAATTATTAAGCGCTTACAATCGGAAAAGAATAACCCGTACGCAGACGTGATGTTCGGCGGCTCGATGGCAGGTTACCGCGAAAATGCCGACCTCTACGAGCCTTACGTATCGCCGGAAGATCAGTATTTAATTGAAGGCCACCGTAATACGACAGGCTTCGCCACGCCTTACATTTCAGACGGAAGCGTGCTGCTCGTAAATAAGAACCTCATCGGCGATATCAAAATCGAAAGCTATGAAGATTTGCTGAATCCGCAGCTGAAAGGGAAAATTGCATCTGCCGACCCGGCAAGCTCCAGCTCCGCCTTCGCCCAACTCACCAATATGCTGAAAGCGATGGGCGGCGATTATGAGAGTCAAGAAGGCTGGGACTATGTTGCCAAATTGATCATGAACCTGGATGGTAAAGTTGCAAGCGGTTCCGGCGCCGTTCATAAGAGCGTGGCTGACGGTGAATATGTTGTCGGCTTAACATATGAAGATCCGTCCAGCACCTATGTCCGCAACGGTGCACCTGTAGAAGTCGTGTATCCAAAGGAAGGCGCCGTATTCCTGGATGCGGCATCCGCTATTATTAAAGACGCGCCGCACATGGACAATGCCAAGAAGTTCATCGACTTCATTCTGTCCAAAGAAGCGCAAGACGCATTCGGCACGCAGCTGACGAACCGGCCGCTTCGTATCGACACGCAGCTTGGAGACTACATGACGCCGCTTGCCGACATCCACATGATCGATGAAGATACGGACTATGTAAGCGAGCATAAATCCGAAATCATCGAGCAGTATATCAATCTGTTCACAAGCATCAGATAAACGAAAGAACATGTTTAAAGAGGCGGTTTTCAGCACCGAGAAGGTTGCAAGAACTCGAAGCCTATGCTTTCGAAGCGAGTTTTGCTCAGCAAAACTTGTAAGGAGCAGCGGAATGTAGGCAAGACTACATGAGCAGCTCAAATGTTTCCGCAGGAAACATGCTTCGAAAGCATACGCTCTTCGAGAGTGAATGCAAGATTCGATGCCGAACTACTTTCAGTATTACTTCGTGATCAAAAGCGACTAAAAGGTTAGGTGACAACAATGAGCGTGACAATAACAATCAAAGACCTAATAAAAAAATATGGCGATACCACCGTCATTCCTGAGTTGTCCCTGGAGATTAAGAAGGGTGAATTCTTCACCCTTCTTGGTCCTTCGGGATGCGGCAAGACTACACTGCTGCGCATGATTGCCGGCTTCAACAGCATTGAAGGCGGAACGATTAACTTTAACGAGCGGGTCATTAATCAGGTCGAACCGGGCAAGCGGAATATCGGGATGGTCTTCCAGAACTATGCCATCTTCCCTCACCTCACGGTCAAAGGAAATATCGCATTCGGGCTGGAGAATCGAAAGTTATCCAAAGCGGAGATTAGCTCCAAAGTGGATGAAATCTTGAAGGTCGTGCAAATCGAACAATACAAGGACCGCATGCCGAAGAACCTGTCCGGCGGCCAGCAGCAGCGCGTTGCGCTCGCCAGAGCGATCGTTATCCGGCCGGATGTGCTGCTGATGGATGAGCCGCTGTCCAATCTGGATGCGAAGCTGCGGGTCGATATGCGGAACGCGATCAAAGACATTCAACGGGAAGTCGGCATTACCACCGTCTACGTTACGCATGATCAGGAAGAAGCGATGGCCGTATCCGATCGCATTGCGGTAATGAAATCAGGCATCATTCAGCACCTGGGCACGCCTCAAGAAATCTATCAACGTCCTGCGAACGTATTCGTTGCTACCTTCATCGGACGCACGAATATTATCCAAGGAAGCTTGTCGCGAGAAGCAGGCAGCTATCAACTGCATATCGGTTCAAGTTATGCGGAAGAGCTCTCTAACATTCAAGTGCCGGCATCGAATAAGCAAGCCGAGCTTAACGTCCAAATCTCGGTTCGGCCGGAAGAATTCATCATGACCGAGGATCAATCCGGCTTGAAGGCGACCATTGTGCACAGCGTATTCCTCGGACAGAACACGCATTACTTCGTCGATCTGGAATCCGGTCAGCGCGTAGAGATTACGCAGGAATCGAAAACTTCACAAATCCTGGAGCCTGGCCAAATCATTTATTTGAAAGTGAAGACGGATAAAATCAATGTGTACGATGCTACTGGCGAATTGAATTATACAAGGGGCGGTCAGCTATGAAGGGGACGCACAAACGATTTGACGTCTGGACTAACATCTCGTTCCTGATCTTTCTGTTCTATATTCTTTTTCTGGCCCTGCCATTATTTACGATGCTGATCAAGAGCGTGTACAACGGCACGACAGGCGACTTTTCATTCGCTTATTTTGTGAAGTTTTTCAGTAAGCCTTACTATCTAAATGCACTATTCAACAGTATAAAAGTAACCGTCTGTGTAACCGCCCTTGCGGCCATTATTGCAACACCGCTGGCCTATATCATGGCCACCGTTAAGATTAAAGGGAATTCAACCATACGGATTTTAATTCTGATCTCGTCGATGTCGGCCCCATTCATTGGAGCTTACTCCTGGATCTTGCTGCTTGGGAGAAACGGCGTCATTACCCGCTTCGTCAGCAACACATTTGGGATTACGATGCCTGACATATATGGATTTACGGGGATTTTAGTAGTGTTGACTTTGCAAATGGTGCCTCTCATCTTCATGTATGTATCCGGGGCGCTGAAAAATGTCGACCAATCGCTGATGGAAGCTGCCGAGAGCATGGGATATAATGGCTTCAGCAAAATGCGCAAGGTGCTGCTTCCGCTCATTACGCCAACCTTGCTCGCCGGCGGTCTGCTCGTGTTCATGCGGGCGCTTGCCGATTTCGGTACGCCGATGCTGATTGGAGAAGGCTACAAGACCGTTCCTGTCTTAATCTTTAATGAATTCATCAGTGAGGTCGGCGGCGACGACGGCTTTGCAGCCGCAATCAGCGTCATTGTCGTATTGTTCGCAACCGCTATCTTCCTGATGCAAAAATATATCTCCCATCGGAACTCGTTCACGATGAGTGCGTTGCATCCGATTGAAGCCAAGAAGAAAAAAGGAATCGGCAATATTGCGGCACATGCCGTCATCTATCTGTATACGTTTATCGCGCTGTTGCCGCAGCTGTACGTCATCTATACTTCTTTCCAGAAATCGAACGGCCGAATCTTCGTTGACGGATACTCGCTGCAAAGCTATCGGGATGCCTTCAATAATATTGGCAGCGTCATTACGAACACGTTCTTCCTGGCCATCATATCGCTGGTCGTCATTATCCTGCTGGCGATTCTCATCGCTTATGTAACTGTTCGCCGGAAGAATGCGTTGACGAACACACTTGATATTTTCACGATGTTCCCTTATATCGTACCTGGCTCGATTCTCGGGATTGCCTTGTTGATTACATTCAACAATAAGCCGCTGATATTAAGCGGAACCGCACTAATCATGATTATCTCATTCGTCATTCGGCGCCTGCCTTATACGATTCGATCGAGTGCAGCCATTCTGCATCAGATTAGCGACGGGATTGAAGAAGCCGCGATCAGCTTGGGCGCTTCCAAGATGAAAACGTTCTTCAAGATTACGCTGCCGATGATGCTGGCAGGCGTCGTGTCCGGAGCGATATTGAGCTGGATTACGATCATTACCGAATTAAGCACCTCTATCATCTTATATACAGGCAAGACGAAGACCGTTACGGTGGCTATCTATACCGAGGTCATACGCGGGAACTATGGCGTGGCCGCAGCGCTGTCCACGATCCTTACCATCATTACGGTCGTATCGCTGCTTATCTTCCTGAGGCTCTCAGGACAAAAAGAACTCTCGCTCTAAGAGAGGTTAGTTCAAAAAGTCCGCTTTTGATCACGAGGTGATACCGAAAGTAACTCGGCATCGAATCTGAATATGTACATCCAAGTCGGTACCTGCATTAAGGGCCGGCTTGGTTGTATTTGGATGATCAGCTATGAACGGCGAGTCCTTATAATAAGAAGTGAAGGGCTTATCATAGGTGGAGGGGGATGACATGGAACAGAAAAAGATTCGTAACTTCAAAGAGTCAACCCGTCACTTATTTCGACTCTATACGATTATTCCGTTTGTCATTTTAATCGTCTTGTTTTTCATTTTCACCATCATTAATGGAAGAATGAACTTGACGCAAAAAACAACGGAGGCTGCCCAATCCATCAGCCAGTCCATGGCAGAGGTATTTCAACAGTACTACGAAGAAATCAACCGGATGGCCGCCTCGCCTGCTGTGATGAACTATATGACCACCCATTTGGGCAGTGAACATGTGTACTCCGAATTTTATGAATTCAACAGTCACCAGAAGGTGAAGAGTATTTTCCATATCGTCGATACGAATGGCATCTTCCGGGCCAGCACCGAGTCGCCGGATGCACTGTACGCCAGCTTTGCCTTCGGCAATCTCATTAACCGGATTCATCAGAGACCGGATGACACGCTGACCGAGATGAACAGCTTCCGTTACTCGCATGATCGCGATACGAGCTATACGTTCGGCAAAGCCATCGTCAAGGACGAGCAAACGATAGGCTATATCGTCTATCAACTGTATGAGTCCGACATGCAGAAGCTTATTTTTGAACAAAATAATGAAATTGCGATGATCACCGACGAGCATAACACGATCATTGCCACAACCAGCAATGTCACCAAAGGCGTCCTGAACAAATTCAGTCCTAAGCTCGACAATCAAGGACATGTTCTGCTGCACGGCGGCAAGTACTATATGTATTCCAAACGGATACCAGACACGCCCATTCAAGTGCTCACGCTCAACTCCTACAAATCCGAGCATTACACCTACTATACGGTGTCTGTCTTTGTCCTTGCGGCCAGCCTGCTGTTATGGGTGATCATTCATTTCTTGTCGAACAAAATGTCTGCCCGCAATTCCGAGTCGATCGAGAAATTAATTCTGGCTTTGGCGCAGCTGCGCGAGGGGAACTTCAATGGCTATGTCGATATCCAGACGAATGACGAGTTCGAAATTCTCGGCGATGAGTATAACGCGATGCTGGATCGGTTAAAGGATTTGATGGAGAAAAATAAAGAGCTGTCCGAGCTCCGCACCATTATTGAAGTGAAGCAGCTGCAATCCCAATTCCATCCGCATTTTATATTCAACGTCCTGGAGACGTTGCGCTATGCGATTAAGATTGACGCCAAGCAAGCGCAGGAAATCGTTATGCTGCTATCCAGATTGCTTCGATACAGCATCGGACCTGATCGCAGCGTCCAGCTGAAGGATGATATGAATTATGTGCGGGATTATTTGAAGCTGCAGCAGATTCGGTTCAATGAACGGCTGGAGTACCGAATCTCCGTAGCGGAGGAAGCCCAGGATGTATATGTCCCCAAGCTTGTGCTTCAGCCCATCATTGAAAACGCTATCAAATATGGCTATCGGAACCAAACCAATGTGCTCATTGACATTCGGATCTACCCTTCTGCCGGCAAGCTGATGCTGGAGGTCTGCGACAACGGTCAAGGCATGGATGAAGAGACCCTGCAGAAGGTAAATCAACTCCTGCAAAGCCAAAATAACACGACGCAGCATATCGGGCTGTATAACGTTCATCGCCGTCTGGTGCTTCTCTATGGCGATGACTCCGGCATCCACATCGACAGCAGGCAAGGAAAAGGCACCTGTGTGACGCTGACAATTCCTTACGAATGGAGGGACAATGATGTTTAAAGTTCTGCTGGTTGAAGATGAAGATATGATCCGCAGGGGAATACGCTTCAGCATTGATTGGCTGGAATACGATTGTATCGTGATTGAAGAAGCGCTTAACGGACAGGACGGCTATGACAAGATCTGTGAGCTTGAGCCGGATATTGTCATTACGGATATCAACATGCCGATTATGGATGGCATTGCCATGATTCGGGAAGGACTGCAGAAGCATACCTTTAGCAGCATTATCATTTCCGGCTATAATGAATTTCATCTCGCCAAGCAAGCCTTACAATTAGGCGTGACCGAGTTCCTCGTGAAGCCATTAGAGGATGACCAATTGATTGCAGCGCTGGAATCTGCCAAAGCAAAAGTCGATCTTCTGCGCAAATACGAAGTCATTTCCAATCATCCGCAAGAAACCGAAGAGATTCTGCACAGCAAATTTTTGGAGAAAGAAACGAAGACATCGAAGTATGTATCCCAAATGATCGCCTATGTACAGGAGAACTATGCGAAAAAAATCAGCATTCATGACCTCGTGGACCAGCTTGACTTAAGCGCCTATTACTTGAATCAGAAATTCAAGGCAGAGACAAGCTACACGTTCAATGAGTTCCTCAACCGCTATCGTATCCACAAGTCGATGGAGTTATTGAAATCTGGCGATAACAAAGTCTATACGATCGCGCAGGATATCGGATTTAGCGATTACAAGTACTTTATCAGCATTTTCAAAAAGTACGCCCACGTCACGCCAAGCCAGTATCAAGAATATTTCAGAGATAAGAACGCGTAACATCGCAACTCATGCAGAGAACACCTCTTCCTGCCAGGCGGCTAGTGCTTGACGCTTCCGCTTTAGGTAATGAAGAGGTGTTTTTCTACTACGCGAATTTGCTTTATTTCATCGCGGCCCAGCTCTTGTATTCATGAATCGCAAAGCCGGCATAGCTTGAATGTCGAGTCAGCTTTTGATGAGCGGCTTGCAGCTCTTTTTCCATCGCTTCGATACTCTTGGCATAGAATGATGTCCGATCGCTCTCCATGTTTTTAGCGGTCTCCACGGCAACGATGACTTGCTTGTTCAACGTCGCTGCTTCTCTCATCATCGCGTTTGCGTTTTCCACAATCCCATTCTTGCCTAAGGCAAAATTGCGGTAATCCATAATCACCAGGCAATCGAACTTCTCCAATAACCATGCGCTGAAGCTGTATTCCGTGCCGGGAACCTTTACGGTATTCAGCCAAAAAGGAACATCCAACGTAATTTTCATGCCGCTCCCTTTGGCTTCCTGCTCAATCAGCCGCATATTGTCCATCCAGCTTGCCAGGATCGCCTTATTGTCGGTCTTCCATTCCGGCAGCAGATAAGGTTCAATATCAAAGTGCAGACCGTCAAACCTCTCTTCGGGTTTAACGGTGGCATTATAGTTTTGGACCCATGCAATAAACTTCTTGATTTGATCCTGCTCTGACTTGGAGGCCCAATCGGGACGACCCGCCAGGGCTTCCACGTTAATACGCTTCTCTGTGGCGCTGCGAATGAAGTCTTGATATATCGTCGGAGCGATATCGGCATCAATCTGAAGATACACGGAGGTCACATGATTATCGCTTGCAAAGTTGATCAGCTTGTCCGGATCCCTCTCGATGATGCGGCTATCCCAGATCCACGTGCCCTTCGGAACATTATGTACAGAAGTGGTGATGATGACCTGATTGCGCTCCGAATTCCAATCTACATCCGCATGAAAGACTTCGCTGATGAAGCGAAGCGGAACCATCGTGCGGCCGTTTTGGACCGTCGCTCCCCCGCCGAAGGTTACCGTGTTACCATTCACCTGCGCATGATTGTCTCCAATCCCCAAAGTGACGGTGTCATTTTTATACGAAAAAGTGATTTGCTTCAATGCCTCGTTCCACTTTACGTTTGCGCCCAGCTTTTCGGATACGAATTTGGCAGGAACCATCGAGCGGTTGGATTTCTTATCCACATACGGAGGTTCATCCGGGAACGCCACATCATGCCCGTCCACGGTGACTCGGATCGGGGAAGCACTCACATTGGGGAGACCGATTCCGATACTTAAAACGATTGCTAACATGCCAAAAAACAATTTTCTCAAACAACTCATATGATCCTACCTCAACTTCTCCGATCGGTTCGGATTTCTTCTCTGTAACATTGAATGAATGTCGCATAAAGGGATTATATAATATGCAGCACTTGTCAGAATATCCACCCTATGAACCAAGTTGTTCAATTTTGTAAAGCAGGATGCCCGTACTGTAGTAAGAGAACGGGTCAGCCCCCTGGAATACACAAAAACCCCCTCCGGTCTGCAGTTTGGAATTCATCACAATATGAACTCCTTTTCACTGTTACCGTATGGGGGAGGTCCTCAGTTGTCATCAGAGTGGAAGATCGTCTGCTAAAACCTGCTCACAGTATGATCATGCCTTCCTTTGCCTTCTTATTCATAGTATCCTTCCGTTGATTTGCGGAGCTCCTTGAATTGATTCGCATCGTGTCCGAACCACACTTGGGATTTCGTTCGGGCGGCAAGAGTGCGGATCCTTTCCACCGTATTCCGGTACCCGATCGAATCGTATATAATGCCCGGGGGCCTGACCGGAGGGCCGTAGCTCTCCGCCGTATAGATGGTATCGGAAGCGAGGATGATCCCGCCCGTTTCCGGCATTTCGATACGCAAGCCCAGCATGCCCCAAGCATGGCCGCTTCCGAAGTTCAGCAGGGTAATGCCTTCGGCCAGCTCCAACTCATCCTCGGTGCGCTTAATCGTTTTCCATTGCAAATGATTTTTGATCCAGGCATCGATGTCCGCCCATATGTAGGATCCTAATTTTTTGTTACGGGCATAAGATTGCAGCGCGCCATTCAGCTCATCCTCGTGAACGATAATCGTCGCGTTCGTGAACAGTTCCAAGCATCCGGCATGATCGAGATGCAAATGGGAGGCAACGACATACTTGATGTCCCGAGGCGAGACATTCAACTGCTCCAGCCGGTTATGCAGATAACATTCCTCACTTGCTGCCCAAGGGAACGCAAGCTGCATCATTTCGGGCCATCGCCCTTCCTTGCCCATCCCGTTCGGATTGCAGGCCGTATCGAACAAAATCTTCCCTTCCGGGTGATCGATCAATACGGTATAGACCGGAACTTCCACGAACTCCGCCGCCGCATTCGGATTCAGAATCGTAGCCGGATTATGCATGCCGATCAACCAGTTTTTGTCCATGTTCATGCGGCCGTTATCCATGACATACAGCTTCGGACGGGCTTTCATCACATTCGTCATGTTCATTTCCTCCCATGTATAATGTAGGACCCAGGTACACTTCGATTCTATGTTCCAGAATGGAAACTTATAAACTAAACTTGAGACATGACAAAAAAGCATAATAACGTCCATTTACCTTTAGGACATCATTATGCTTGGGCTTTGACCGGATAACTTGAACATCTGCAGCAATCATTGGACGGTACTCCCGTCATATGCATTGCCGCCTCTTACAGATCTGCATCTTTGATGAAAATAATCTTGACTCCAATAATTTGATTCTGTTCATTGGCAGCATAATACGCCGCATAACCCCCATCCCCGAAGCCAGAATGCGAGACTGCGCCACCTTCCATGACACCGGCTTCCTCATCGCTTTCCGTAATGTCGCAGCAGGTTAAATACCAGGCGCTATCCGTATCGGAATCCGTCCCTTGCGCTTCGGAATCCGGAATTCGATACTTGCTGACATCAAAGATGCCCGCTTGACCGCTGTCCACGCCGACAATGAAATTACATCTTACCCATTCGGGTTCATCTGGCTTATCGGCAACCGAACTGTGGAGCGCTATGAGCTTAGCACAAGCTTCGCCCCAATCCCGAACCTCTGTTTTATATACCTGAGCGGCCCACGTACCGTTGCGTACATTGTCCAGCACACCCATGATTATCGTATTCTCATTCAATTCGTAGCAAGGATCGGACACAACCACTTTACCGGATGTAATCTCAAATTGGCCCAATGGAATCATCATGATTCTGGCTCCCTTCTTTTTAAAACACGCCCATTGAAAAAAACTCCTTTACAAACTGCACCATTTCCCTAGACACGTCTATCCGGCAGGCGAAATCCGCAAAACTGCACGATTTCTCCAGACACGCCTATTCGGTAAGCGAAATCCTGCGTAAATACAGCAATTCGATATGGACGGCTTTACCAGAAAGGGAATCCTGCAAAACTGCAGGAATTTCACCCGTTTCGCTTCGGCTTGAAGCAAAAGGGCCTTAAATGATGTAGATTTGCAGCAATTCCTCGGGATGTGGACTCAGTGAGCCGAAATTCCTGTAAAATAGCAGCAATTCCCTCTACATGTGCAAGCCCCAGGAGGCAACGATGCCTCCAGAAGGCAATGGTGCTTCCTGAAGGCAATTATGCCCCCCTGAAGGCGAGGATGCCCCCAGGATCCGACGCGGTCTCTTGGATCCCGTAAAAACAGCCGTTGAGAAGTATATATGAATTTTCGCCACTTCATTTTTTATATAGTGGAGCTCGTCTCTCAGTAGAAAAAATTCTGAGTGCCAAGTTCTAATTGTGTAAATGGACATCTCCACCCCTTCGTAAAAAACAGGGGTTTTCCAACGGCATGGTTACTGGAGGTCAGTGCTGCATCTTGCTCGGTGATATGATCAATCAATCGCTTTAATTCTTTACGATTTACGCCCACAGAGAGCACCGCTTTTCCCTCATAAATCCATTATAACACGCCATAAGCCAGGTCATTTACCATCATTATGTCCATATTCGATGGATGATGGGCGCATCCTGTTCGAAGATTAGATGATATACATCCGGATTGGACAAGGATTCCCACTCCTTGAAGCCGAACCGATCGTCGAAATGCTTCAGCAGCAGTGATATCAGGTTGCCGTGCGATACGATGACGACGTTGTTGTATCCGCTCTCCAGCGCTTCCGCGATTACGCTGCTGGCACGCTTCATCGCCGTATTGCTCGACTCCCCGCCCTCATAACATAAATCTAAATCATCGTATGTCTTCCGAAGCATATCGCGCCAATCGGGATGATTGCTGCCTGACAGCACCCTCTCCGTCAATCTGTCATCCAGAGCGATGGCCATGCCAAGTTGATCGGCGAAGGGCGCTATGGTCCGATAGGCTCTCTCATAAGGACTTGAAATGATATGTTCGATATGTTTGTCCGTCAAAAATTCCGCAAGCTTGTCCGCTTGCTCTACACCGACTGCGGTTAACTGCGCGCCCGGAGCTTGCCCTTCCGCCTGGCAATGCCGCACAACATATACATTTTTCATGAACAATATCCTCCTTATAAGACAATGTGGGTGTTCAGTCATTGGCAGCTTCCGGCTCGGGAAATCCATGTGGAATGGCAGGCGTACGGCCCCTCCGATTCTTTGCAAATGATTATGATAGCATATAGTTCCTGGACTTGGAAGATGCGAGACTCGCCTCATCCTAGAAACCCGATGCATGATCACAGAAAATTCAAAACATTGTGAAAAGAATCACTATGCATGGGGACGATATTATATTAAAATGAAGTGTACTTAACATCATAGAAAAACGGGGGTTGTTATCATGAAAAAGAAAGCAGCAGCAACGCTGATTCTCGTTCTCTCTTTCATGCTCGTGATCGCGGGATGCGGTAGCGGCGGGAACCAGAATCAAAACGAGAGTCAGGGCAATGAAAAACCGGCGGAGTCCCAAGAAACGGAAGCCGTGTCGGGTGCTTCTCAAGCCAACTATACACCTATCGATCAATTACAAGATAAATATGACATCATCATTGTCGGTGCAGGCGGCGCCGGAATGTCTGCCGCGCTTGAAGCCAAAGAAAAAGGCATGAACCCGGTTATTTTCGAAAAAATGCCGATTGCCGGCGGCAATACGATGAAATCATCCTCCGGCATGAATGCTTCCCAGACCAAGTTCCAAAAAGAGCAAGGCATTGAGGATAACAATGATCTATTTTACGAAGAGACATTAAAAGGCGGTCATGGCACGAACGACAAAGAGATGCTTCGTTTCTTCGTTGACAATTCCGCAAGTGCCATCGAATGGCTTGATTCCATCGGAATTCGCTTGAACAATATCACGATTACGGGCGGTATGAACGAGAAGCGCACCCACCGTCCTGAAGACGGCTCCGCAGTGGGTCAATATCTCGTCAACGGCTTGGTGAAAAATGTTCAAGAGAAAGAAATTCCTCTTTTCGTCAATGCGAATGTAACGGAAATTACGGAGAAGGACGGCAAAGTAAACGGCGTTAAGGTCCTCTTCAACAACAACGATGAGAAAACAGTTGCCGCAGATGCTGTCGTTGTGACAAGCGGCGGTTATGGCGCTAACATGGATATGATTGCCGAGGTTCGCTCCGATCTGAAAGGTCTTGTGACAACCAACCAAGAAGGCAGCACCGGCGACGGCATTAAGATGATTGAAAAACTCGGCGGTGTAACGGTAGATATGGATCAAATCCAGGTTCACCCTACGGTACAGCAGGACAACTCCTATCTCATCGGGGAAGCGGTCCGCGGTGAAGGCGCGATCCTGGTGTCTAGCGAGGGCAAGCGGTTCACCAACGAACTGGACACGCGTGACAATGTCACGGCGGCAATCAATAAGCTGCCTGAGAAATCGGCTTATCTTGTATTGGATTCCGGCGTGAAATCCCGCGCTAAAGCGATTGAGCAGTATGAAAAAATGGGCTTTGTCATTCAAGGCGATACACTCGAGGCTTTAGCTCAAGAAATTGGTGTTCCGGCAGATCAGCTAACAGCTACGCTGGATACATGGAACAACGCAGTGAAAAATAAAGAGGATGCCGAATTCGGCAGAACAACGGCGATGGACAACGACTTGTCCGGCGCGCCATACTATGCAATCAAAATCGCCCCTGGAATTCACTACACCATGGGCGGCGTGAAAATCAATACGAATACCGAAGTGTTAAATAAAGACGGCCAGCCTATTCCTGGCTTGTTCGCAGCAGGCGAGCTTACAGGCGGCCTCCACGGTCAAAACCGTATCGGCGGCAACTCCGTTTCCGAGATCATCATCTTCGGCCGCCAAGCCGGCATTAAATCGGCTGAATTCGTACAAGCACAATAAGATAACAGCTTCCATTTTCTCTCAGCTAACAACGAACGCTTGGGCCATCATAGCCCAAGCGTTTGTTTTATTTCCCTAGTTGTTACTTGTATGGTATCATCGCTTCTACACGAGCATCCCGGCAATCGCCGCGCTCATCAGATTAGCCAAGGTTGCGGCAATGACCGCACGGAAGCCCATCTCGGCAAGATCCTGTCTTCGAGAAGGCGCAATCCCGCCCAGGCCGCCAATAAGGAGCGCAATCGCAGCCAGATTGGCGAAGCCGCACAGCGCGAAGCTGATGATGACGACGCTTTTGGGCGACAACTGAGCAATCTCAGGCGCAAACGAAGTGTATGCTACAAATTCGTTCAGCACGAATTTTTGACCGATGAAGGAACCTGCCTGCAGCGCTTCACCCCATGGAACACCGATCAGGAAGGCAATCGGCGCGAACAGGTAGCCTAGAATTTGCTCGAGCGTCAGCGCTTCGATTCCGAACACGCCGCCAACCCAGCCAATAATCATGTTCACCAAGAAAATAAGCGATATGAATGCCAGCAGCATCGCGCCTACGCCGGCAGCGATCTTGAGCCCGTCCGAAGCTCCGCGAGCCGCGGCATCGATGACATTTCGGGACTCTGTATCCTTCACCATCTCGACGCGTTCCGCTCTGAGCTGATGATCGGTTTCCGGCATAATAATTTTGGCCAGCAGCAAGCCGCCCGGCGCTCCCATGAATGCCGCTGCAAGCAAATATTCAATCGGAACGCCAAGCATCGCGTATCCGCCTAGAACAGAACCGGAGACGCACGCCAGTCCGCCGACCATAATCGCGAACAACTCCGACTTGGTCATTTTCTCAATATAAGGCTTCACCACAAGCGGCGCTTCGGTCGGTCCCAGGAAAATATTAGCAGCCGCCGACATCGATTCCGTTTCGCTCGTTTTGAGCACCTTCGCCAGAAATCCGCCAATGATTTTCGTTGCCCACTGCATAATGCCGAGATAGTACAGAACCGCGATCAAGGAACAGAAGAAGATGATAATCGGCAATACCTGCAAGGCGAACGTAAAGCCCGCCTTTTCCGCACCCAGTATCCCGCCGAACAAGAACTGAATGCCCGCATTCGTCGAATCGATGATGCTCTGCACGACCGCAGCCAAGTAGTTGAGCATCTTTTTGCCGAATTCCCACTTCAATACGATCAATGCAAAAATGAATTGAATCGCAAACGCGCCAATCACCGTTCTCGGATGAATCGCTTTGCGATTTTTCGAAAACGCAAATGCTATCAAAAAAATGCCTAAGATTCCTAGAAGTCCCCAAATGTATTGCATATATCTATCCTTTCTTCATCGTGTCAATGACCAAGAATGTAAAAGCGAAAGGGGCAAACGGCCGCTCTTCATATTAGTGCTTCCTTAAATACAAATGCGGCCATTTGCAGTTACTAGCATTAGTTAATAGACTTCAACACGTCCAACAGCATGTCTTTAAAAGCATCTCGATCAATCGCTTCACAGACGCGGACATTGCGCGTGCGTTCCAGACGATTGTTAATATCGACAAGGCTGTAGCCTCTTGTCAGCTCACCGACGGTTTCCACATCGACGTGATACAGATTGGACTTCGTCATGATCTTCTCGTCTGCCGCTACGGCTGCGAGCAGCGTATCCGGATGCGTCGTGCCGTTCAGTCGATGAACCGTTTTATTGAATCTCATCACGACCTTATTGACGTCCTTGAAAAACTTCGCGCCCTTCGTTCCCAGCGCTTCAATCTCTTCATGGTCGTTATCGTCCATAATGGAGTATTGCGTGCACATTTCCCAACCGACCATCGTGATGGGAATTCCCGAATGAAGCACGATTTTGGCCGCTTCCGGATCAACGTAGAAATTGTACTCCGCACTCGGCGTAATATTTCCAAGCGCATTGTTCGTTCCGCCCATAATATAAAGATGCGGAATTTTCGGCACAATGGCCGGGTCCTTCTTAATCGCCATCGCAATATTCGTTAACGGCGCAATCGCGAGAAGATGGATTTCTCCTGGATTGTTGTGAATGGCATCAATCAGGAAATCGACAGCATGCCCTTTTTCGGGAGACTGAACCGCTTTTTCGAAAAACGAATCCCCCATTCCATCCTTGCCGTGCACGTCCTCGACCGTACGATGCTCTTTGTGGCCAAGCCCCATGATTGGGCGCTCATGCCCTTTGTAGACAGGAACTTGCCCGCTTTTTCCCGCGACTTGCACGGTGTAGAGCGCATTTTCCACCTGCTGATCGAACTGGACATTGCCGCCGGTAATCATAATGCCTTCGACTTGAAAATAGTGAAGCGCGGTTAAAATGGCAAACGTATCGTCGCCGGCCGTATCGGTATCAATAATGACTCGCTTTTTCTCGGACATTACAAAACCCTCTCCATTGCTTTTTTCGCTAATTCGGTAATGTAATCAAAGAATGCGTCACGATTTACGTCATAGACGACATGCACCGGGCGTCCGTCCGCCGTCTCAACCGTACGGCCTTGGCTTGCGCCCTCGGTAATCACGATGCTGTTAATCGTCTGCACCTTCACCAGATCGCTCTTGCCAACGAACGCAGTCGTTAAGACATCCCACAGATAGTAAGTCGAGTTCGTCGAGAAGTGAACAAGAGGCGGCACCATCGCATAGCATTGGCCCAGGAAATCCACGCCGACATGCTTGCGTTCCGCAGCCCAGCGCTCACGAACATCGAGTGTCAACGGTACTTGATTCGTGCTTTCCAATGCCACCAGATCAATCTCCATCCCGCTGGCCCATACGCGCGCAGCCGCTTCCGGATCCCAGAATACGTTCCACTCCGCCGTTCCGTCATGCTCAGGCTCATGCACGTTGCCTGCTTCACGGAAGGTGCCGCCCATCCATACCAGGCGTTCTACCTTTTCTTCAATCGTCGGATCGATATCTAATGCGCGAGCAAGGTCAGTAAGCGGACCTGTGAACAGCAGGGTCGTCTTGCCTTCCGTTGCGCGCAGCGTGTCTATAATATGAAGATGTGCCGGCTTGTCCGCTACAGGAGTCACCACTTTACCGGATTCGTTGAGAAGCGGCAGGGCGTCAACATAGAACGCATGCATGCGCCAGTCCTTCGGGAACGGATTCTTCCCGCGGGAATTCGATGGGGCTACATCTACACCGCCGTTGCCGAACCGATCGATGATTTTACGGCTGGCAAACATCGCCGGTTCCAAGTAACAATCCGCCGGAATGACCGACACGCCCGTCAGCTCCACATTATCCATATGCAGTAACAAAAATAACGAAATTAAATCATCAACGCCGCCATCATGGTTAAAATAAATGTTCTTCTTCATCTTATCTCCATTCCCATTCCCATACATCAACACGTCATTTGCAGTAAATGTAAGCTTTGTATTAATGTATTAGACGTTGTAAAACCGAACAAAAATATTAAATGAACAATTATTATTCGGATTCCATTAAAAATAATACTAAAATTTCTCTGAAAAATATATACTTAATGAAAAAATATTAGAGTCCAAAAAGTGGGGGGGATGATGAGCTGGGAAACCGCTTAAGAAAGTCTCGGGTGCCTAAGACTCATCTTACTCAGGCTTTCAAGATAAGGAAAAAGCCCTCTCTGGGGAGAGGGCGGGCCGGGAACGCTTCCATTCAGGATTATTAACTGAGGTTAATCTTCCGAGAAAAAGTCGAGATCTATTCTCTTTTCTTCGTATACCGCAACGGTGGAAACCCCAAGATTGTAATCAATCATCAACTGGGTAAGCTGCTCACCATCGATCAACACAACTTTATTATCGATGAAAGTTACGTATTCTACTGCTTCCTTTGTAAAACCGGATGTCGTAATGAAGACCCCTTTTCGGGCTTTTTGTCCCTGTAATGCGCCCACGAACTTCTGAATCTCAGGACGGCCTACCACGCCTTCCCAGCGTTTTGCCTGTATGTATATCATATCCAAACCCAACCGGTCTTCTTTAATAATTCCATCTATGCCGCCGTCCCTACTTTTCCCTACGGCCTTCCCAGCATCTGAGATTGATCCTCCATATCCCATCTTAACTAGAAGTTCCACGACCGCCTTCTCAAAAAACTGTGGACTACCCGCTTTTAGCCGCTGTAAAAGCTCAAAGGCAAGCTCTTCGCGAAGAACTAAATAGCTGTACTCAAGATTCTCTCCAGGAGTACGTTGTTCCGAATGCAACGGCTGTTCATCTGATTTTTGATCATCATTATTCTTGGCGGTATGAAACTCCAGAAATTCAGGGAACTGACGAAGAAAGGAGATATTGATTATGCTGGGATTTGACTTTAAGACATCTCTGCCCTTCGTCGTAATCTTGCAATAGCCTCGTCGTGGATACTCAAGTAGTCCAGCCTTCATTAAATAAGTTCGTGCCCAACCTACTCGATTATCAAATATAGTCTGCCGGCCACTAGGCAATTTTTCATCCAGTTCTTCATCAGTTAATCTGAAATGCTTGGCGAGGATTTCTCTTGTGTCGCGATGCCTATGTTCTTGTTCATCCCTTACCTGTATCAAAAATGGTAGCATGATAGATTGAAAGTCGGGAATTGCCATATTGCGCACCCTCCGAATCATCAAGATTTTTCCTATATGGCTTTCGTATGTCGGCATCTTGGGAAGTTACTGCAACCCCAAAATTCAACTCCTTGTTTGTTCTTTCTTCGTGTCATAGGAGCACCACACTTGCATGTCACTATACGTGATGCTGCAACTTCCTTCTTTGCCTTTGCGCTCTCCGGGTTTGCTACCGCACTGCTCTTTTTAACAGGACGACGCTTTTTATTTGGATGCCACTTCCCCCATGACCTCAGCTTCTGCTCAACAAGAGCTCCATGCCAGTAGTCAACTTTGAACTGCTCCGCTTCCTTTTTTGCAGGAGAAGTAAGATCAGATGTCGTGATAAGTAACGACAGAATACAGTCATGATTTCGTTTTGCCCCAACCAGTTCACGGACAGTCATAACAGGAACAAGATTATGTTCAGCGTAGCACTTGGCCTGTACAGCGGTCTTCTCACCACGGCCATCGATAATCACAAGATCCACTCCGCCATCATTGCCGCCAACTCCTACTTCTTTCACCGTGTATCCCTGATCTCTGAAGTAAAGAGCAAGTAACCGCTCGAATTCTGCTCCAGATAAATCGTCTAATCTGCTTGTTAAGATGACCTCATCGTCTCTACAACCCTTAGTTGACCGCCTTGAGGCTGTCTGAGCAGTTTTCTTCGTTGGTTTTGGTTTCTGCTTCTTCTTGTTACGTCTCTTCCGTGTCCAGATGGCCCCAAGTATATCTGCTACTATGATTGAACCAATAAGTATGCCGAAGAAGAAACCCCAGTGCAATCCTGGAATGCAGAAATAAATAGCAAGTCCACCAATAATGAATAAGCCCCTCAATAAATAAGCAAGCTTTCTTCCTTCTGCATAATAAGTTTTAGCCATTACAATTATTCATCCTTCCAAATCTGTGTCCCTATTTTCAATCTCTCACCCAGCAGTCTCAAAAAATCCAAATATCATTTTGCGCTTTCAAAATCGATTTACAAGTTAAATCTCATTTTCACATAGGCAATAGCTTGTTTGTCAGTAATGAGATAGCTAATTTCCTCCCGAGTACTCTTGCCTTGATTCGATAACCAATTATGTGAGCCAATAAAAAGAATTTTATTGTCTATTAATAACACTTTTGAATGAAGAGGCGGCATATACACAAGGTTTTGTCCCAACCGACTGTACAGTTCTTTTAAAGCAACTTTTAGTGTCTCCTTGTTTTTGTAATTAAAATTATCCTTCTCTACAATTTTATCAATGTCATTCAGAGTATAGTTTGTGCTATAATAACCGAATCTTATTCTAATATCTACTCGTCGTTCCTTCACAGCTTGTAATAATGAAAAGAATTTTTCGTTTAGCACATCACTGCTCGTCCAAGGAGAAACTATGCCAAGCGTACTCCGGCAATACGCAAAGGCTTTCATCATCAGATCGTAATGCCGTTCAGGGCTCAGCAATACATTTGCATGCAGGAGACTGTTCATATGCTCGATAAATCTTAAATCAACACCATCCAACTCCTGATCGTCTTGATAGACCGCATAAGCTTCGTTTCGTCTTAAAGCGTATTTTTGATTTTCATATTCCTCATTATACAAGCTGTATATGACCCCATGTTGTTGAATGACTTTAATTGCCTTTGCAAGGTAATTCCCGCTCGCTAATCCTATCTCTATATTTCCAATCAAAATAAACTGCTCCTTAGCTCTGGAGAAAGCAACGTTGAGCATATTAGGCTTACTGCCTATTACAAAGGAAAGGCCCGCGTTTTTCGTATGAATACCGTCAACAACAGAACTAAAAAGAATAATTCTTTTCTCTTTTCCTTGGAACGTGTGCACCGTTCCCACCTCTACGCCATTAATGACAGAAGCTAGTTGCTTGGCTTGTGAAGAGAAAGGGGTAATGATTCCGATATCCTTTAATATCTCAGTTCCATACCTGTTAACTAATATATTTACAATTTTTTTGCATGCAGATATTTCCGAATAATTATGATGTGAGTAGGCTTCCTTCAGGCCTCGAATATCGAAAGCCACTAAATTGGCTCCAAAAGGTTTATCTGATTTATCTTCTTTAGTTAATAAAAGCATGTCATTATAAACATGAAAATTTGAAAAACGCATAATACTGGCTTCACAACGTCTATGTTCATTAAGAATAATTCCTTTTTTCTTCGTCCCCATGAACTCAAAAAACTCACTGCCACGATCAGCATAGTTTTGAGCACTGTTTTGCAAAATACAAATGTTATCATGTAGTTCTTTCTTTACATCACTTTCTTCAATCAGATTTAAAGTAAACGGACGCACGGGTTCGAGTTGTTCTGGATCGCCTACAATAACTGCCTTTTGCGACCGATATAATGGAGCGCACAAATAATGAGGCATAATTTGTCCTGCCTCATCAACGAACAAGGTATCGATTAGGCCGATGAGGGGCTGAAATAACTGTTCAGAAAATGAATGTAAGGTTGTTGTGGCGACAGGAAAACAAAGAAAGAACGATTCCCATATTGCCCGAATACCTTTCTGATATTGATCTAGCCTTTTTCCGTTCTCACTATAAAATGATTTAAACCACCTTTGTTCCTCTCCCATTTTCTCCAAATTATGTACGATCTCATTATGATGCTTAATAACGTACTGCTCGTTAACAGCTAAAGCTTCCTCAAATAATCGTTTCCTCATCTGTACAATTATAGGAACATTAGCTAACTCATAATATGAATATGTAGATAACATTCCCTCTATTTGTAACTCTCTTTTCAAACTTAACTCTTGTTCAAGTAACTCCTCTAGATTACGCAAACTCATTTGTATTCCAGCTTTACTTTCTTCAAGCACCTGGAGTTCATGACTTATATTGTTTATTTGCTCGCTTACAGCCATTAAGTCGGACCTATAAATTGGAATCAGTAATTTTGATTCCTTTAATCGTTCCATATTATTCTTAATTTCTTGGCTTAGCGGCTCGATGCGAGTATCTTGTATGAACTCTACAGTCGGATTTGCACATAAAAATAACTTGCGTTTTGGCAAGAAATTAAGCAAATTTATGGGGAATTTCTTGCACTTAAGCAAAACCTCCTTATCTGCATATGCTTGACGACGGTTCTCCTCGCCTATCTTTATTTCTGACTCCAGTTGTTGAACGAGATTCTCCAACTTTGAAATTTCATCTTCTTTTGCAAGCTTGCTTTGAATCAATTCTCCTTGCTTACGTCTTTGAACTTGGATTTTTTCATTTGCAATCTCAATCTCATTTTTTTTGCTCTCTATGCTTTTAAGAATATCTTTCTTGTCATCAAGCTCTCCTCTCTCAAGGCATAGTTGAAGCAAGGCCCAGAATTGATTGATTTTTTTATGAATTTCTTTCAAATCGGTTATAGATGACTTGAAAATATTCTGAACATCCCGATTTTGCAAAGAATCGATGTGAGGGTGCTTCAGCCCCTTTATAATTCCTTCGAACTTCTTATTTCGAAATTCGGTCATGTTGGCCATATTTCCTAAACGAGCACAGAACACCCCTTGTTTGTTTTGTTCAATGGCAGTCTGATAAGAACTCATAAACCCACTTGGATTCATACCCTCATCCTCACCGTCGAATTCTTCGCCGCACCTTACACGCTCATTGTCGTGATCAGTATCCACATCGTAAAGCGATAATAAGCCAGTCAGGAAATCTACCTCGTTCATTAACTCGATTCCGATATTATCAACTGCTTTATTATTTGTACTCGTAATAACCATTGAGAACGGATTTTTTCCCGCGAGCGGTGATTGGTAATAGGCCCTGATTTGTCCCTCATCAATGAGCTGCCAAGGATGATCCCATATTTCTATCAAGAGTAGTGCTTTTTTAACTATAGCATCTGCTATCATCTCCTTAATCAAGGTCGTTTTACCTGTCCCAGGGGGGCCATTTACTGCAAGTAATTGGGAATTGTGCAGAGATTGAACTATTCTCCATTGCTTATTGTTTACAGGATAATCAGCCGTATAGCTCCCCAGATGATATCCAGTTTGTCCAGGATCTAAAGCGTAATCAACAGCGAGTTTGTTCCCGACTATATATTTCTCTAACACCACGGAAGTGCCACTGGTTTGCCGAGATATTAGGCGCTCAAGCTCACTTCGAAATATGGACTCTTTCATATCATTAAGGCTTTCTTTTGTAACGAACAATCGTCTGGACATTAACCAACCGCTGTAATTTTTAAAATCAAGTAAACTTCTATAACTCCAATTCGATATGACTTCACTTAGACATTGGTCAATTAAAATAATAATGTGCATAAGTTGAGTCGATTCGATACTATCAATTTTTGTGCAAAGGTCATTATAGGCTTGTGCTGCTATAAGGAGAACGTCTTCAACTGGGCACCCAAATGCTTCAGCTAAAATAATTTCCAAACTAGCTCGATTCATGACAAACGAACTAACTTGTAGTCCTTCCTCTGTCAATCTACATTTAAAAGTAATAACAGGTCTGACGATCCTTTTTTTCTTACCTGTAGGTAAGTCTTTAATCATTAATGGATAGCAAAGCGTAAACTCTTCCTGAGTGATTAGCTGATTCATATACAATTTGAAATTGTCACGATTATCTGGATACTGGAAAGGAAGATCAGCGATAAAATCCTCAATTTCCCTTTGTTTCGACAGAACACTTCTAATGGATTGAATCCATTTACCTCGTATTTCCTTATTCGATTTTCTTTTAACAATATCAGGATAACTTTCTAATTTCCGCAAGACAGCGTCTTTTTGCTTTCTCTCCAACGTTTCTTGAATGTCTTGTAAGTTGGTCAAACTTTCTTCAGGAAGGTGATCTCCATCTATTGAACTAAGAGAGGAATTCATGAACTTCGAATAATCCTCATAACGAATGAAATATTGCAAAATATCTTTTAATTCCGTAGACATCTATAAACCCCCGGTTTAGAAAATCACGCGACTTAATTACTACTATATTTCTCCATAATAGGACAAAATCCTCCCTCCCAATGACCTAATAAAGTAGGTAGAAAGGTATCCTTATCTTTGATCAGCAAGCACCTCTTACCAATGTTAACGGATACGTACATAATTAGCTTGATACACATGACCTTAACGCTTAAAGCGTCTCGGTTATGAATCGGACAGAAAACATCGTATGTTTGGTTTCTGATCAATTCCATCCAGATGTATACTAATGCCTATAACCGCGCCACCTTAGGTTTCCTAAATATCCACTCACGTCGCTTCGCTCTTCAAACTCCTTTCCATCGCTTGCACACTAGTTTAGGGAAACAAATACACAATATTTTTCGTATGACAGTAAAGAGGGGGGGAAGTTATGAAAAAAATAGGCATTATCCTTTTACTATTGAGTATTTTTCTCGTTGCATGCACACGTGAAGAAGCAAACAAAAAAGAAACAGTTCCTCCAACGATGCCAACTGAAGGAACGACTCCTCCGGCAACAGCAGACATCCCCAATGTAATCGCAACTCCACCGCCCACTCTGGCTGACCGGGAAAGAGAACAAGCTGAGTTGGATGAGAAACGGAGAAGAAAAGGCGAAATTAAAATGGATAACCTAGAAAATGTAGGCGTAGAGGGAAGTCTGCGAAAAGGGGTTATGGCTTTGCTGGAAGCCGTGAAGAATCAAGACAATGAGGGAAAATTGAAGCTTCATTATGATTCGAATTGGATCACCTTCGACGCTCTAGAAGAACCCTACATACTCGAGTTCACCAAAATAGCGTTGGACAATACGGAGCTTAAAGGAATGATTGATGAACATAATCTCCTTAGCTTTTCGAGTGACGTAGCTATTGTAGAGATTACAACAAAAGCTTTAAATCTGAACTTAGAGGAATCTTTGTCGACTGGAAAATACATTTTTGTAAAAGTGGATGGTCAATGGAAAGTGTTTCGTACATTTTAAATAAAAAGAACGGTTTATGAAATCCCCTCCGCTCAACATCCGAGATCATCACCAACTATCTCTCGATGTCAACCACGAGGGGATGTTTTATATTTTTAACACGATTCGTTTTTTACAAACTAAACTTTACTTTGAACGATCAGAACCCTGCTCCACTCTCAAGCCATTCCTTGGCCTTCCACCCATAAGCTATACCCACTACTTCAACCCATAATACCTGCACACTGCTTCCGCCACCTAATTCGCGGCTACGAGCAGCCCGTCTTCGTCGATATCGAATTTTGGATGGTGATTGAAGTAGACTTCCTCCGCGTTCTTCAGCTTGCAGCCAATGTAGAAGAAGCAGCCCGGGATTTTTTTAGGCGACACTCCACATGTGTTGCTGATACAAAAAAGATGACGTTCGAAGCTGTTAGCCCATTGCGGCAGGGTATCTATGAACTGCATCTCCAGAACCTGTCTAGCTATATGGGGTCACTTCATTTGTGGAGAGCCTGTATTTGTAATTTTCTCTCGAATTTTACTTAAAATCACATTAGCTGCTTCTACTGCACCGCCAGCATTCTGAAAAGTTTCAGATAGTTTCTGCGCATTTTCCTGATATGTCCGATTCGCCAACACCTCAGATACCGCTTCTGCCAAATATTTGGGCTTCTTTCCTTGCAATTTTAAGCCTGCGCCCAGTTCAGCAACCCGATCAGCGACTAGTCTTTGTTCGCTATGTTGCGGAAATAAAACCATGGGAACTCCAAAATACAGGCTTTCATTCGCACTATTCATGCCGCAATGGGTAATAAATACATCTGCTGTCTGTAATACCGATATCTGATCTACGAAGTTTTTCACCGCGAAATTTCCGGGTATGTTGCCAAGAGAGGAAATCTCCGTTTTTTCACCAACTGACATCACAACATCATAGTCCGTATCTGCAAATGCCCGGATAAGATTTTGGTAAAAATCTTGATTTTGATTAAGTACAGTCCCCAGGGAAATGTAGATTATTTTTCTATCTTTTTTATTATTCTGTACCGGCGGAGACTGCCTGATGGATGGTCCGACAAAAGCATATCGCTCAGAAAAGGTACTTGCCATCGGCTGGAATTCTTTCGCAGTATAGACAATCGTGTCCGTTTCATTATTATTTTGAATAATCGATACAAAATTCTCTACTTCATACCCATGATCCTTTAACAACTGAATTTTTTTGTTAATTCGGGGCAACCCCACGATCATTCTCCATAATTCTATGAAACCCCGCTTCATCAGTTTCGCTGTATGCTGATTAAAAGCAAAGGTAGTAGTCGAACAAATATATGGAATTCCTAGTTTTTTTGCAAATAACTTTCCCCAAAAGCATACAGAGTCGGATACAATACAATCCGGCTGAATTTCCCTTAATTCCTTACATACCTTTTCATCCAAAGCAATGGTTGTATCGGCAACCATTTCAATCAATGCTGCAAAATCTTTGCCAACCTTACGATTCAATTCTTTTTGGGATAGCTGGGGCAAGAATTCATCACAAGCAATAAATGCAGCACCGGCACCTTCTATTTTCCCCTGAAATTCGAGAAAGGAATAGTACCAAACCTGATGTCCTCTATTGACTAACTCGGTTACCACCGGAATGGTCGGATTGGTGTGGCCATGTGCGGGTATCGAAAAAAATACAATTTTGCTCATTCTGATTCATCTACCTCCCGCTCAGCTTTTTGAATCATCTCCACAAATTCCATGAATTCATTACTTTTTAAGAGAGCAATTCCTTTTGTCGCATCTTCTCCCAAGACAATCAGCTTATCACCCGCTTGAATCTGATACATGTCGCGTGCCTGTTTGGGAATCACAATCTGTCCCCGCTCTCCTACCTTCACAACACCAAAGAACTGCTTCCCCTTGGGACCGAGCCGATTCGCCTCTTCTTCACTCATATTACGGGATAATTGATCCAGGGTTACTTGAAAAATATCAGCGAGTAGCTTGCATTTAAAAATATCGGGCAAGGCATCCCCGTTTTCCCACTTGGCTACGGTCTGTCGTGATACGTTTACCTTCTCAGCTAATTGTTCCTGACTCATTTTATGCTTTTTACGCAAAACACGAATATTCATACCAATCATATTTTTCATCTCCATATACATTTAAATATATAGAAGATCCAAGGTGAAGATCTAGCAACAGTTCGCAACATTTTTTGTTAAAAATTGTGGCAAAGTACTCATACATTCAGTACAAGTAGAACATCTTCAAAGACTTGGCTGTCATGGACATTTCTAAGCGTTACTTTGAAGCCAAATATAAAGGACACGTTTTAATTAAACAAAAATCCCCTCCGCTCAACATCCGAGATCATCATTACCAACAATCTCAAGATGTTAACCACAAGGGGATACCTTCAACACGATTCGATTTTTACAAAACTCAGCTTACTTTCAACGTTCAGTACCCTAATCCACTCTCAAATGCTTCCTATAACCTTCCATCCATCAACTGCGCCCATCACTTCAACCCATAATACCCGCACACCACTTCGGCAACCGACTTCGCGGCCACGAGCAGTCCGTCCTCGTCGATATCGAACTTCGGATGGTGATTGAAGTAGACTTCATCGGCGTTCTTCGGCTTGCAGCCAATGTAGAAGAAGCAGCCCGGGATTTTTTCCAAATAGTACGCAAAGTCCTCAGACCCGGATAGCATATCGCCTTCATGGATAGCTGTCAAATAATCGCCTACTCCCTGCTCCAGATACCGAACGACGTTCGCGGTCACTTCCGGATGATTGTAGAGCGGCGGATAATCGGCCGTATAGGTTAGGGTCGCTTGGACGCCGAACGTCTCTTCAATCCCTTTGACGATGCGATGAATTTCTTTATCGATCAACGCTTGGGTCTCTGTCGTCATGTAACGCACGTCGCCTTCAAGCTCGACATAGTCCTTGATGACGTTAAAGCTGCCTTTGCCGTCGAAGGAGCCGATCGTCACGACGCCGGTATCGAATGGATTCAGGCGGCGGCTAATAATCGTCTGCGCCGTCGTGACGAAGTGCGCGGCGGCGACGATCGCGTCATTGGCCATATGCGGCGAGGAGCCGTGGCCGCCTTTGCCCTGAATGCCGAGCTTGAAGTAGCTTCGGCCTGCCATCGCAAAGCCGCTCCGGTACATCACTTCGCCGACATTCCCCGTAGGGAAGACGTGAACGCCGAAGATATGCTCCACGTCATCCAGAAGGCCGGACTCCACGATGCTCTTGGCCCCCCCGGGAGGCGTTTCCTCCGCATGCTGATGAATGATCTTGATCGTGCCAGGAAGCTCATCCTTGAGCTGAATCAAGCAGTCCGCCAGCACGAGCAAGTAAGCGGTATGCCCGTCATGGCCGCAAGCGTGCATAACGCCGGGATTTTCAGAAGCAAAGGGAAGACCCGTCTCTTCCTGAATCGGAAGCGCATCGAAATCCGCCCGCAGCGCGATCGTCTTGCCCGGCTTGCCGCCCTGAATCGTGACGATAAGGCCGTGCCCGTTTCCGACTTCCGTATCCAGCTTCACCTCTTTGCCTTGATAGAAGTCTTGAATATACTTCGCGGTCTGTTCCTCTTGGAAAGATAGCTCCGGATGGGCATGCAGATGCCTGCGAATCGCAATGATCTCATCCTTACGTGCATCGAGCATCGCTAATAATTGGTCACGCATGTTCATATCCTCCTGTGAATCTCTATATAACTCTAATCTAATCCCAAACCTCCAAGCTTCCAAGCGCTCTAATCGGCATTCTTATTTTGCAGCCGGAGCGAGAACTGCATTCTCTTGTTTGCTGCCCTTTGGTGCCGTGATAACGACTGACAGTAAGGATACGACACAGAATGCAACATTCGTTAACAGTCCGACCATGGCGGCCAGTTCGATACTTCCGGCGGCAGCGATAACCCCATACACACTTGCGGAGATGGCGACACCGAACGAACCGCCAAGCGAGCTCGCCATTTTATAGATCCCGGACGCAATACCGACCTTGCTCTCCGGCGCATTGGAGACCGCCGTATCCGTCGATGGCGTCGCGTACATGCCAAGTCCGATGCCGAAGAGCATGAAGCCGACAAACACAAGCAGCGTATAGAGAAAGCCTGGGACAAAGGTGAATGACATCAAGGCAATTCCAATCGCCGTAATGAGTGAGCCCGTAATCATTGGCTTGCGCGAGCCGTGCTTCTGCAGCAGCTTCTCGCCGACACGAATCATGACGAGAACACACACCAAGTAGCCGAGGGACAAGAGCCCGGATTCGAAAGCGGTAAAGCCGCGCCCAATCTGAACGTACGTATTCGCGACCACCAAGGTGCCTGCTGCGGCATTCAATAAGAAGTTCGACACGGTTGCCCCGGTATAAGCTTTATTTTTGAACAGAGAAAAGTCAATGAATCCATTCGCATGACGGAACTCAATTTTGAAGAAAATGACCATCGACACAAGGAACACGGCAGCCAAAGACAAGGTAATCGGGCTTGTCCAGCCGAAGGAGGAGCCTCGGGTAATGATCAGGTTCAAGGTAACGAGCGTAATCACGAACATAACCAAGCCGCCGAAGTCGAAGCGTGCCTTGCTGCCCGATTGTTCGACCTTGCTCTCCGGCGTACCCTTGATAAGCAGCATCGCGAGCACAGCGAACACGATGGAGAAGACGAAGATCCAGCGCCAGCCCATGTACGTGGCGATGGCGCCGCCGGCGAAGGAGCATACCCCGGAACCGCCCCAAGATCCGATGGACCAGAAGCTTAACGCCCGCTGTCTCTCTGGTCCCTCGAAGTACGTCTTCATCAGAGCCAGCGTTGCCGGCATGATGCAGGCTGCAGACAGACCTTGGATAATCCGGCCTGCGATCAGCATCCCGGAACCATGCGCAAGAATGAGCAATAAGGAACCAATAATACTAAGAATAAGCCCAATGTACGTCAGCTTCATTCGTCCGAACCTGTCCGCCATGCCGCCGGCAACGACGATAAAAATCCCCGAGAATAATGCCGTCAAGCTGATGGCGATGTTCAGCGTATCGAGAGATATTCCGAGATCAGCCTGAACGTCAGGAACAATATTGACCATGGATTGCGCGAAGAGCCAGAAGGTGATGACCCCGAACACGATCCCTACGATAAGTTTATCGCTGCCTTTATACGGAACTGTTGGTGTCTTCATCTCTTCCGCCCTCTTTCATGTAGTCTATAACGAGTGCACCCATAGCTTTCGCAGCAATCTGCAAGGAGTCTTCATTGATATCGAATTTAGGGTGATGATGAGGGTAATACGCTCCATGGTCAGGCATCGCGCCTACATAGAAGAATACGCTTGGACGCTGTTGCGCGTAATAAGCGAAGTCCTCGGAAGGCGGCTGCGGTTCGCAGCGCTCGATCGAGGTGACCTCGGGAATGCCGCTCTGAGTCAGCGACTTCACCACGAATTCCGTGAATGCCGGATCATTGACGAGAACAGGATAGTCATTGTTATAGTCAAGCTCATACGTGATCCCGAACATTTCTTGAAGTCCGGATAAGATGCGGCGAATTTCCTGTTCAATCAAGCTGCGGGTCTCTTCCGTCATCGCTCGAACATCGCCTTCCAGCTCGACCGCGTCTTTAATGACATTGAAGCTTCCTTTACCGTCAAAAGAGCCAATCGTAATGGAGCCGACATCAAACGGATTCAAGCGGCGGCTTACGATCGTTTGCACGGCGCATACGAATTCGCTTGCGGCAACAATGGCGTCATTAGCCATATGCGGGGAGGATCCATGGCCGCCTTTGCCAAGAATCTTCACCTTGAAGTAGGCGCGTCCCGTCTGGATCGGTCCTTCACGGTAAAAGATTCTTCCCGTCTCCATAGTAGACATGACGTGGATGCCGAGCACATGGTCTACCCCATCCAGGCAGCCGTCCTGGATCATATGAATCGCTCCGCCAGGCGGTGTTTCTTCCGCATGTTGATGCAAAATAACGACCTTGCCCTCTAACTGATCCTTCATCTCCATTAACGTCTCGGCAAGGACAAGCATATAAGCCGTATGTCCATCATGTCCGCAAGCGTGCATGACGCCCGGATTCTGCGAGGCAAAGGGAAGTCCCGTCTGCTCCGTGATCGGAAGCGCGTCGAAATCCGCGCGGATCGCCAAGGTCTTGCCCGGCTTGCCGCTATCAATCGTGACAACAACCCCGTTGCCGCCGACATGCTCGCGAACGACACAGGGCTTATCTGTATAGAATTCAGCGATATACTTCGCGGTGTTCTCCTCCTGGAAGGAAAGCTCCGGATGCGCATGCAGATAGCGTCTAATCTCGATGATGCGTTCTTTTTTCTCGTCCAGTCGTCTAAATAGTTCCGTCTTCATGACCTCTGCCCTCCTATAACATGATGCTTATCACCGGCCAGTGAAGAAACATGTTTTCATGCCTTTATTATAGGAGGGTAAGCGGTTACATTCGGCCCTGTTTTTGCACTCCCATGTCCTTCGTTTTTGCCGTCTTCTTGTTAGAGCTTCAAGCTTGGACAAAACAGGAGGGGAGATTTTCACCCACTTTCGTCAAATGTGATTTAGTTCATATCATCGAACATTCTACGGAACTCATAAAAGTGAATCGCGTTCATGTCCAAGTACACATAAAAGGACCAATCAGCGCTCATCTGCTCGTCTATGACTTTCAAGGAAGGGGTTGATCTGTTGATGACATAATTCATAATCTCCTGATCGACGCCATGCTTGCTGTTGAACTTCCCCCACTCCGAATACAATGCCCCGTGATCGCGGTCGAATTGGAATTTGCGAATCTGATACGCACCTGGCTTCATGCCGAGCAGGCGAATATGCATCTCCTTCTTCCGCTGTCTTAGGAACAGCTCTTCCACCGAGAAGCGAGGATTGAAGTTATTGCAGTTCAATAGCGCGAGCTGGTATCCATCGGCGTGTTCCGTCATCACATAATCTTTCCCTTGCGCCACAATTCGTCCTCTTAATCGTTCCTTGAACATGACAGCGTAATAAGCAGGTCTCTTCCCATTGAAAAAGTGAAACAGCTCCAGCCCGTCAATGCTTATATTCCGCGCGCGGCGCTCCCCCTCATGCTGCTCCGTATTGATCCAGAAGCCGATCGCATCGGCCTCGCGGCTTATATCCAGCACCGCCCTCATCACTAAGGCACCGCGGAAAAACGTTCCGTTCGTATACCTCGTATTCCCCGTCAACGTATTCCAAGACATGAGAAACAGCGATTTTTCCATGCGATGCTTCCTTAAATAAGCTTTCAGCTTGGAGGTCGCGGAGAGGATATAGTCCTGGGTCTCGGTGAAATCATCGTCAGCCGATTTATCGAAATCAACGACTTCGTTCGGATTCGCTTCGTATGCAATGAAGTCAATCACGTCGCCGTGGCTTAATTGCCAGTCATGCTGTGTCGTCGTTGTCCCTGTTCGTTCGGAAAAAGGAAGATAGGTCCCCACTTGCACTCGCTCTTCCCTGCTCTTCACTAAAGCCTGAAGGCGAAGATATATTCGCCGCAGCTCTTCGGGGGAGGCAATCGTGGCATGAGGCTCATAATACAGGAAGCGCCACTTCGCTACGGTATCGCGTCCAAAAATCTGAATCGAGTGACGGATAAACTTGTCCAGCAGCTCGAAATACTTGTTCTCGTCCGAGGAAATCTCCTGGTATTCGATGCGGATCAGGAGGTGGAGATGATGATCTTGCAGGAACTGGAGGGCCAGATCGGAATTCATGAACGGCGTAGAGGTAGCCACCAGCTCGTCCGTTTCCACTTCGGGAAGCAGCGTCTTGCCAAAGATCAGGTTGCGAATTCCGATATAACGGATGCGCAGCTCCTGCTGAGCCATGAGAACCTGCTCTTTGACATTCTCATTAAGGAGTTCCTTCAGCTGGCCGATGAAAAGAACATGCGTGGAAGCCGCTACTTCTTCCTGCCGGGTTGGGTCAAGCTCGATCTGCCGGTTCTCGAATACAGCCTCGCTAATATCCGAGATCTGCTCCCCTGTCTCAATGTACTGGGCAAGCTTCGCCAGAATATCCGGGGATTGCAGCACCGTTCTGGGCTCGGAAGCATGGTTAGCCGCTGGCTGTACATCATCCTGGTGCTCCGAATGCTCCTTCCGGTATTGAGCGGGGGACATCCCGTATGCCGCTTTAAAGACGGCATTGAAGTGTTTCGAGCTGGCAAATCCATGCTTCAACGCAATATGAGATAACGAATCTGTGGAATGCAGCAGATCATCCAGACTATGCTTCAGCCGAACCAGATTGACGTACTGCACGAATCCAAACCCGGTCATTTTCTTGAAATATCGAGAGAGGTAAGAAACCGATAAATACTCCTTCTGTGCGATCTCATTTAAGGTAATCGGCTCGTCGTAGCGCTGCTCAATCTCCTGGATGATGCGCATAATCCGTTCATCATCGTGAGAACTCCCTTCACGCACAGGAGCCTCAGTCTTGAAGAAACGAGTCAGCAGCAGCATCATTTGGAATAAGCTGCTCTGCAGCTCCAGGTTCGGAAGCGCGCCTGTTCGCGAGTAGGCAATCATAATCTCGGCAACATAACGCCGCAGAAGGGCGACCATCTGCTCGCGCCCGGGGTCCATCTCCCGCGAGAAGCAGTCGAAGTGATAGGAGAAGTACGATTTATCATGCTGGGCAAAGAACTGTGCCGTCAGGCTCAACACAATGACGATATTATCCTCCTGGCTTGCGATCTCATGCCTGTCATTGCGGTTCAGGATCAAGATATCATGAGCCTGCAGCTTATAATCGCGAGCCGTACAGTTCACGGTCAGGCTCCCGCTGATCACGAACAGAATCTTCGTTCCAAAATAACTCGTTGGCGGCATCGATCGAATATTTTCCATGCTGATCTCATAGTTGTTGTTCGTTGCTGCATTCGGCATGGTGAACGCCTCCTTGGCTTGGTTTAGGCTTGATGGACGATGACAGCATTTGGTGCCAGCATTTCTTGAAAAACCTTAGGCTTAGTTCAGTTTACGTGAGCCTTTTTTTATTGTCCAGACAAGTGCAGACGCTCCAGTCATCCATTTCCAGACAAAAAGGCTTCAAGCATTAAAGCTTGAAACCTTCATGAATCGCATCTAACGCTCGCCTGACCTTTCTGGCGAAAACAAGCGGTTTTTCCACGGCTTCAATATTGACATACATCAAGAGGGGCCGCTCGAATAGCCATTCGTTACGGACAGACGTCACTTTGATTCCTTGTTTACGAATCGCCGTAATGAATGGATTGACTTCTTTCTCTAAGAAGGCCGCCCTGCCTACACAAAGCGCTTTGCCCGTTCTTTCATCTAATGATTCGAACGAAAAAGAAGACGTTACGCTAAATCTTTTCCCCAAAATCGTTGCTCTTATTCGCTTTCGATTTATGGTCGAGACGCATTTTCCGCCGGCAAAGCCGGGCTGGCCCCCGATAATCCTTGAGAACTTCGCACAAAGCGAACCGCTATTGGGCATACTTCTTTTCCTCCCCTGTCTTCATTTAGGGTATGAGTACAGGAACAGGAGTGACCCGGATTATCGCCTACTCCAACGATGAACTAATTTTTTATAAAATCAAACCAGCATTCACTCATCATTCTGCCAAGTCCGGTGTATTGCCAACTATCAAACTGCGTCAGAAGCCGTTCCCACGATTGTGCGGATTCAAAAGCTTGGATATAGCCATTATTCAAAATATGCAAAGCAGTTATATCTAAGATGGTTGATGCCTTATCCCGAGCGTCCGCAGCCGACTCGACTTCCTTCTGTTTATAAAAAATGGCCTTTTCATATTTCTTCAATTTTTTTGCTCTATGATATAAGGTTTGCAGGTCAGGTTCGGCTTGGTTTTCAAGGATATCAAACAGCCTCTCCGCCTCTTCGAGGTCATTGAAATCGATAGCTCTTATTTTATGAAATACGGTGATTATGTGGTATCCGTGAAGCCTGATTCCTTAAAACAAATTATCCAAGATAGGGTAGAGCGCCGCTTACATCATTATCACAAATTATAAATTCAGCATTGCATCCGGAGCATCAAACGGCAGGGTGCATGACAGAATATGTTCATTATGCACGTGGTCATGCCGTATCCGATCACATCAGATGTCGTTCAGACTTAAAACCACAAAAAAAGCGCCTTGCAGACAGTCTGCGAAGGCGCTTTGTTCGGGGAGCGGTTACCCCGGATCAATTATTTCTCTAACCATAATGCCGGTACGTTAAGCGGTTCCCAGCCCGCCATCGAAATATGTTCTTGAAGACACTGGTATGTCGCTCCGCCGTAAGTCGCTTCGTCCCCGATCTTATACGATATACCTGGAGCTCAAGGCGTAGTCGGAGACGGCTGTGACGAACCGGAATCCGTCGTTACCGTTACGGCATTTGCTTGTTGCGGACGACTTACGCCCGCGTTGTCAGTAGAAGCACTCCAGTATAGCGATACGCTTGTGTTGGTTATGCCTGTGGATATTATGCCAGGTTCGCTCGGGGCTTGCGTATCGTCACCGCTGACTTGCCGCTAACACAGCAGCGTGCGCATCAACAATGCCATGCCCATACTGATCAGAACTTCCGGCAGGCTGCGCTGTATTTTTGAGAATCTCTTCGGCTTCAGCAGAGGTAAGATTCGGATTGACCGATCTCATCAGTCCTAGTACGCCCGTTACATGAGGGGTTGACATCGAGGTGCCTGACAGGGTTGCATATTGACCGTTCTTATATGTGCTGTATATGTTCGACCCAGGAGCCATCACATCAAGACCCGGTCCATAATTGGAGAAGCTTGAACGCGTTCTGCTCGAGGTCACGGAGCCAACCGCGATCGAACCGCTGTAAGCCGCCGGATAAGAAATTTTGGGGAGTCCGTCATTGCCAGCGGCAGCCACCACGATGGTGCCCAAGCCGACAGCCGTTTGAATGGCCTCATCCATCCCTTGATCGTAACCGCCGCCACCCAGCGACATATTGATGACATCGGCTCTAACATTAGCGGCGTAAACAATACCTTGTTGAACGCCATACAGCGAACCTGAACCGCTGTCGTTAAGCACTTTAATAGGAATCAGGGTCGCGTTCTGCATGACGCCTGACACCGATCCATAACTGGCGATCGTTCCAGCGACATGAGTGCCGTGCCCATTGCCATCGTTTGTGGTTCCGCCCACAAAGCTGCTGCCCAAGCTAGTGTTCACCAGATTTTTCAGGTTCGGATGGTTGCTGTCAATTCCCGTGTCAAGCACGCCGATCCGCACTGAGCTTGACCCGGTCGTAATCTCCCAGGCTTGCGGAACCTTAATCATGTCATAATGCCAACGTTGGTTATTGTGAATATCTTGAGGTGAAACATCCTGCACGGTTGCAGTTTCAAGCGCGTACATTTTGCGGTTTTCCGTGACGTACCGAACATTGAAGCCGAGGTTGTCTAATGTTTCCTCCAACGTTATTTTGGCGGAATCGATTGAATTGTAGTCCTCTACAGAGTACTCGACCAAATAGACCAAACCCATTTTTTCTATCGCCGTAGCCCTTACATCGCTATCCAGCGATTGCACCGAGAAGCTGCCGGCATCCTGCCCGAACAGTGAATCGGCAATCGTAAAACCGCTCTCCGTGAGCGATTCCGCTTCCATCAATAATTCATCCACGCTTTGGATCGAATCCATGAACGGTTCCTCGACCGACACCACGAGTTGACCTTCAATATAATCACCCGAGTAACCCTGATCGGGGCTGCCAAACGCCACCCCTGTTACTAAAGTTGCCATTAACAAAATGGCGGCTAAAACAGAGCTTAGAAACTTCTTCATTATTAACCCTCCTTCACGGAATAAATAATTTGTGCTGCTTTCCAGTGTTCAGCATGATGAAATAGAGTTCGTCACGATGCTGAGAAAGCGCATTCAAGTTTTAGATTTACCAACCTCCTTTTTTCGGTTCTTTCTCCCTGATTTCCTGGATCCCCCCCTTCTTAACGCCATTAATTAATTGGGATTTTCGGTAAATAAATTACTCTTTTTCCCAACTGACTTTATTTTATCATCATTTTTTTGGAAAAGTAAACAAAAAAAATAAAAAAATAAAATCCATCTGTGAACAAGGACTTGTCTCTGAAAACCCATTCGGTAATTTGCCAGGTTTGTTATGAACATAGGGAACAGCAACTTTATTTCTCACTATCAACGCACAGCACTCCACATATGTGAAATGAAATGCTGACGGTATGTTTATGTGTGACCTTTTTGATTGATGTGCAGCCAAAGTTGCTGCTACGATAGTTCAACGCAGCAAGTTAATAACTAATGAAATGGTAGAGGAGTTATTCATCATGAAAAGAATTGTAACACTGAGTACACGCAAACTGATGGACACTGCAAAACACGGCGGATGCGGCGCTTGCCAGACATCTTGCCAGTCTGCTTGCAAGACTTCCTGTGGCGTTGCCAACCAGCGTTGTGAAAACGCAATGAACAAATAGGAATTGAAACTCACCGCCGTCCTTACAAGGACGGCGAAGTTGTTTATACTGGATAGCCGCCTGCAATTTGTAGTCAAAAAGGAGCTTGATTGGCAGTATGATTCATCATTATCAACTGAACGGATACAACATCGTGATCGATACCTATAGTGGCTCAGTGCATGTTGTTGATGACCTGGCGTATGAGATCATTGCGCTGTATGAGCATGCAGCACCCGAACAAATCCTAATGAGAATGAAGGAAAAACATTATTCAGAGGAAAGCATCCGAGAGACGATCTCAGAGGTCGAGGAACTCATAAGCAATGGACAGCTCTTTACAGAGGATGCGTATGAGGAACTGTCTATTGATTTACAAAAACGAAAAACGTATGTGAAGGCGCTCTGTCTCAATGTCGCGCATACCTGCAATCTGTCATGCGAATATTGCTTCGCCAGCCAAGGAAAGTACAATGGCGATCGAGCAATTATGAGCTTAGAAGTTGGACAAAGAGCTATCGATTATTTGCTGGAGCATTCGGGCCATCACCGCAACCTTGACATTGACTTTTTCGGCGGAGAACCGCTTATGGCTTGGAAAGTCGTCAAACAGATTGTAGCGTATGCACGAAGCAAGGAAAAGGAATGGAAGAAAAAATTCCGCTTCACCTTCACAACGAACGGCATGCTGCTGAACGATGAGATCACCGAGTTTTTAAATCAGGAAATGTATAATGTCGTCTTAAGCCTGGATGGAAGAAAAGAGGTTCATGATCGGCTGCGCACAACCGTTACCGGCAAAGGCAGTTATGATTCTATCGTGCCGAAGTTCCAGGAATTCATCCAAAAGCGTGGAGACCAGGAATACTATGTACGGGGAACATATACACGGAACAATGTCGACTTCACCAATGATATCTTCCATATCGCAGATCTTGGTTTTGACAAAATCTCGATGGAACCTGTCATCTGTGATCCACGGGAACCCTATGCGCTTACCGAGAAGGATCTCCCGGAGATTTACAATCAGTACGAAATTCTCGCCAAAGAAATGATTGCGCGCAGTGAACAAGGCAGAGGGTTCACATTCTATCATTACATGCTAGATCTCTCGGAAGGTCCTTGCATCCAGAAGCGAATCACGGGCTGCGGATCAGGCACGGAATACCTCGCTGTCACGCCATGGGGCGAGCTGTTCCCTTGCCACCAGTTCGTAGGGGATGAAGCGTACAGCATGGGGAACATCTGGGATGGCATCACGCAGCCGGAGCTGCAGTGCCAATTTACAGAGAGCAACTGCTACACGAAGCCGGAGTGCAAGGATTGCTGGGCTAAGCTCTACTGCAGCGGGGGCTGTCCTGCCAATGCCCTGCATGCGACGGGCTCCATCAACGGAACCTACGAATTTAGTTGTGATGTTTTCCGTAAACGAATTGAATGTTCCATGATGGCGAAGGTTGCCGAGTCGATTCGAGCGATGGAAGAGAATCAAATGTAGATAGATGAAAGAGGGGCATCGGCCCCTCTTTGCAATAAGTTTACTAAATTATCTTTTATCAAACTTGAGAAAAGTCTTTTATAATTAAAGTTTCTCTTCCCATATCCAAATTGGCTCCTGAAGAACGATGGATGTAAGATTACGGTTGATTCTTTTTGAATTCACCGTCATCTCGTTGCTAAGAACGATCACTGTTAATTCCTCGTCATGTAGCCGTGTAACATAATGACGGAAACCACTTGGATATCCTCCTGAATGCCCAACTGCTTTTTTCCCCATGACATCTTGAGTATACCATCCATATCCATATTGATACGGAAACTTTTTAGCATGGGTCATACTCATCAGTTCTGATGTTTCTTTGCTTATCAATAAATTATTACGCAGGGCTCTGTCAAACCGTTCTAAATCTTCAACTGTAGAAATGATATCCCCAGCTGCATACGCTGCAGAATTATGCATTAAGGGTCCGGCTTTCCCCCCTACATGTCCTTCCGCTTTTGGTATACCGGCCGAAACCGTAAACATAGAATTAAACATGTTACTTGGCTCAAAAATATGCTCTTCTATATAATTTGCATATGACTGTCCGCTGACTTTTTCAACAATAAGTCCTAACATCACATAACCAGTATTACTATAACTAAAGCTTTTACCTGGGGTAAACTCTAATTCAGAATCGCTAACGGTTTTTACAATATCATTTGGATTCCATTCTTTGCTGTAGTCAAATTCGAAATTCGCCTTTAGATAATCCGGAATTCCCGAGCTATGACTTAGTAGATGACCTATTGTAATAGACTCTCCATTCGGAAAGTCTGGAAAGTATTGCGAAATTGGATTATCTAAGTTTAGAAGTTCCTTTTCTACTAGTTGCATGACTGCTACTGCAGTGAATGTTTTAGATAATGAAGCAATCTGATAGAGCGTGCTTGGGCTATTAGGTAAATCAGTGGCTGCCAATCCATAACCTTTTGTAAATAAAACTTCACCTTCCTTTGCAATTAGGACGGTTCCCTGAAATTTTTCATTTGTCAAATATTGATCGATTTTATCAGAAACGCTTCCAGATAAATTACTATGGTTGTTACGTCCAAATAATAGCAAAGCTACTATAGACACGATTACAATAACAAGAATAGTAATAGAGAAAATTTTTAAGAATTTTTTCATATTTATACCTCTCAGTCTATTTCTTTATAGCTTATTAAACACTCCGTATTTTAAGGAATGATTTTCCATTTTACTAAATCATGATCGGTAAAGGCATCAAATTTACTCTCTTCTGTTTTAGGTGTTTCATTGTTAATATCGAACAATCTGGATATCTATCTTTAGAAAGACGATCTTCAAAATGTTTAGGAGCAAAAATGGAGATCCTCTCATTATCATCAAAAGGAAGCCGGTGCATTCCCTCCGATCCATCCATTACGGCTATCATTTTCACTCGTTTGAAAAAGATGCACTCTTTTCGTTCTTTGAGAATTTTTAAATCTTTCATTGTAATCTCCCTTCTCTATTTACATTTCGAGTGTTACCATCCTGTTCATCTTTCACCATACTTCGACATTAATCGAGTTAAATCCTACCAAAAAGGGGATTGGCCCTGTTTAAAAACGTCAAAAGCCCGCCCAAAGGCAGGCCTCTTTATTTGAGATGTGTCCTCGAACACATATTATTGTGTAACCCTGTATCTCCTATTCCTTCTCCGCGAAAACGACGATGGTCAAAACAATTATCGGCACACAGTTGATTAGCATTCAAGCCACCTCTGAATTCAAACAATTAAAGCTCTATTTCACCTGCTTGATCTTGCTCTAGATGAACAAGTGGAATAGGAGAGTAAATAAACGTATCCCCGTCGTTTTCAAGCTTATACATGATACAAAACAAAGCTGAACCTCGCTGATCGCCACTCGGTATAGAGAAAATCATGGCTGGACAGCGCAGCTCAGCAGAATGAACGCTTGCACACAGATCTTTATATGTTACAACAGCAAGGTTGTCGACATCAACGAGATGCTGTTGACAATCCCCAATAACTTGCATGTAATACTCTATATTTTGATTATACTTGTTCGCAAAGTTCTGCTTATACTCCTCAATGCTAAGAAAGCAACACTCCCAATCCAAAGGTGGGATACTTAACACATAGCGATAGAATTTCAATTTTCTGATTCCTCCTCTTTTGCAATCGAGCTATTATACGCGATCATTTATGCATATAAGTATTTTCGGATAGATCTATCCCTCTTGAGTATATACAGAAAAGAAGCAGGTTTCCCTGCTTCTTCCTACTAAGTTCCGTCAATACTTCTTCGATTTAATTGTCCTTCTTCACCAACAAAGCCACCGACTCCACATGACTTGAGTAACGGTCTGCCTCGGACCAAATTTTTCCGAATAGACATTGTACGTACAACCCTTCCAAGATCATCTAGCAATCGGGAGGTTAGTAAACTCTACGGAGCGTTTATTGAAAGGGGAAAATATACTTGATACTCTAAAATTACAGGAGGCGGACAATATCGATTGCATCAAGGTGGGAAGGCTAATTCAGAGTCTTCGTAAAGAGAAAAGAATGACTCAAAAAGAATTAGCCCTTCTTATGAATATTAGTGATAAGACGATTTCAAAATGGGAACGCGGATTGGGGTGTCCGGATGTATCCTTGCTTGGGGAGCTATCCAACATATTAGGAGTAAATATCGAGAAGATTTTATCCGGAGATTTAAATCCGAATGAACAGGACGGAGGAAATATGAAGAACGTAAAATTTTACGCGTGTCAAAGCTGTGGCAATATTATGACCAGTACGGGGGCAACAAGCATTTCATGTTGCGGCAGGTTACTGGAGCCGCTGCTTTCCAAAGCGGAGAACGATGAGCACGAAATAACCGTTCACGAAATTGAAGAGGATTACTTTGTTACCATTAAGCACGAGATGAGCAGAGACCATTACATATCTTTTGTAGCCTATATTTCGTATGACAGGGTGATGCTCATCAAATTGTACCCGGAACAACTCGCAGAAGTACGCTTCCCCAAAATGTACGGCGGAACGTTGTATACGTATTGCAACCGACATGGATTATGGAAATATGAGAAAAAGAAATTGGGATCAAGGAGGGTCACCTGAAATGAGAAAGGCGCTACTAATTATTGACATGCAGGTTATGCCCTTTGTATGGAAAGATTATGGTGGAAAATCTCTTTATCAGGAAGAGAACCTGCTAGAAAATACAAGGCGATTAATTGATAAAGCTCGAAAGGGAAATTCACCCGTATTCTATATCATGTTTACTGAGCCGCATGGTTCTCTAAGATCGGAGAATCAACCGCTATGGCAAGTGCATGAACAGATCGTTCCCCTTGCACATGATCATATCATTATTAAACATTACGCGGATTCGTTTCTAGATTCCGAGCTCCATCCCCGGTTACGGGATCAAGGTATTGATACTCTAGTGATATGCGGCGTACAAACCGAATATTGCGTGGACACAACGGTGAAGAGTGGTTATTCGCGCGGCTACAAAGTAGAATTGGCAGAGGATTGCCACAGCACTTACGATTCAGATGGATTAACGGCAGAACAAATCATAAACCATCATAATAGCATTCTTGCCCAATTTGCTACAATGGTTCGCTCGAGCGAAGTCCAGTTTTAAAATCCAACTGATTATGAAAAGGTGAGAAGGATATTTTCTCCTCTTATATAGAACGACTATTAGCAGATCAAGCACTTGTTGTTACGGAAAACGATAGTCCATCGGCTAGAAAAAAAGAGAGGGCGAAAGCCCCTCTTTACTATTTCCGCCAATACACCTCAACTATTAGTCGTTCCTGACCAACAGTGAGCAACACTCCACATGTGTCGTCTGCGGGAACATATCCACTGGCTGTACTTCAAGAACACGGTAACCGCCATCCGCCAGCACCCGCACATCCCTTGCCAACGTAGACGGATTGCAGGACACGTACACAATGCGCTCAGGGCGCATGGCCAGCATCGTGTCGAGCAGCGCCGTATCGCAGCCCTTACGCGGCGGGTCGACGACGATGACGTCAGGCGTTACGCCCTGCTCCTTCCAGCGCGGGATTACGTCCTCAGCCGCGCCAACGGCGAACTCCGCATTCGTCACGCCGTTCAGTTCGGCATTGCGGCGTGCATCGGCGATCGCTTCCTCGACGATCTCGACGCCAAGCACTCGCTTCGCGCGCTGCGCCAGGAACAGCGAGATCGTCCCGATGCCGCAGTACGCGTCAATGACCGTCTCGTTCCCTGTCAGGCCAGCATACTCCACCGCCTTGTCATACAGCACTTCCGTTTGCACCGGATTAACCTGATAGAACGAGCGTGCGGATATTTTGAACGCGATGTCCCCGATATAATCCGTAATATATTCCGAGCCCCACAATACGCGGGTCTTCTCTCCCATGATGACATTCGTGCGCTTCGTGTTGATGTTCTGGCAGATGCTTGTCAACTGCGGCAACGCTTCAACCAGATCGGCGACAATTTCCGCCTCATGCGGCAACTTCTCCCCATTCGTCACGAGCGTAATCATCTGCTCGTCCGTACGGAAGCCGACACGCATAATCGCATGACGAAGAAGGCCCGTGTGCGTCTCTTCGTTGTACGGCGCGATGCCGTACTTGCGGGCAATCCGCTTCACGGCGCGCATTGCCTCATCGTTCCGCTCATGCTGGAGCAGGCTTACATCCGTATCGATAATCCGGTGGCTCGCCTTGGCGAAATACCCCCCAATCAGCTCGCCCGTCCGCGGATCGGCCCCGATAGGCATCTGGCTCTTGTTACGGTAGCGCCAAGGATGCTCCATTCCAATGACCGGCAGCACCTTAATCGGCGGCTGCCCGTCTGCGTCTCCAGTCTCGGCTCCATGCTCCACCTGGAACTTGCCTATCCGCTCCAGCACATCGACGACATGCTGCCGCTTCCAGCGAAGCTGCTCGCCATATTCCAGATGCTGCAGCTGGCAGCCGCCGTACGCATTCACTGGATGCTCCAGTTCCACCCGATGCGCGCTGTCGATGAGCCGCTCCAATACTTTGGCATAGCCGTACTGCTTCTTCACCTTCAGCACGAGCGCCCGCACCTGCTCCCCCGGCAGCGCGCCGCTGACGAACAGCGTGAAGCCGTCCGCCCGGCCGACGCCTTCCCCGTCATGGGTTAGCCCAATAATATCCAGCACGACCTCGTCATTCTTGCTTACCGGAGCCGAAGCGGACTTCTGTCCCGCCTGGCCGCGCTTCTTTGCCGTGGAGCCCTCCGCCGTTCGCGCCTCGGCCGAATTCGCCTCGGCGGATTTCGCCCCGACCGCTCTAGCCCTGACCGCTGCCGCCGTTCCCCGGCGTTTCCGGCGCTCCGCCCCGTTGCCTAGCTTTTTCCCTGTCACAACAACATCCTCCGCTCTATCGCTTGCTGTTCCTACATGTCAATATGATGCTCTAGTTGCCTTCCACCAAACCCGTTCGACATCCAAGACCGAATCTTGCTAACTTGATTAAGAGTATGTAAGTATGATAAGCCTGCTATGAGCCTGCCTTCTATATATACAATACACATCCTATGCCGGAATCCTCTATGGCCACATCATGTATTCAGGTACTTTCCGAGACATGCGCTTCTTCCCCAAAGTTCGTGCGTACCGCCGCTTCAGGAGCCATGCTTCAAAAGACAACCAGAGCTCTCGCGCAAACGATACACCAATCCCAGTCAATTCCCCTTCAATTTCCCTTTACTTTCCCTTCAACAGCTGCAAAAAAACTGCAAAAGTGCAGTATTTCCACCAAGCTCTCTTTTTGGAAAAAGGAAGCCTGCAAATATACATCAATTTCGCCTCATAACCGCCTATATTCGGACTTTTCGTTCAAAATACTGCATCCTAGCAGCAATTCTACAAAATAGATACGCACAAGCAAAAAATTACTGTATATTTGCAGGATTCCCGCAATTAACTGGACTACTTTCCTTCAGACAGGTGCAGCAGCCAACCGTAATCGCACCAGGTATCAAAAAACCGCAACCTTCCCCAGCACATCCATCTTATCAAAAAAAGACCTGGCCCCGCCTCACCGGCAGCAGGCCAAGCCCTCCAGCTTCCGCAACGCATACGCACGCCCCGGCCGAGGCCCTAACAGGCCGCAACGCCGTACACCACGCAGCCGAGTCCATAACACGACCGCAGCGCCATCGGCCCGAGCCGGGGCACAACAGAGGGCGCAACACCATTCGCCCGAGCCAGGGCAGGGCGCCATAGCCATACCCGGATCCGAGGCAGCAGCATCGCCATAAGCAAGGCTGCGTTGGCACTCTCAACATTGGCTGCTTCCCCCCACCGCCGCGCCCACCGCAGACGAGCGGGATGCCATGCCTATCCTTGCTCTGGCTGCGCCTCCGGAACGTCGGCAAAAATCCGCAAATGCGACGGCAGCACCTGGAATGTTCCCGGCAGCAGCCCGCCGTATTCGCCGTCCAGATTCAACTGCACCGTATCCGGCGACGTCACCGTCACCCGCTTCGACTGGACGTGGATAATGAGCGGATCGAGAATATGATCGCCCCGCAGCGCCATCCCCGCCACGCGGATGAACTCCGCCAGATTGCATTTCTTCAGCATGATGACATCGAACAGGCCGTCATCGATGCGCGCCCCCGGCGCCAGCTTCTCGAAGCCGCCGACCGAGTTCGTATTCGCAATCAGGAACAGCATGAACTCCTCATGGAACACGCCGTGGCCGTCCACCTCGATGCGCAGCTCCGTCGGCCGCAGGCTCGTCATCTTTTCCAGGCCCTTCATGTAATAAGCCAGCTGTCCGATCATCGTCTTCAGCTTGCTCGGCACCTCATACGTGAGCTCAGTCAGCGACCCGCCGCCCGCGATATTGATGAAATACGTGTCATTCGCCTGCCCCAGATCGATGACGCGCGTCTTCTGCCGGGTAATAATCGAGCAGGCGTCCTCCCAATGGCGGGGGATGCCCAGCGCACGGGCGAAATCATTCGTCGTGCCGAGCGGAATAATGCCAAGCGGCGGCCGTGACGGCTTGCCGGCCATGCCGTTGATAACCTCGTTAAGCGTGCCGTCCCCGCCGGCGGCGATGATCATGTCATAGCCCCGGTCGATCGCATCCGCCGCGCTGGCTGTCGCATCGCCCGCGCCATCCGTCGCATGCGCCGTCGCCTCGATCCCGGCGGCATCCAGCATATGCAGAATGTCCGCCAGCCGCTTCTTCCCTTCCTCCCGCCCGGAAGTCGGGTTATAGATTAATCTTGCTTTTTTTATCATTCCTTAAGTCACCCGTTTGCATTCTATTCCCATTCCGGCGCCATGCCTGCTCCGCATCTCCCTGATGCCGGGCACCTTCACAGATTGATTACTTACTTGATTATACTATGGAAAATCCAACATATCACTGTGAAATGCGCCGTCGAGCATCATTCCCGATCCTGCCCGAGCTGCCTGAGCTTGTCCGAACCCAGCCGCCAGCGCCCGGCCACCGCATTCAGCCGTCCTCGGCCTTCATCCCGGCCAGCAGCCGCTCTCCCTCGCGGGAGAGCCACTCCACCAAGGCCGGATGCGGCAGCAGCGGGCGCCCGTCATAGAGCGCCGGCACATCGCCCAGCCGCTCGGGAATAACCCGCGCCGTAAAATAGCCGGTGCTCAGGAACACCGGCACCACCGCCACGCGCCGCTCCCGGCGGCCGAGTCCCGCCGGGCCGCGGCCTCGGCAAGCGCCGCGCGTGCCGCCAGCGTGCGGTCGCCCGCCAGCAGGCCGGGCCCGCATCGGCGGGCATCACCGCCAGCGCCTGCTGCAGCTTGCGCGCCGCCGCGGCGATGTCCTCGCAGCAGAGCAGCGCGTGGGACGCCGCCGCGCAGGCGCTGCGCTGCACGAGCTGCCGCGCCAGGCGGCGCAGGCTCGCGTGCCAGCGGCCCGCGAAAGGCTCGTGGCGGCTGCCGTGCGCCACGAGCAGCGCCGCATCGCCCGCGCCGGCGCCGAGGCCGCGCAAGCGGTCCTCCACCATGTGGAGGAGGACCGTGCCCGCCTCGGGCTCGCCTGCCGGGCCATCACCGCCCGGCCCGTCCCCGCCGCAAGCCGCGGCGAACAAGGCCGCCCCGTCCAGCGGGCGGCCGTAGCGCACCTGCGCCCGCAGGCGGAACGGCGGCAGCTTCGTGTCGGCGAGCGGCGCCGAAGTGACGCCGAGCGCATAAGCTATCTCATCGACATGCGTGCTTCCGCCCGATATGAACAAAGGGATGACGCCAATGGCATCCACCCCTTGTGCCTCCAGCTCATCGATGCCGTCCTGAATCGTACGTCCCGGCACGCAGTCCAAAAAAGAAGAAGCGATCGGCACCCCTTCCGGCCACGCCGCCTGCGCCATCGCTTCATCTACCAGTGTAACCCAGGAACCGTCGGGAGAACCGTGGCTAATCACCAACAGGCCCGGGCGCATCGCTTAGCGCCCCAGACGTTCCAGCGTCATTTTATAACCGTCATTGCCGTAATTCAAGCAACGCTTCACGCGGGAGATCGTCGCCGTACTCGCGCCCGTCTCCGCTTCAATCTGATTATAAGTGCAGCCCTTGCCCAACATGCGGGCTACCTCCAGCCGCTGGGATAAGGATTGGATTTCATTCACCGTGCACAGATCATCAAAGAAAATATAGCACTCTTCGAGCGACTCCAGCGTCAAAATCGCTTCAAACAGCTGGTCGATCGATTTATCATTCAATTTCTTCAATTGCAACCTTATCCACTCCTACTTCTTCGCATGTAATTTCATTGTACTGCCTTTACAGCGCCTTTTCAAGCGTTACCGTGTTCGTGCTTTAATGAATAAAGGCATTCATAATAGCGCTTTCACGAAGGATTGGGCGTCCACCCACGGGCGATCGTCCACACGTGTTGTTCGCCTACCACATACTGTATAGTAACCTATCCACAAATACAATCCAAAATATGACGATTGTGCAAAAGTCATACGGCAATTTCCCGCCGTCTTTTTGAACACGCACACGCATGATGATTTTAATGAAAAAGGTCGTGATGAGATGAAAGTACCTCACCGCAATGGGCGGCCTGGCATTCCGGATCCGGTGGAGCTGATGTCGGTGCCTCGCATGCGCGGACCCCATGCGATGCATTCCGCATCTCCGCTGGCCAGGGAGCGGGCGGCCCGGAATCAGGCCCGGGCCCGCCCCGCCGGCATCCGCATGAACACCCGGAGCTTCAACGGCCCGCCTCCCGGATTGCCTGCTGGATATCCTGAGTTGTCCGGGTATACGCCTTACCAGGAAGCGCCTATCGTCCCGTTCAATGCCGTCGCCGAGACGCCGATTGAGGTGGCCGCTCAGCCGGAGAAGAAGCTGCTGGGCAACTTCTCCATGGGCGATCTCAAATCGATGATCGACAAGCTCGGAGGCATCGAGGGCATCGTCGATACGATGGGCAAAGTACAGAAGATTATGAGCAGCGTCCAACAAATCATGCCGGTGGCCAAAATGTTCATGGGAACCCTTTTGCCCGGCAAAGGAGGTGGAAAAAAGCTGAGCACTGCGGATGGCGGTGACGACGCACCGCGCAGACGACGGAGATATTCGAGCGGCAGCCCGCGCTCGGGAAGCGGCAACCGCCGGAAATCGACGGCCAGCCGTACAGGCAGCGCCCCACGGCGTAAAAAGTAGCCCCCGCACCGCGAACGGCACTCGTCCACACAGACAGGAAGCATAGCTCCCAGGCATATCAAAAAGCCGACTCCACCGAGCCGGCTTTTCCCCTTTTTAATAAAACAGAAAATCAATGACTTTGAGGATCAACATCGATAATCCCGCACAGATCGGAATCGTAATGAACCAGGTCACCACGATGCGTCCAGCCATGCCCCACTTCACCGCCGAGAACCGCTTTGCAGAGCCTACCCCCAGAATAGCGGAGGTAATCGCATGCGTAGTGCTGATTGGCAGATGCGTAAGCGTAGCGGTCATGATAACGGAAGCAGCCGACAAATCGGCGGCAAAGCCGTTGATAGGCTCAATCTTGAATATCTTGGTGCCCATCGTCTTAATAATCTTCCAGCCCCCGATCGAGGTCCCGAGCGCCATCGCGGTGGCAGCCGCGAGCTTGACCCACGTCTGAACCTCCATATCCTGCTGCAGACCGGCAGCAACCAGCGCGAACGTAATAATCCCCATCGCCTTCTGGGCATCGTTCGTGCCGTGCGTGAACGATTGGAACGCGGCCGTAATAATCTGGCAGGTGCGGAAGCCTTTGTTCACGGTATGCGGACTGCGCCTGCCGAAAATCCATTTCAATATCGTCATGACGATATAACCGACGACGAATGCGATAATCGGCGAAATGATAAGTCCGATGACAATGCTGTTGAAGCCGCTCATATTGAGCTTGCCGGCACCGGCTCCCGCGAATACCGCTCCAGCCAGCGCGCCGATGAGCGCGTGTGAGGACGAAGACGGAATTCCGAACCACCAGGTGACCAAGTTCCAGATAATCGCCGCGATAAGCGTGGCAGTAACAATCTCAAGCCCGTTGTCGAGCTGCGCCGGATCGGCGATGCTTCCCCCGATCGTCTTCGCGACGCCGGTGAAGGTCAACGCGCCGGCGAAGTTCATCACCGCCGCCATTAGAATGGCCACGCGCGGAGGCAAGGCCCGCGTCGAGACCGACGTGGCGATGGCGTTCGCCGTATCGTGGAAGCCATTGATGAAGTCGAACGCCAGGGCCAGGAAGATAACGATTCCGATGACCCAAAAATTTACATCCATTCCCATTTAATCACGATTGCACAGAGCCGGTAGCCGGATGCGTCCGCGCAATCCCCAACCTCCTTCGTACCTTAGCTTGCCTATGCTACGACAGTTATCAGGAATTCCGCATGACGATCGATTCCAGCTGATTCGCCACATCCTCGCAGCTGTCGGTCGTCTGCTCCAACCGCTCATAAATGTCTTTGCGCTTGATTAGTTCTATTGGATCGGTCACATCTGCGAACAGAGCCCGAATGCCGCGGCGGTAAATATCGTCAGCCGCATTCTCCAGCTCGTTAACTCGAATATTGTGCTCGCGAATAGCCAGAAGTTTCTTTTCAGACAACAAGCGGATTGCCTTTTGAATCTCGTAGGTGCTGCGCTTGATGACATCGGCAAATAATACGACGATCTCGTCCCGTTCAAGCAATTGGTACATGTCGAAACGCGAGGCGCTAGCCTCCATGCCGTCCAGAACATCATCCAGAGCCGTTGTCAGAGCCATGATGTCTTCCCGCTCAATCGGCGTAATGAACACCTTATTGAGCTCCGTCAAAATGGTGTGGGTATAAACGTCGCATTTGCTTTCCAGTTCCTTCATTTCCTTCGTGAACGCTAAGACGTCCTGCAGATTTTCTACCCCTTGTGCGAACGTTTCCGCTGCCTGGACGAGCGTATCCGCCATATTTTGCAGCGTTTCGAAAAACACGTCCCTTTTCTTGAACATTCCGCGATCTCCTTTGCAATCAATATTGCGTATGTCTGGTACTGCAAACTTTTCAAGCCTTACATATCTTATCACATGACCCGGTGGTTTTGTAAAGAAAACGTAAATGGAAAGTGAGCATTTGTCGAATCTTGTAGCCGCAACCAGACCTAGAAATCATACTTTTTCGACAAGTTTCATGACTTTTCGAAAAACGCTTGAAAGAAGCGTGTTCATTGCAATTTTTTTCAAGCTGGAATGATGTCCTATCACCCCCACCAGATCTCGGCGCCCGGCCGCCATCTCCCCTCCTGGGCCATACCGCTCGAGCCACTTGGACTCCTTCCCGCTTCACCTTCAGTCTCCCGCTATTTTCCAATACCCGGAGGGAGGCCGCTCCAATCCGCAAGTTGTCCGTGCTCAGCGCTGTTCCCGTCACTATCGAGATACATCTCCCCATTCACCCATCGGGTATAGTTTCCGCTCTTTTCCTCATCGTCATACCGCTCCGTATTCGATTGCATCAAGGACCGGTTTTCTAGCCGCTTCATAGAGGTATCCGTTGCGCTCCCCCGGCTTCCTCAGGCTTGCTGTCCCCAAGACCGCTATACCCGACTGCTCCGGCCCGGTCTGAGCCGCTTCCCGTTCCACCGAACCATTATTGCCGCGCTCTGGGGCCGATAGTGTCACCTGCTCAAGATTTGTTTATAGATTATGCTTCACATTGCGAAATGACTCACGCCAAATGGCCGGGCAGAGCAATCTGCAACAAAAAAACGGAGCAGCGCCCCGCGCTAGCTCCGTCGTTCGAACTCCTATTCTAAATGCTCCAATTCGCCCATTCCTCCTGGCGCTTCTCCCACTGCTTCAGCCAATCCAGCGTGCAGTCGAACAGCTTCTCCCGGTGTTCTCCGCTCGAATACGTATGATCCGCCTGGAAGACGATCTCCTTATCGCACTGCCCGTCGCCCCGCATCCAAAATATTTTCTGATAAAGAAAGCTGTAATCGGCCGGAATGACATCGTCGCTCGTCCCGTGAACAAGCAGCACATCGCCGTTGAACTTCGGGGCCTCCTGGAACGGCTGATGCCTGCCGAGCGCATCGAAATACGTCTGGGTGAAGGAATAGCCCAAATAATCGGACTGACCGCGCGTCACCGCTTCATCATACCGCTCCCGGCCGACAATGCGGACAATATCGTTGAACGGATAAGCGACGGGCGACCAGAGAATGAGCCGCTTCACCCGCACATCCCGGACGGCCGTCAGCAGCGCGACCGCGCCGCCGAGACTATGTCCGATAATCGTCACCCGCTGCGGGTCAACGTTGCCGCACCCGAGTGCGTAATCAAGCACCGCCCCGGTCTGCTCGATCATATCATCCAGACCGATCCGCCCATATTCCCCAGTGCTCTCCCCGCAGCCGGCGAAGTCGAAGCGCATGACGATATGGCCGATCTCCGCCAGCCGCCGCGCCGCATTGACGAACAAGCGGTCGACGCCGATTCGGCTCCCGACGAAGCCGTGACAAATGATCGTAACCGGCACGCGTCTCTCCTCGCCCAACTCATAAGGCGCCCGCGCCCCCGGATAATGTATCGTAGCGGCCAACCGTTCGTCCCGCCACCGGATATCGACATGTCGTTCCATCGCTTCTCCTCACCTTTCCCGCCGCAATTGTTCTTGTTCTCCGGCATCCGCGCACCGCTCGACTCCGGTCATCTCCAGTCATCTTACAGGCATCTCCCAGGTATCCCCAGACATCTCCCGGATATTCCACAGATACCCCCAGATATTTCCTAGACATCCCGAATGTCCAACCCAATGCACAATACATATCCTATAATTCCGATTAATTTACTTAGTTATTAAAATAAGTGTACTCCTGGATCGCCCCAGTGTCAACCCTGTAAAGGTTAAGATTTATGTCCTCCAAGCCATCTGCCAACGCAAGAAAGCCGCAGTCTCCGCTTGCGCGGCACTGCGGCCTTGCCCGGCTGCCCTGCCAAGCAGAGCTGCCTATTCATCACTCGTACAGCCCGTAAGAACGCTGCACCATCTGATGCGTCTCCAACGCACCGTCTGACATGCCTGCATGCAGATGGTCACTGATGGCATCGGGATCACCCTCGAATGAAGAATCGGCTTCCTCCGCTCGATGCATCGCTTCCATGGCAGAGGCTTCCTCCTGCCCCCGGCTATGCTCCTGGGACAAGTACAACTGGGTCAGCGCGTGACCCGGCGGATATGGATCCTTCATCAGTCGTTCCTCCCACCGTACGAAGATTACGACATTAGTATGAGGAACCAGCCATAAATTATTCTCCTTGCTTCACGTCCCGATCGGTCAATATGCCATGGCACAGCATCGTCATCAGCTGCTCCGCCAGCGTGCGCAGGCCGAAGCCGCCCTCCAGCCTCCCGGGCTGGGACATGAATTCCTTCATCGACATTATATACAGCACCATCAGGTGAGGCGACAGATCTTTGCGAACCTGCCCGGCCTGCTGGGCGCGGAACAAGGCTTCCTCGAACACGGGAATGACCCGGTTCTCCTGATAGGACATCAATTTCGCGAAGATGGCCGGATAATACTGGACCAGATCGGAGATGAACAAGGGCGAGATCTGATCGAAATCCCGGTAATTCATCAGCCGCTCGAACAGAGCGCGGATATCCTTAGCCTCGGACATCACCGTCTGCATGAGCTGGAACGATTCATCCATTAAGCGATCGAGGATCGCCTCCAGCAGTCCTTCCTTGCTTTGAAAATATTTATAGATCGTCATCTTCGCCACCGGCACGGCTTCCGCGATCTGTTCCATGCTCGTCTCTTGAATGCCTCTTTCAAAAAACAAGCGCTCCCCGGTCTCCAGAATTGCTTCTGCTTTCCCCTTCACCATCGATCAAGTCTCCCCCTTCGCTGCCGCCTCCAATACTCGGCTTCGAGGGGACATCCGGCTACAGATCCCGCCGGGACAGCCACCATCGGCCGCCTGCCAAGCCCCCTGCGTATAGCACTATCGTAATGAATACCGCAGGCCATGGCAAGCTTCCGTCCAGGAACAGGTCTATGCCGCTGAAGGCGGTGAACAGGCTGAGCCGGGACAGCCAGGACAGCGATTCATGCATGCCGGCAAGCATATGGAAAAGAAAGGACAAAATCACAATGCCGATGCTGACCGCCATTCCCGCCCGTTCGGAAGAGACGGCGACCGACAAGGCGTAGCCGATACCCGCAAAAGCCAACGCCGTCAGTACGCTGGCCGCCGTATATAGGAACAGGATTCCCGGATCCCTTACCGTGCTGAACAGGCTGCCGAACAATAGCGTCGCCCCATAGCTCAGCGCCGCGATCAGCAGCAACCCCGAGACATGAGCCGCCGCCTTGCCTAGGAAGATGCGGCAGCGGGACAACGGCAGCGTGTACATGAAATCGGCTGTCCCCGCATCCCGCTCCCGCACTCCGGCCGAAGCGGCCCAGATCGCGGCGAACGCTCCCAGCAGGAGCATATAAAAAACGAGCGGCTCGCTCGCCATCCAGCCTTCGAAGCTGGTCATTAATTCAGCATGCAGGCCAAATCCTTCCAGCACCGCCGGCGGGAACTGCTCCAGCAGCTTCAGCATATCCTCATTGCTCATATACAGATCGCCGAACCCGGCGAACATCATCTGGAACAGCACGATAATGAGCGTCCAGATGACGAAGCTTCTCCGGTTCGTCCGCCATTCATATCGGAACAGCTCGCGCATGATTATTCTCCCTCCTTATCGTCGGCGGCGCGCTTTCGTTCCGGTGCGGGCGGCGACGCTTCGTATTCCGCCATGAACAACTGCTCCAGCGTCGGCTGATCGATGCGGATATCATCGATATCGTAAGCCGACAATTGCCGCAAAGCGGCCTGCAGCGGCCGCCGCAGCGTAAGGCGGTGCTCGCTTCCGTCGAAAGAGACTCCGGGATCGATCACGGTCAGATCATACGCTCCGATCTGATTGCCCGGCTGCCGGAACCGGATATGAGCGATGCGCTCATCCTTGCCCGGAATCCGGTCCACCTCACTCACGCGCAAAAGGCGGCCGTCGCGGATGAAGGCGACGCGGGAGCACAGCTTCTCCACCTCACTCAGCACATGTGTCGAGAAAAACACCGTCGCCCCGCGCTCATTATGCTCCCGCAGCATATCGAAAAACGTATGCTGCATCAGCGGATCAAGGCCTGATGTCGGCTCATCCATGACAATCAGCTCCGGCCGGTGAAGCAGACATTGCACGATGCCCAGCTTCTTGCGATTGCCCAGCGAATACGACTTCACCCGCTTGCGCACATCCAGCCCGAGCCGTTCGGCATCGGCCAGCGCCGGCGTCTCCTTCAGCCGCTTGCCATGCACGCGCGCCGAGAAATCCAGCACCTCCAATCCGGTCAGATCATCGTGAAAATGCACCTCCGAAGGCAAGTAGCCAATCCGTCGGCGCAGATCAGGCCGATCCCGATCCACCCGCTGCCCGAACAGCTCGATCGTGCCGGAGGTCGGATGAATCAACTGCATCAAGGTGCGAAGCGTTGTAGACTTTCCGGATCCATTCGGTCCAATAAATCCGAACATCTCTCCCTGCTTCACTGTCAAATGAAGCTGTTCAATCCCGCGCTGTTGCCCGTATCTTTTCGTCAAATCAGCGAAATGAACGACATCCATCTCATCACGCTCCATTTATACTCATATCAAATTACAAGTACAATATATGCCCGAGAACCAGAATTCACAAACCCGATTTATACCCCAAAAACACAGAAAGTATATACCCAATCTCGCTAACCCTCTTTCATCCTCATTACTTCTCCCCCAGACACGAGAAAAGCATGCAGACCCCGCGGCTCGAGATTCTGCATGCTTATCCTTCAAGTTCTTATTTCTATTCCCTTCAACCTACAGCTTACGGCGTCATGTGGCATCAAGCAGATGCGTCCACACGGCAGGCTATGGCTTCACCACCTTCTTCCATACTCCGCTCCCTTCATCGGCTGCCTACAGCTTCACCGGCCGGGCCGTTCAGTGCCACTCCTCATCGGCATCATCGGACGTGACCGGCGGCGTCGCATCATTCCCGCTGGACAGAACCTGCAGATACGGCCTGTGTTCGACCGCCTCCCGGCTGTTCATGCTCGCATAGCGGTTATCGACCGTATCGATGCCGATGCTGATAATTCCGTCACCGGACAGCTCCGATTGAACGAAGGAAGTGACAACGAACGCCTTCCACCCCGCTGCCGTATCGAAGGAGGCCGTATCCAGCTTCTGGCCGAACGCTGGCTTCCGGTTCCAGGTCACCTCCGCTTCCACCCAGCTGTCATCCGCTATCGCAAAAGCCGTGACGTCTCCGGGCTGATCCATACTCCCGTACACCCACAATTTAGCGGCATTCACCTCGCCCGTGCAGCCGCCCAGATCGAACTTGAAGAACGTCTGGCGCTTGAAGCCGCTGCCCCCGTTCCGCGCTACCAGGTAAGTAGAGCTGCCGAAGTTCGTATTGGCATTGGCCCCATCCCATACGAAGGCGTCGGCAATAGGAGCGAACTGCTCATCCTGAATCGGCGGAAAATAAACCGGCGCCTCCGCATCATACGTCAGCTTCACCTGATGCGCCGTCCCCAGCGACCCGGCGGCGTTCACCTTCAGCTGAATCGTTGGCGTCGTCCGCAGGACGGTCACGGCGTCCGATTTCGACAGCACCTCGAACCCCGGCTTGCCGATCTCGAGGATGAGGCTGCCTTGGTTTTTCGTCGGATCCGACACGGACACCGCCAGCTCGTTCCCTTCTTCCTTCACAATCACCGACGCCGGCTGTTCGCTGCGCACGAGATCGACCGTTCCCGCTTGCCAAAAATTGACCGCAGTCAAGCCAAGCCGCGTCTCCTTCACCGCTTGAATATCCGCCGAGTTCCGGAGAACCTCGACATCAGGCCGGTCGCTGTACGCCTCCGTCGCGGCCGCATCCTTATTCGGAAGGAGCACGTAGGAGTAGGCAGCGTCAGACGGCTGCACTCCATGCTCCAGCGCCAGACTGACATAATTCCGGGTAATCGGCTCCCCGGAATCACCCTGATTAATGTTGCTCCACGCGCCGGTCCGCGCTTCCCGCAGCCCGGTGACGGCAGCCGGCTCCGGGAAATAATAGCCGATATCGGCTCCCGGGCCGTTGCCTTCCAGATGCGCCCACCGGACGCCTTCCACCGTATCCGACCAGCCAAGCTGCGCCGGCTGCGTCTGTCCATTCATCGTCAGTGCGTTCTCTCCGTTGGCGTTAATTTTGCGGTTCTCTACGATCGTCTCGATCTTCCGGTTATCGGTACTGCGAATTCCGGCGCCCAAGGCGACGATCTCGTCATCGAACAGGAACCATGATTTTTTGCCGGCGAGCATGCTGTTGTCCGGATTCAGATCCATCCCCGCAGCGCCATACCGCCCATCGATGGACGTGCCGCCGACCCACGACTTCGACGTCGTCTTCGGAGACCGGCGCGGGGCGCCGTCCGATGTGGTGCCCGGCAGCCGGAACGGATCCACCGTCGGCCAGAAGCCATCGTTGAACTGCAGCGCATCGGCATTGTACAGGAACGTCATCCCTTCCCCGATATGCCAGCTCGTGATACTGTCACTGATGCTGTTCTCATAATTGGCGATGCGCGAGGAAGACATCTCAATGCCGAAGGCATAATCCTCTCGCAGATGGGATATCCGATCCATCCCTGCGAAGGTTGTATGCCCGATCCGCTGGGGATGTGAAGGAATGTCCGGATTGTTAATGACCGACCGCAGCAGCACAATGTCAGCCACCCCCAACCCGTCATAAGGCCGAGTCCGCGTCGTATCGGACAGAATCCAATGTTTGACCATCCCGTTGAAATCATCTGCGATCTCCTTCGGCGCATACCGCGCCATGCGCAGGATGCCGGTGAACGGCGGATTCTTCTTCTCGAAGCTGCGGAACCGCGCCCTCCCGAACACCATGTCCATCATTTTGCCCCGATAGACGAGGGGCTCATAGGAATCCGTCACCCAGTGGTAGGCATGCTCCAGCTTCGGGTCAGTGATCGCCCAAGGGGAATCGGCCAGCACGGTCAGCAGCTTGCCCATATCGTTCAACAGCACGCCGCCATAGCTCCCCGTATACGCGATATTGACATGCTGAATGAACGATCCGTCCCTATAAAATCCGTCCCCCCGGGTCACATAATCGAACACCTGGCTGATCGCGTCGCGGCCCTGCTCGATCTTCCCGCTCCGCTTCTCAAGCACGCCCCGAATAATCACGACGAGCGCCTTATCAAGCCGGTTCGCCCCGGTCTCTACAAGACTTGGCAGATTCGTCCGCCGCGTCGGGTCCGGCACGAAGCGGTCCACCGCCTTCATGTAATTCCCAATCTGCTGCGGCGTCAACGCATCATACATAAGCACGACAGTATCATTCAGATTTTGCGGGGTGCCGATCTCCCAGTCCCACCAATTGCCGGTCTCGCCTTTGCTCTCGTTATAGCGGTTGGCATACATCCAGTCCAGCCCGCCGACGATATCCCGCTTCATCTCCTCGTTCCGGTAGAGCGCCGAGCCATACGTCGAATAAGCGAGCGCCATCTGCTTCAGCCGCACATACCCAGCAGACATCTGATCCGAGGCGCTACCCTGCAGATCACTCCACAAATAGGCGCGGCCCGCATCCTTGTTCATCCGATCCCATAGCCCACTTCCCTCTTCATTGGAAACATTCGAGCTCAGCGACTCGATCGCGGGTGCAATATCCGGATCCGCCGGATCATAAGCCGTCCCCCCGGTCAAAAACTCCACCCAACGCCTGCGCAGCTTATCGAACTCCGCCGCATCCACCGCTTCGAACGTTCCCGCTGCCGCGTCCACCGTTTCCGCTTCCAACGTTCCCGCTTCCGCCTGCCCCGGCCATGCCGGAAGACAGCCGACCACGAGCAGCAGAGCAAGCCAGCCCGCCGTCACGCGCCGAGCCTTCGCCCATCTTGTCAGAGCCATGTTCATCAACTCATCATTCCCTTCCAGTGAATGGAACCCCCTTCCTCCCTCAGCATAGGAAATGAGCGAACAAGCAGACAATATACCGTTTTCATGATCGGTTAACCAATTTCAAGATTCCCCTCCCGCTCGACCCGTCTTTTATTGAAAAAGGCCGCTGCATCGTTCATGCGCTACCTGCTCCTGTTCGAGAACCGCCGCAGTTTTTCCCTCTCGCTGATCGGCATTGACCTGTGAAAACACGCATGTAGATTTTTGTCGATTTTATCAATAACTTTAAAGATTCAACCTTAAATAATTATGTTAGGATAATATTGTAAAATGTTAGTGGGTTGCAACCAATCCAGCCTGAGTTGGATCATGGGCTGAAAGGCCAATAACGCAATCATAGCTGAGAGGAGGACTAATAAAACATATCCATATTTGAACCAGAAGGCCGATGATGAGTAAGCAACAATGTAAAATTGAAGGAGGTATTATTACAATGATCCATAATTCCGTGTTTAAAACTTTATTGTTGCGACAATTTGCGCATGTGATTGATTAGAAAAATGAAAATCAAACTGCTGAAAACACTTGGAACTATTTTGATTTGCGCCGGAATCCCAGGTGTTGTTATCTTTGGTTCTAAATTTTTCACTATCCTAATCACAAAAAATACAATTGACTACTACTATATGCCATTGGGTTCAATATTCGCCTTCTTATTCATTATCGGGTTGGCATTAAAGTATATCCTAAAAAAACGTTAACGAATAGAGTAGGAGTCCTCCAGTGTGCCTGCATCATCTGGGTATATTGGGGGGCTCAACTTACATATACGGAGACATTCCTAGACCCAATATAAAAAGCATATACGCCATAACGATTGAGTGATTCCTGAAAGAATGTCTAATATAGGCAAAGGACCCGCTTCTCAGTACCGACATATCGCTGATATCACCAATAACCCGATCATCCGCCATAGGGGTGAACTTATGAAGCGCAAAATCATGCACATTCAACTTAGTGATAACATGTGCCTAGACATTGAACATGAGGTTCTCTTGACACGTGGAGTTATTATATCGCTGTCGCGAGTCGAATTACGCATGGAAAATAGCACACACGGTCGCCCAACATGAATGATATGTTTACATAAGCCGAATTCGCAAAAACTTGATGGCGAAAACCATATCATATGTATTCGCAATGCCGGCTACATGCTAACATAACTATTTTGGCGCAGAGCAGAGAAACAACGATATTCGTCCACCTACAATGAAAAACACAAACCCAAAAATCGGTATACCGATTTCTTTTCATATTAAGCTCATCCCCTTTCTGTTCACTTTTAGGTTTTCACTACTTGGACAAACCAAAGATAGGTTCTTCGCCTGTCACAACAGTGACAGTATCTGAAAGGCCGTATCGAAAAAGTGCGACTCCCCAACCCTCATGTAAAGAACTACGACCGCTCTCCGCCCTTTATTTCAGTATCCCATCTAATCAGGCGACCCTCCCAATATTCTTTGCTCCGTTCTTCCATCCGTTCAGGCTCGTTCCCCTCCAGTTGCCTTTGCTCAGTATCCCCTCTAGTCAGGTACAAGACATGGCATTACTCCCTTCCCCTGTCCTTGTCCACATCCTTTTCAAGCAGCCTCAATTTCACCAGCTCTATAACCTGTTCTCCTCGATAGCGGTTTAACTCCAATACGAGCTTAGAATGATTTCATACCTATAAGGTGTCACCGACCAAGAAAAGCCAGCTCCTGAGTAATGGGGAGATTGCCTATAAGAGCCCGAAACACACCTATTTGCATGCCTGACCGCCAGCGAATATAAGAGAAATTAGCAGCCCTCGAAATATAAAAAAATCGTGACTCCACACCCTCAGTTAAGTGGTCAAGAGTCACGATATCTCTAGTGCATCCCCGGAAAAAATGCAAGTACGCTGCCGGGCTCGGTTATTCTATTTCGGAACCACGATAGATTACAGGTTGCCTGCGGAACCGGCGGCTAACTGGCGGTTCGCCTTATCGGCGATGTCGGTCCGATAGTGCATTCCTGCGAAGTGAATCTGGCGCACCGCCTCATACGCATTGGCCTTCGCCGCTGTCAGATCCGGGCCGCGTCCCACAACGCCGAGCACCCTCCCGCCGATCGTCCGCCATGTCCCGTCCTGCTCGCGAACCGTGCCCGCGTGGAAGAGGAGCGCCTGCTTCGACGCTTCCTCCAGTCCGGTAATGACATCGCCTTTGCGATAGCTGCCCGGATAGCCTTCCGAGGCGACGATGACGCATACGGCGGCTTCTTCGTGCCATTCGAGCTCGATCTGATCGAGTGAGCCGTCGGTACAGGCCCACAGCACGTCGAACAGGTCGGTCTTCAAGCGGGGCAGCACCACCTGCGTCTCCGGGTCGCCGAAGCGGGCATTGAATTCGACCACCTTCGGCTCCCCTTCCGGCGTTATCATCAACCCTGCGAAGAGCAGGCCGCGGAACGGGCGGCCTTCCGCCGCCATCGCGCGCACCGTCGGCTTGATCACCTGCTCCACCGCCCGCGTGAACACCTCTTCCGGGAACTGCGGCAGCGGGCTGTACGTGCCCATTCCGCCTGTATTCGGACCGGTGTCGCCGTCATATGCGGGCTTATGATCCTGGGCAGGCACGCAGGGCAGCACCGTCTCGCCGTCCACGAACGCCAGCACCGACATTTCCTGCCCCTGCATGAATTCCTCGACGACGACCCGGCTGCCCGAGGCGCCGAACTTGCCTTCAATCATTACCTCATTCAAGACCTGCTCCGCTTCTTCGACGGTCTGCACGATCGTGACGCCTTTACCGGCGGCGAGACCATCCGCCTTGATAACGATCGGCATCGCCTGCCCGCAAACATATTGCTTCGCTGCCTCCACATCCTCGAATGCGGCATAAGCAGCGGTCGGAATGCCGTAGGTGCGCAGCAGATCCTTCATGAACACCTTGCTGCCCTCGATCTCGGCTGCCTTCCGATCCGGACCGAATACCCGCACCCCGTGTGCCTGCAGCACATCGACGATACCATCTGCCAGCGGATCATCCGGGCCGACGACGACAAGATCGATGTCATGGTGGCGGGCATATTTGGCAATGCCTTCATAATCCGTCACCCGAAATGGAGCTGTCTCCGCGACATCCTCCATCCCTGCGTTGCCCGGAGCGACCAGCACCTTGCTGACCTTCGGGCTCTGCTTCAGCGCCCATGCCAGCGCATGCTCGCGCCCGCCTGAGCCGATGATCAATACTTTCATGTGATGAAGTCCCCCGTTCCTCTTATCTCCGCTTCAGCCGGTTCGTTACCGCCCTGTCGCCTTTTCCTGTTAGTGCTTGAAATGACGCACGCCCGTCATCACCATCGCCAGGCCATTCCGGTTCGCCACCTCAATAGACTCTTCGTCACGCACCGAACCGCCAGGCTGAATGACTGCCGTAATTCCCGCCGCCGCGGCCAGCTCCAGCGTATCGCCCATCGGGAAAAACGCATCCGATGCCAGCACCGCACCGCGCGCCTTCTCTCCGGCTTGCTCGATCGCGATGCGCGCCGCGCCGACGCGGTTCATCTGACCGGCGCCGATGCCGACCGTCATGCCATCCTTGACAAGCACAATCGCATTCGACTTCACATGCTTGACCACGTTCCAGCCGAACAACAGCTGCTCTAATTCCTCCGCCGAAGGTTCCCGTTCCGTCGCCGTTTTCAAGGAAGAGGCATCAAGCGTATGCACATCGGTATCTTGCACCAGCAATCCGCCCTCCACCGAAGTCAACTGCCGGGCCGCCTTGCGTTCCGACGGCGCAGGCTCCGTGCCGGTACGGAGCAAGCGGATATTTTTCTTCTGCTTGAGAATGTCGAGCGCCTCCGGACTGAAATCGGGAGCGATGACGATCTCCAGGAAAATCTCATGCAGCAGTTCCGCCGTCTCGCGATCGATCGGCCGGTTTGCCGCTACGATGCCGCCGAAGATCGAGGTCGGGTCCGATTCATACGCCTTGCGGTAGGCTTCCCCCGCTGTACGGCCAATACCAACGCCGCACGGGTTCATATGCTTCACCGCCACGACAGCCGGGTCCGCGAATTCACCCACGATCGAGAGCGCCGCATTGGCATCGTTGATATTGTTGTAGGACAGTTCCTTACCGTGAAGCTGCTCGGCCGTCGCGACGCTGCCCGCGCCTGCCAGCGGCTGGCGGTAAAATGCCGCCCCCTGATGCGGGTTCTCGCCATAGCGAAGCGGTTGCGCCATCTCATAGGTGACGGTGAACCGCTCCGGCCATGCCTCGCCGGTCTGCTTCGTCAAGTAATCGGCAATGAGCGCATCATAAGCCGCCGTATGGCGAAATACCTTCGCCGCCAGACGCTTCCGCGTCGCCAACGTCGTATCCCCTTGCTGGCGGAGTTCGTCCAGCACGCCCGCATAATCTGCCGCATCGACAACCACCGTCACATCGGCATGGTTCTTCGCGGCCGAGCGCAGCATGGTCGGCCCGCCGATATCGATATTCTCGATTGCCTCCTCATAGCTTACGCCAGGCTTCGCAATCGTCTCCTGGAACGGATACAGGTTGACCGCCACCAGATCGATATAGGACAAACCGAGCTCTTCCATCTGCCGCGTATGCTCCACGTTGCCACGCACGGCCAAAAGGCCGCTGTGCACAGCCGGGTGCAGCGTCTTCACGCGCCCGTCCATAATTTCCGGGAAGCCGGTCACCTCCGAAATGCCGATAACCGGAACGCCTTCGCGCTCCAGCAGCGACTTGGTGCCGCCCGTCGACACAAGCTCCACGCCGGCTTCCGCCAGGGCGCGGGCGAATTCCACAATCCCCGTCTTATCGGATACGCTGATTAGCGCTCTACGAATCGTCATTATGCTCTCTCCCTTAATTCAAGTCGCCATTTCCAAGCCATCACTTATATTCCGTCGATCGTGTTGTCACAATCTATTGCGGTTCTTACAATCTATTGTGGTGGTCTCAATCTATTGCGGTGCTCTCAATCTATTGCGGTTCTTACAATCTATTGTGATGCTCTCAATCTATTGTAGTTCTCACAAGATATTGCACGTTGTCGCAGTTTGCCTGTCGTAGACCGGCTGCTATTCCTCAGGCAATTCTCTTTTATATCCAAAAAAACACTTTCTCCTGCTATTATTGTAATGCGTTAAAGAATTCTCGTCCAGATGCGGCACCCTGCAATCCATCCTATCCCCTTGAGAACATCCTCCTGTCCATCAAAAAATCATTTCCCCGAAAACAGAAGCCGTCACTTCGCAAGGCATCTGTCCTCAATGACATGGTCCATCAGTCAATTGGATCATGCTTTGTCCTCTTGACCGGCCCATCGGCTGGCGTGGGACCCGGCTAGCAGACTTCGCACCACCTGCGGGTAGATGCGGTGCTCCACCTCCTGAATCTTGGCGAGCAGCGATCCAAGCGTATCGTCTTCGCCAATCGCGACCGCCTCCTGCGCCACGATCGGTCCGGTATCCATCCCGGCATCAACCAGATGCACGGTCACTCCCGTTACCTTCACGCCGTAATCCAGTGCCTGGCGTACCGCGTGCAGGCCCGGAAAGCTCGGGAGCAAGGAGGGATGGATATTGAGGATGCGGCATTCATAAGCTTCCAGCAGCACCGGCGTGACCAGCCGCATATATCCGGCGAGCACGATCCATTGTACGCCATGCCGGCTCAGCGTTCGCAGGATGTCGCGTTCGTAATGACCGCGGCTCTCATAGCGCTTCGGCTCGAACACCGCGGCCGGCACGCCGGCTTCGCGCGCCCGCTCCAATACGCGGGCTCCGGGCTTGTCGCACACGAGCAGCGCGACCTCTCCGCCGAGCTGCCCCGCCCGCGACGCCTCGGCCAGCGCCTGGAAGTTCGAGCCCGAGCCGGAAGCGAACACCGCGATGCGCGGGAGGGAGGAGGTGCAGACGGACGGCGCACTTTGCAGCGCCCCCGTGCCGGCGTACTCCTCCGCCTGCCCTTCATTTCCTGTGCGCATCAGCAACCCACCTCCGGAATCCGAACCTGGCGCTCGCCTTCCGTCACCGTGCCAATGCGGTATACCGCCTCGCCCTGTTCCATCAGACAGGCCTCCGCCGCTGCCGCTTCGTCCGCGCTTACCGCGATGACCATGCCGATGCCCATATTGAACGTCGTGAACAGCTCCGTCCAGGTCAGGCTTCCGATCTCGCGGCTCAGGCGGAATACTTCCGGCACCGGCCATGTGCCGTAATCGATCTGCGCCGCCGTGCCTTCCGGCAGCATGCGCGGAATATTTTCGAGGAAGCCGCCGCCTGTAATATGGGCCGCTCCCTTGACCGTAACCCGGTTCATCAGCTCGAGCAGCGGGCGCACATAAATGCGCGTCGGCTCGAGCAGCACATCGACCAGCGCGCGTCCGTCCGCCGTTACGCGTGCCTCCAGGTTATAACCGGCCTGCTCCAGGAACAGCTTCCGGACGAGCGAATAGCCGTTGCTATGGAAGCCGCTGGAGGCGAGGCCGAGCAGCACATCGCCCGGGCGGATCGTCTCGCCCGTGATGAGGCGGCTCTTCTCGACGATGCCGACGCTGAAGCCGGCGATATCATACTCGCCCGGGGCATACATCCCCGGCATCTCCGCCGTCTCGCCGCCGATGAGGGCACATCCGGCCGTCCGGCAGCCTTCGGCGATGCCGCTGACGATCGCTTCGATGCGCTCGGGCACCACTTGGCCGCAAGCCAAGTAATCGAGGAAAAACAGCGGCTCGGCCCCCTGCACGACAATATCATTGACGCACATCGCCACCGCATCGATGCCAATCGTGTCATGACGATCCGCGGCGAAGGCCAGCATCAGCTTCGTCCCTACGCCATCGGTTCCCGAGACGAGCACTGGCTCCTCATACTTTTTCGCATCCAATCCGAACAGCGCCCCGAATCCTCCCAGACCCGACAGCACCTCCGGCCGGAATGTGCGCTGCACATGCTTTTTCATCCGCTCCACAGCTTCGTTGCCTGCCGCGATGTCGACCCCGGCTTGCTTATAAGCTTCAGACATAACGTATGCGTCTCCCCTCTCCGATTCGCCCCGCCCCACTGCGGGACGTCTTCCTCCTGCAAATTCCGCAGCCTTGAGTGACTCCATCGATGCTTGGCTTGCATGCTTCCCTACTCATTTTCTGACCGCTTCAGATGCTCGGATGCCTCTGATGCCCCTGCAACAGCATCCCATTGTACCGTTTGACATCGATCCATTACCGAACAAAACATGCATGCCGCAGCCGTCACCGGATCAGCATTCCCGCACGATCGGCCGCTGGCACTTCGTCATCCTTTTTCTTTCTTTTACCCTTTTCCTTTTCTACCTTGGTGTTCTTGTCTCTGTCGATTTCTCTATGAGCCGCTTGCGCCTCAAGACCTTACCGGCGGACGGATGCCGCCTCCGCGCCTGCCGCGGCGCGCGCGCCGTACAGCTCGGTCGGATAATCATCATCGAAGCAGGCCAGGCACAAGCCGCCGCTCGGCTTCTCCGCATGGCTGCCGCCTATCGCCTCAATCATCCCGTCCTTCGACAGGAAAGCGAGCGAGTCGGCGCCGATCAGCTTCCGCATCTCCTCTTCCGTATGCCGATAAGCGAGCAAATCCTCGCTCGTCGGCGTGTCGATGCCATAGAAGCACGGATGGCGGAACGGCGGGGATGCGATGCGCAGATGGACCTCCCGCGCCCCGGCTTCGCGCAGCATCTTGACGATGCGGCGCGACGTTGTGCCGCGTACGATCGAGTCGTCAATGAGGACGACCCGCTTCCCTTCGACAACACTCCGAACGGCGCTCAGCTTCATCTTGACGCCCTGCTCGCGCAGCTCCTGGCTCGGCTGAATGAACGTTCTGCCGGTGTATTTGCTTTTGATAAGTCCCATTTCATATGGAATTCCCGTCTTCTCGGCATAGCCGATCGCCGCCGATATGCTGGAATCGGGCACGCCCGTCACGATATCCGCCTCGACGAACGCCTCCTCCGCCAGCTGCATCCCCATATGCTTGCGGGCCGTATGCAGATTCACATCATGGAGTTGACTGTCCGGACGCGAGAAATAAATGAATTCCATCGCGCACAACGAGCGCTTCGCCCCCGGAGCGAACCGTTCCGAGCGATGGCCCCACGCATCGACGACGACCAGCTCGCCCGGCTCCAAGGGGCGGACCAGCTCCGCTCCGATTGCCTCCAGGGCGCATGTCTCGGAGGCGAACACATAAGCGTCGCCCAGGCGGCCCATCACAATCGGACGCAGCCCGTGCGGATCGGATGCCGCCAGCAGCCGGTCATTGGTCATCAGCAGGAAGGCGAAGCCCCCGACCAGATCCTTCAGCGCTTCCTTCGCGGCCTGCACGAAGTCATGCTCCGAGCGGGCAATCAGATGCGCGATAACCTCGGTATCGCTCGTTGTCTGGAAGATGGAGCCCTTCTGCTCCAGCCCGTGGCGGATCTGCGGCGCGTTGACGATATTGCCGTTCGTCGCGACCGCCAGCTCGCCGTCCCGCGTCTTGAAGACCAGCGGCTGGGCGTTCGCCAGCCGGCTGTCGCCGGACGTCGAGTAGCGGACATGGCCGATGGCCCGATCGCCTTCCAGTTCCCCAAGCCGTTCGGTGTCGAACACTTCCTTCACGAGTCCCATCCCGCGATGGTACCGGAACGAATCGCCGCCGGATACGCAGATGCCGGCGCTCTCCTCGCCCCGGTGCTGCAGCGTGTGCAGCCCGTAGTACGTCAGCGTAGACGCGTCCTTGTAGCCGAAGACGCCGAAAATGCCGCATTCCTCTTTCAATCGGTCGAACGGGCCTTCCCGGCCGCTGCCCTCGTTATAATAACCCCCGCTCATTGCATAAGACATGGGATCGCATCCTTCCATACCCGCTCCGCTTGCCGGACCGGGAGTTCGATAGCCGGACGGCCGTTCACCCGAATGACGATCTGCTCGCCGCCGACCCGGCCCAGCCCTTCGACCGGGACACCCGCTGCCTCGCAGCGCGCCTTCACTTCCTCGGCCCGCTCAGGATGAACCGAGAGCAGGATGCGCGATTGGCTCTCGCTGAACAGCGCGATGTCGCTCCGCAGACCAGCCGCTTCCAGCTCCAGTGCCGCCCCGATGCCGCCGCTGATGCAGCATTCCGCGAAGGCCGCAGCCAGCCCGCCGTCCGATACATCATGCGCCGATTGCACGAGTCCGTCCTGAATGAGCGCCAGCACTGTCCGCTGCAGGCGCAGCTCGGTCTCAAGATCGGCCTCCGGCGGACGGCCTTCCGCCACCCCATGGACGACCGCTTGGAACTCGCTGCCGCCCAGCTCTGCCTTCGTCCGGCCCAACAGCAGGACGGCATCGCCTTCGCGCTTGAACCCTTGCGTCGTAATATGATCCGCATCATGCACGAGTCCAACCATGCCGACGACCGGCGTCGGGTAGATCGATCCGTGCGCATTTTCGTTATAGAGACTGACATTGCCGCCGATGACCGGCGTATCCAGCACACGGCACGCTTCCGCCATGCCTTCGACCGCCTGCTCCATCTGCCAGAAGTTCTCCGGCTTCTCCGGATTGCCGAAATTCAGGTTGTCGGTAATGGCGAGCGGCTCGGCGCCCGAGCATACGATATTGCGCGCCGCCTCGCACACCGCGATGCGTCCGCCCATGAGCGGATCGAGCATCACATAGCGGCCGTTGCAGTCCGTCGTCATCGCGAGCGCCTTGCGCGTTCCGCGCACGAGCACGACTGCCGCGTCCGAGCCCGGCGTCACCGCCGTGCTGGCCCGCACCATACTGTCATATTGGCGGTACACCCATTCTTTGCTGGCGACAGACGGAGAGGCCAGCACTTGCAGCAGCGCCGCATTGACGTCCGTCACCTCCGGATATCCGGGCGTATCCAGCGCCTGATTGTCCGCATAGCTCGCCGGCTCCTGCGACGGCTTGTGATAGACCGGGCATTCATCGACCAGGCCCCGCACCGGCATATCGGCGATCACCTCGCCGTCGAACAGCAAGCGCAGGCGGCCGTCGTCCGTCACGCGCCCGACCTTGCGGCAGATGACGCCCCAGCGCTCGAATATTTCCATCGCGATCGGCTCGTTATGCTCCTCGATGACGAACAGCATCCGCTCTTGCGATTCGGATAGCATCATCTCGTACGGAGTCATGCCTGTCTCCCGCTGCGGCACCTCGTCGAGCACGAGCTCCAGCCCGTTGCCCGCCTTGCTCGCCATCTCGGCGCTCGAGCACGTCAATCCCGCCGCGCCCATATCCTGAATCCCGATCACGATGCCGGACTGAATCAGCTCCAGACATGATTCCATCACCAGCTTTTCCATGAACGGATCACCGACCTGGACCGCCGGACGCTTCGCTTCCGACTCGGCCGTCAACTCCTCTGAAGCGAACGTCGCGCCATGAATGCCGTCGCGTCCCGTTGGAGGACCGACATAATATACAGGGTTGCCGACGCCGCTGGCGACGCCCTTTTGTATATCCTCATGATTGATCAAGCCGACGCACATCGCATTGACGAGCGGATTGCCGGCATAGCTGTCGTCGAACACGACCTCCCCGCCGACCGTCGGAATGCCGATGCAGTTGCCGTATCCGGCGATGCCCGCGACGACATGCTCGAACAAATATTTGACCCGCTCCTCCTTCAAGCTGCCGAAGCGCAGTGAATTGAGCAAGGCCACCGGCCGGGCCCCCATCGAGAAAATGTCGCGGATAATGCCGCCCACGCCCGTCGCCGCGCCCTGGTACGGCTCAATGGCGGACGGATGGTTGTGGCTTTCGATTTTGAACACGACCGCCTGGCCGTCGCCGATATCGACGATGCCCGCGCCTTCGCCCGGACCGACGAGCACCCGCTCGCCTGTCGTCGGGAAGCGCTTCAGGAGCGGCTTCGAATTTTTGTACGCGCAGTGCTCCGACCACATCACACTGAACACGCCGATCTCGGTATAGTTCGGACGGCGTCCAAGCAGTCCGCAGATAAGCGTATACTCGTCATCCGTGACGCCCATGCCCGCATACAGCCGCTCGGCCGCAATCTGATCCGGAGACGGCTCCCGGCGCATATTGTCGCGGGCGCTCTCCATCGACTGCCGCTTCCGGCGCGCTTCCTGTTCTGCCCGTTCCGCCGATACGGCGGTCGTATTGTTACGCGTTGACTGCATGCTTCTCCCTCCAAGCGTTCAAAATCGACGTGAACATCCGGCTGCCGGCCTCGGAACCGAGCCAGGCGCTGACCGCGCGCTCCGGATGGGGCATCATGCCGAGCACATTGCCCGCTTCATTGCAGATGCCCGCAATATCCTCAACCGAGCCGTTCGGATTGTCTTCATAGGTGAACACGATCTGCCCCCGCTCCTTCAAGCGGCGCAAGGTCTCTTCGTCACAATAATAATTGCCTTCCCCATGGGCAATCGGGATATTGACCACTTCGCCCTCGCCGTATTCCGCCGTGAACGGCGTATCGCGGCGGGCGACCCGAATCGGAGCCGCATGACAGCGGAACCGGAGGCCCACATTGCGCCGCAGCGTGCCTGGCAGCAGCCCCGCCTCCGTAAGAATCTGGAAGCCGTTGCAAATGCCGAGCACATAGGCCCCCTCCCTCGCGGCTTGCTCCACCGCCTTCATCACCGGCGCGAAGCGGGCGATGGCGCCGCAGCGCAAATAATCTCCGTACGAGAAGCCGCCCGGCACGATGATCAGGTCGTAGCCGGCCAGATCCGTCGCCGTATGCCAGACGCGGTCCGCCTCGACCCCTATCGTATCCTGGACCGCATGCACGCAATCCATATCACAGTTCGATCCCGGAAAAACAAGCACAGCCACCTTCATCGCTCTACGCCTCCAATTCGTATCGGTAATCTTCCACGACCGGATTGGACAGCAGCACCTTGCACATCCGCTCGACCTGTTCCTTCGCTTCAGCCTCATTCGCCGCCGCCAGCTCGAATTCCATATACTTGCCGATGCGCATATGCTCCACTCCTTCGTACCCCATCGAATGCATCGCCCGCTCCACCGCGGCGCCTTGAGGGTCAAGCACGTTCGCCTTCGTCGTTACAATCACTTTTACCTTCACTGTGAATTCCTCCCGTTACGCCCATCTCTGTGCGGTTATTCGTTCATATAAAGCGATATAACGTCCTCGTGTAGCCTCGACGACCTCCGCCGGCAGCGGCGGCGGCGTGCTGCTCCGATCCCAGTCGGAAGCGGCCAAATAGCGGCGGACAGGCTCTTTGTCCAAGCTGTCGATATCCGTATCCAGCGCATAGCTGCCGACGTCCCAGAAGCGGGAGCTGTCCGGTGTGAACAATTCGTCGATCAGCACCAGTTCGCCGTCAATGAGCCCGAACTCGAATTTGCAGTCGGCGAGCAGCAATCCTTGGCCCGCGCATTCCTCCGCCGCGAATTGATACAGCCGGAGACTCGCCTCACGCAGCCGCCCGGCCAGCTCAGGCCCAAGCTGCGACTCCATGACTTTATAGGAGACATCCTCGTCATGGCCTTCATCATGCTTGCGCGCCGGCGTAAATATCGGTTCAGGCAGGCGCTCGTTCATGCGCAGGCCTTCCGGCAGCTTGATGCCGTTCACTTCGCCGCTCGCTGTATATTGCCGCCAGCCTCCGCCGGTGACATAGCCGCGGACGACGCATTCGAAGTCCACGCGCTGCGCCCGCTTGGCGAGCGTCATTCGTTCAGATAACAGGGATACTAGAGATGAAATGCGTTGATGAGGTTCCGGTTCGTTGCCGACCCGGGCGGACAATGCGGTCCGCAGGCATTCCTCGTCACAAGGAATGACATGATTGCCGATAATATGCTTCGTCCGGTCGAACCAGTAGCGGCTCAGCCGGTTCAGCACCGTCCCTTTGTCCGGCACGGCCGGTTCAAGGACGCAGTCGAAGGCCGAAATGCGGTCCGATACAACAATCAAGAGTGTATCGGCGTCCCATTCATACAGCTCCCTCACCTTGCCGCGGTGAAGCAGCGGGAACGGAATCGCATCCGCCAGCGTTGATACGATAGAGTTGGTAGACATGCCTGTGCTCCTCTCGGTTTCTCCTAAGCTGAAGCCGTCTTGCTTACCCTCCCGTTGGTTGCTCCCGCTGCGGCGGACGGTTCCCGGAAGACAGGAGGGCAGGGAGCCGTCGGCCGCATTCGGCCCGTTGGGGATAGGGCCTGCGCGAGCAGCTTATCCGCCGCAAACAGGGGGGCGGCGAACAAGCATGAACTTTCGTTATGAAATTTGCAATTTGAAATTTACCTTGATGGTTTACATTGATGGAATTTGCGTTTATTGATCTTGAATGAATTGAACCTGCACTAGAACCTGCACTCATGCCTTGCTAACTTGCTTTGAATAGACTTCCACTTGATAGACTTGCCTCTATGATGAACCATCCTCAGGAATTGGAATCAAAAATCAACCTATCCTTCCAGCAAACCAAGCTGACGGAAAATCGTATCGACATGCTTCAAGTGCCAGGACGGGTTGAAGGCGTCCTCGATGTCCTCCGCGCTCAGCACCGCCGTAATCTCCGGCGTGCTCTCGATGATGTCGCGGAAGCTGCGCTGCTCTTCCCACGCCTGCATCGCACGCGGCTGCACTGTGTCGTATGCCTGCTCGCGGCTCCAGCCCCGGTCGATCAGCTTCGTCATGACGCGGCCGGAGAACGGCACGCCATACGTGCGCTGCATGTTGCGCTTCATATTTTCCGGGAAGACCGTCAAGTTCTTCACGATGTTCATGAAGCGGTTCAGCATATAGTTCAGCAGCATCGTGCCATCAGGCAAAATAATGCGCTCAACGGAGCTGTGCGAGATGTCGCGCTCATGCCAGAGCGGCACATTCTCGTATGCCGACAGCATATAGCCGCGGAGGACGCGCGACAGGCCGGAAATGTTCTCGCAGCCGATCGGGTTGCGCTTGTGCGGCATCGCGGACGAGCCCTTCTGCCCTTTGGCGAACGCTTCCTCCACCTCGCGGAACTCGCTCTTCTGCAGCGCGCGAATCTCGGTCGCGAACTTGTCGAGCGACGTCGCGATCAAGGCCAGCGTCGCCATATACTCCGCGTGGCGGTCGCGCTGCAGCGTCTGGGTCGAGATCGGCGCAGGCTTCGTGCCGAGCTTCTCGCAGACGAACTTCTCCACGAACGGGTCGATATTGGCATAGGTGCCGACCGCCCCGGAGATTTTCCCGTACTGCACGCCATCCGCCGCATCGCGGAACCGCTCCAGGTTGCGCTGCATTTCCGCATACCAGAGCGCCATCTTCAAGCCGAACGTCGTCGGCTCCGCATGGACGCCATGGGTACGGCCCATCATCGGCGTATCCTTGTATTCCAATGCCTTGTCCTTCAATATATCAATGAACCGGAGCAGATCCTGCTCCAAAATCTCGTTGGCCTGCTTCATCAGGTAGCCCAAAGCCGTGTCCACGACGTCGGTGGAGGTAAGCCCGTAATGGACCCATTTGCGCTCGGGCCCGAGCGTCTCCGACACGGCGCGCGTGAAGGCGATGACATCGTGGCGCGTCTCTGCTTCTATCTCATAGATCCGGTCGGCATCGAAGCCCGCCTTGGCGCGCAGCGCCTCGGCGTCCTCCTTCGGAATGACGCCCAGTTCGGCCCATGCCTCGCACGCGCACAGCTCCACTTCGAGCCAAGCCTTGAATTTGTTCTCTTCCGTCCATATGGCCCGCATCTCCGGGCGCGAATAACGTTCAATCATCGTCTCGTATTCCTCCACATGTTCGATTCTCTCATCCAAGCGAGCGCCGCTTCCGTGTTCGGGGCCACGATATTAACATGCCCCATCTTCCGCTTCGGCTTCGCTTCCGACTTCCCGTACCAGTGCAGCTTCGGCGTCACGCCAAGGCGCCCGGCAGCCGGGTCGTCCGCACGGAACCATTGTACCATGTCAGCCGCATCTTCGCCGAGCAGGTTGGCCATGACGACCGGAGAGACGAGCTCGGCCGGTCCGAGCGGAAGGTTGCAGATGGCCCGCAGATGCTGCTCGAACTGGGAGGTGCGGCACGCATCCATCGTGTAATGCCCGGAATTATGCGGGCGCGGGGCGAGCTCGTTCACGAGCAATTGGCCGTCCGCGGTCAGGAACATCTCGACTGCGATCAGGCCGACGACGTCGAGCGCCTCCGCAATGCGGCGGGCCAGTTGCCCGGCTTCCGCCTGCACGCCGGCCGGAATGCGCGCCGGGACGATGGACAGGTGAAGGATATGCTCCCGGTGAATGTTCTCCGCCGCCGGGAAGACGGCGATCTCGCCGCGCGGGCTGCGGGCGGCGATGACGGACAGCTCGTGCTCGAACGGCACGAACGCCTCGAGCACCAGCTCCGGGGCCAGCGCCGACAGCTCGGCAAAGGCGGCCTCCGCTTCGCCCTCCTGGCGAAGCGTGCGCTGGCCCTTGCCGTCATAGCCGCCGGTGGCCGTCTTCAGCACGCCGGCGCCGCCGAACGCCTGCAGCGCGCGGCGCACCTCGTCGGCCGAAGCGACCGCCGCGAACGGCGCGACGGGAATGCCGGCGGCCTGCAGCGCTTCCTTCTCGCGCAGGCGATGCTGCGCCAGACGTAGCAGGCGGCTGCCCTGCGGCACGGGAGCGGCCCGCTCGAGCCGCTCGACGGCGGCGGCGTCCACGTTCTCGAACTCGTACGTGATGATGTCCGCGCGCGCCGCCAGCTCCGCCAGCCCCTCCTCATCGCCGTAATCGGCGCAGATGAGGTCGGCCACCGCGGCGCAGGGCGCATCCGCCGCCGGGTCAAGCGCGACGAAGCGGTAGCCGAGGCGCACGCCGTCCAGCGCCAGCATGCGGCCAAGCTGGCCGCCGCCGAGGACGCCTACCGTCGCGCCAGGCGCCAGCACCGGCGCCTTCGCCTGCGGCCGCATGCCGCCGTCCGCAGGGGCCCTCATGCGAGGTCCCCCGCGGCCTGCACCTGCTGCCGCACCGCTTCCCTGCGCGCTGCCACCTGCGCGCGCAGCTTCTCATCGTGCATGCCAAGCATCTGCACGGCCAGGAGCCCAGCGTTCGTCGCGCCCGCCGGTCCGATCGCCACCGTCGCCACGGGTACGCCGGCCGGCATCTGCACGATGGACAGGAGCGAGTCCACCCCGTTCAACTGCGAGGACCGCACCGGCACGCCGATGACCGGCAGCACCGTCTTCGCGGCGACCATGCCCGGCAGATGGGCAGCACCGCCCGCGCCCGCGATAATAACGCGAAGCCCGCGCTCCTCCGCCGTCTCCGCATAGCGGAACATCTCGTCCGGCGTCCGGTGGGCCGAGACGACCTTGCTCTCGAACGGAACATTGAATTCCTGCAGCACCTCGCATGCGAGCCGCATGGTCTCCCAGTCGGACGTGCTCCCCATAATGACGCCTACCCGCACCTTGTCCTTGTCCATCGTCGTGCACCTGCTTTCACCCTATTTTTTGCCCGGCTTCCGAATAATCCCTGTCACGCGCATAAAAAAATCAGCGGATGGCTACCCCCTGATCGCAATCTCCGAACGCAAGAATGAGAAGCCCCGGCTGCCTAAGAAGCCAAGTCCGTCCTTCCGCCTCCTGATGACAGGCAGCAGCAAACAGACCTGCGGCGTATCCGTCTGGTCGTCATTCTCGTAGTCCAAAGATTTACGGTCCTTGGGTAGAAACTTCCGGCCATATTCCCGGAATTATACGAGTTCAGAAAGATGAAATTATATCAATCGTAGTTCAAAATTCAAAATTATTCGTCAATGGTTCAAGCAACTCCAGTGTAACAAGGGGTACCAGCCATGTCAAGGATTAAAATACGAATATAATCCATAAAATATATAATATTGTTCGGATTTAGTTCATTATGCCTATCTAATAAAAAAGAACCGGTGTCTGCATACGCATCTTCCGGTTCTTCCCAAGGTATCAAGTTATTTCATGACGAGAACAGGCCCCTTCGCATGCTGCACGACATGGTGGCTGACGCTGCCGAGCACGAATTCCTTGAATCCGCTCAGCCCGCGGCTGCCGATCACGACCAGATCGCAGCCGAACTCCTCGGCTTCTGCGACGATCGATTGTCCCGGAGGACCCTGCAGCAGCTTCACCTCCGCCCGATCGCCAAGCAGCGCCACCTGCTGCTCCGCATCGTCCTGCGTCTGCTCGGCATACTGGTACAGCTCTTCATTCGTCTCGACGGTCGCCGTCGCATACGCGGTTCCGATAAAATATTGCGGGAACTGGAATACATGCACAACGCGAAGCTTCGCTTCCGCATTGTTCTCCGCCAGGCTGATGGCATGGCGCAAAGCCTTCTTCGATGGCTCCGATCCGTCATAAGCGACAAGAATCCGATTGAATACCATACATTCCACCACGCTTTCTTCATAGTCAACGCTATGTAATAACAGTATCGCACAGCCAAGAACGTTCCACATCGCCCATCTTGACACAGACCTGCGGAACCGATACTCCTCTATTACCCGATTTTGACAAAAAGATAACCGAACACCACAATATTCACGATAAGGATGAATGGGATTCCTGCCGTGAATGTCACATGCTGCGTCTTGTGCCGCTGGTTGTACATCCCGGTCAGCACGCCCAGGGCGCCTCCCAGCCAGGCGGCCAGGAACAGCCTCCGCTCGGGAATGCGCCGCCGGTGCCGAATCGCCCGGCGCTTGTCCACCGCCATCATCTGGTAGCCTGCGATATTGACGGCCAGCAAATACACAAATACAAGCAGCGTCCCGTCCATAGATGAAGAATCCCCCTTTCCCTACAAATATTATACAACTTGACGCTGCAGGCGGCTACTGCGCAGAAAGAATCCTTGGTTGACCTAATCCGAAGAAGCTGTCCCATAAGCAGTGCACAAGAATGCGGGGCAAGACGTGGCAAAAAGAATGCAGTGGCAGGGAGCACAGCGGCAGGAGCACAGCGGCAGGAGCACAGCGGCAGGAGTAGAGAGCGGGAATAAAGAGGAGGAAAATACGGCGGCGAGAAAAGCGGCGGAGATGGACGGGGCAGAAAAATCCTGCACTAATGCAGCATTTTACGCTATTTCCGCCCGTATTTTGTTAAATTCCTGCAAAAGAGCATCTTTTTCGCCGAATTTTGCTTTTGATCTATCGTTTAGGCTGAAATTGATGTAGTTTTGCAGGAACTCCTGCAACGGAGTAAACGCCGTAAGGGAATACTGCAGTTTTGCAGTTTTGCAGTTTTGCAGTTTGCAATTTTTCCGCACTACCCCGCACTAACCCGCCTACCCCGCATTCCCACGTATTTCCCCGCATTTCCCTTTCCCCCAAGTCCCGCGTATTTCCACACCTTTCCCGGCATGCATCTCCCGTCAAGCCGAGCTTGCCAACATCAGGCGGCTGTATCGCTGCAGCTCCATACTGCTTATGAGACAGCCCTCTCCGCTCCATCATGAAGGATGGACGACTTCCGCCTTCTTCAGATGCTGGCGCTCCCCTTCGGTCATCCAGCCCAGCTCGACCATCCGGCGCAGCACGATGTTCTGGCGGCGTTCGGCCTCTGCGGGATGTTTTCGCGGAGACAGCCGTTCGGGCGCCTTCAGCAGCCCGGCCAGCATCGCCGCTTCCGCCTCATTAATCGTCTCCAGCGTATCAGATGCCCCGGCGGTCTTCCCGAAGTAGAAGCGGGCGGCATCTTCAATCCCGTATTTTCCGTGTCCAAAATAGACCTTATTGAAATACATCTCCAAAATCTCGTCCTTCGTATATCTCCATTCCAGATTGGCGGCGATGGCCATTTCCTTCAGCTTGCGGGAGTAGAGCTTATCCTGGGTCAGGAACAGGTTGCGGGCCAGCTGCATCGTAATCGTACTTCCGCCCTGCGCTTTTTGCTGCTTCGTGACGTTGATCCATACCGAGCGGGCGAGTCCAATCGGATCGATGCCTGGATGGTAACGGTAACGATGGTCCTCGATGGCCAGCAGCGCCTCCGTAACATAAGCCGGCATGTCCTTCAGACGAACGATATGTCTCCCGTCTGCCGCAACCCCCTCACGTATCTCTTCCCGCAGCGCCCCCAGCGTCGCTTCGTTCATCCAGGCCGGAGCGAGCCCGGCCATCATGAACCATCCGATAACCGGCGCCAATATCGCCGCAATCAGCCCATATATGACCCATCGTCTCCAGACATGCGCGATACTCCGGACGATGGACGCGGATCTAGATTCCTTATCTATCTGCACTTGCTCTTGCTTGCCAGGCCGTTCTTCCGAAGCCAACGCGCCGTTTCCGCCCGGAGAGCCCGTCCATTCCCCTTCATGCGCGCGCATCGCTTGAATCGGCGAACGCAGCGCGAGCGAGCCCTTCGCCGGATGCTCCCATCTGATGATTTTCATCGGAATCGACCTCCTTTCGATAGGTCTAGTGTACAAAATTGAGACCGCTCTTCCCATCGAATTCGGTTGCATGAAGCTTACAAGTGCGCAAGCTACGCCATCCCGCTCCCCTGATATTGGACGGCATCTGTGGCCCCGATCGCTATGAATCCGGAAGTGGATACAGTTTTAGCGTTTTTACATTTCTTAACACCATATTAACATCATATTTAGTACGATTTCTCTAGCCGGATCAGAGCGGATTCACTTACAGATGCACTACAGATTCACTTACGGATTCACTCATTTGTTTTGAAAATGTTTACTAATCATCATCGCAACTCAACATGGCCCGGCATTATTCTTTTATTAACTTCAATCTCTTCGCGGAAATGGAACCAGCGAGAACTTGCTTGTATTTTTCGATCATGGACGTGGGAACGATTCGGAACCGTTCCAGGTCTCCGCTTACGCATGCGAGGCGGAACCGGGCGGGTCTGAAGAAGTTCATATTATTTGTTCGAAAAGAAGGGAGCTCGCTAACTATGAAAAGAAACCTTTCCCTGCTATCCATTGCCATCCTCATGATGCTGCTGGTGTCAGGCTGCGGCGGAACGGCCGCGGAACCGCCCCCTCAACCTCCGGATCAGAGGCAGGACGGATCGCCTCAATCCATCCCTGCACAGACAGATGGCTCGGATACCACGCAGCCGAACGAAGCCTCGCGTACGAATGACGTCACCTATGACGGCGCCCCGGTAACCGTGAAGTTCATTATCGAAGTCGATGAAGAGACATTCCGCATCCGCTACAAAGAACAAATCGAAGCGAAATTCCCGAACATCACGCTGGAGCAGGCTAACGCTTCGCTCACTCCGGAAGGACTCCAGGAATTGAATGCGTGCGGAGATATTCCTGATTTATATGTTATGCATCAGGGCTATGACATGTTGAAGGAGCTGGATATGCTGGAGCCGCTCGATCCGTACATTGAGCAAAGCGGCTTCGATCTCGGGGTCATCAACGACGGCATCGTCGAGATCCAGCGCGCGCTCGATCCGGACGGCACCGGCCTGCTCTACGGCATGCCGATCGAAGGCACCCAGAGAGCTCTCTATTACAACAAAGCTGTCTTCGAAAAATTCGGCGTCGACTATCCGCGGGACGGCATGACCTGGGATGAAATCCTGGACCTGGCGAAGCAGGTAACGGCTGAACGGGATGGCGTGAAATACAGAGGCCTGTCCTTCGGCCACTACTCCGTCCCGCTCACTCAATTCGGCGTCAACGGAACCGATCCTGAGACCGGAGAAGTATTGTTTACGAAGGAACCTGCGTTTCAGCAATTTTTTGATATGCTGGATAAATACCGCAGCATCCCCGGAATGGTAGACTCAAGCGATTATTCCTACACCTTCAACAATGATCAAAATGTGGCGATGACGATCGTCTCCCTCCCTACGCTTCCGCTGTATAACGCTGTCCAGGGACTGGACTTCGATATCGTATCCGTGCCGGAATGGCCGGAGCACCCCGGTGTCGGACCATCTGTTCCGGCGATCTCCATCAGTATGAACAAGCATAGCCAGCATAAAGAGGCGGCTTGGGCCGTCATCGCGTATCTGGCTTCGCAGGAAGGCCAGCTTGTGCTGTCCCGTGTCGGCAGCCCGCCGACGATCAAGAACGAGGAAGCGTTCGAGCAATATTCGGCGGCGGACATGGAAGCGACCGACAAAACATATAACATTCGCCCGATTTTTGAGCAGCGTATGGCGAGCATTTCAAATTTTTCCCCTTATGGGCCGTTAGTCACGTTCTTCTACGATGATTACATCACTCAGAAGGCGCGTACCTTCGTCACGACCCCCGACAAGGATACGGCGACTTACTTGCGGGAGATGGAGGAGGAATATGCAGCCATCGTCAAGGAAATGAAGGAATTGAAATAGAACGCTGCCTCCTTCCTTCGTTCCTTTTTCATTCGCTGCCGTACACGGTATACTGTCATAAGGAGGGATCGAACATCATGAACAGACAGAGAATGCCGTGGCTCGCCGCCTGCTCGGCGCTTCTTATTGCCAGCGGATTGATATCGGGCTGCGCAGACAACCAGGCCGCACCCGATGCTTCCCTGTCCCCGGCACAAACTCAGTCGAGCCCGACGGGCGCCGGGACGCCAGGAGAAGCTCCCGCAGACTCGGCTGCGGCCGGACAAGATGCGGCATCGAATTCCGACACGACGGCTGGCGGCAATTCGTCGGCAGGACAATCTGCGGCGGACGATGCGGAGGTGGAACGGGTACTCCAATCAATCGATACCGGGAACGGCTGCCACAAGAAGATAGAGCTGCTGAAGGACGGCGGCAAGCGGGTCACCATCACCGACCCGAACGGGAAGGCGACGGTCCGTAAGGTCGAATATGAAGGCATGATCAGTGCCGTAGATGGCAGCAGCGTGACGGTTCAATTGGAGCATGGCGGAGAAAAAACGATCGAGGTTGGGAATCATATGATCGCCGATGATGAGACAGGCCAAGGCTTCAAGGCGGGCACCGAGATCGAATGGGATGTCGATCAGGACGGAACCATTCTCAACATCGAGTTGGACGATTAAGCTGCCCCTCAATCACAGTCTATCTAATTTGGCATATTGAACCAAAGGGTGCCCAGGCCATATCGGCCCGGACACCCTTTTCTTGCGGCATTGCTTAGCTTTGCGCCATTCCTGCTTTGACCCAGCCGGCTGTCGTTACGGTGCGCTTCGCTTGGTGCTTCACCGCAGCCTCTACATTTTCGACCATCTTGCCGTCCTGGCCCACGGTTACGCTGGTGCCGTACGGGTTGCCTCCTGCCGCATACGCCGCTGGATCGGTATAGCCGGGAGCGACCACGATGGCGCCCCAATGATACATCGACGTATACAGGCTCAGGATCGTCGCTTCCTGTCCGCCATGCGAATTGCCGGCGCTGGACATCGCGCTGACCACTTTGTTCGTCAGCTTGCCTTGCGCCCATAGCCCTCCGGTCGTGTCCAGGAACTGCTTCATCTGGGATGGCATATTGCCGAACCGGGTCGGCACGCTGAAGATGATGGCATCCGCCCACTCCAGGTCCGCAGGCTGTACCGTCGGCACATGCTGCGTCGCGTCGACATGCGCTTTCCAAGCCGGATTGCTCTCGATCGCCGCGGGCGGCGCCAGCTCAGGCACCTTGAGCACCTTGACTTCGGCTCCTGCCGCTTCCGCTCCTTCCTTGGCCCATTGCGCCAGTTGATAGTTCGTGCCTGTCGAGCTGTAATAGATTACTGCCAATTTCACATTTGCCATCATAAACCGCTCCTTTATTTTCATTTTCGGTGTATAGAGTCAATCTGTCTTTCAGTCTTTGGTACGTTATTTGCGGTACAATGGATAATCGACATTCGTCGGCACTTCAATGGCAATCAGGCGTGTCGCTTCCTCCGCCTGAATGCGCAGGATTTCATTATCATCTTCTTTACCGGTCGAGATTATGAATTGTTCGCCGGCATACTGCACCAGTTCTTCTCCCGCTTCCACGGAACCGATGCTCCCCTTGCCGCCAATAATCAGCCCCGTCCATGTACGGCCGGGCGGCAAGACGGCCTCGTAGCTATAGCCGGCTTGCACCGTAATGTCCCACATGCGCGCATCCGCTACAAGGCGGAACGGCGCCCCGTCGCCGAGCACCGTCTTCACGGTGGCGCCGCCCGATTCATGAACCGGGAACGCCTCGTGCTCGAACTGAGCATAATGGGGCGGGCGCTTTCTCGCCTCCAGCAGATTCGGCTCGAACCAGATCTGGAGCATATCGGCATCTGGGCCGACGATGCGTTCGCTGTGCTCCACGCCGCTCCCCGCTTGAATCAATTGCGCGCCTCCCGCACCGACGACGCTGTCCGTTCCGAGCGAGTCTCCATGATGGGTCTTGCCTTGAATGACATAAGACAGAATCTCGAACGCCTGGTGCGGATGAGGCGGGATATAGCCCTCCTCCTTCGCCTTGGCCCAAGCCCAATAGAACAACGTGCTGACACGTGTGACGGCCCCGCCCTCATGCGGGAAGCCAATCGGCTTGATCTCCGTAATCCGGCCGCCGTCGAACGCACCCGTTCCCATCTGGCTCGCCGTATACCGCTGAATCTTCATATCCATCCTCCCTTTGCCATGAATTTTGACTGGCTTTGCCAGCATAATTATCTTTAATTCGAGATATATGACAACAACAATGCGATCGCTAAGCAAGAGGTACCTATTCATCGCGCCTGCCTATTGAGCGCCTATGAGTAACATCATAATCCGTATTTATCTCGATGTCAAGATATCTCCAGCCACCACCCTAATCGCATACACCGGGCAAAAAGGGGCATACTTTCCCTAAGCAACCGGAATATTGAAGGTAAGAGGGGATAAGCTTGATCACCATCGGCGATATTTGCGATAGCGTGAGAGAGGCATCGCGTTCGAACGATTTCATAGTTCAGCGTTTGCATAATGGAGAACTGCAAGCGATTATTTATTTCTTCGACACGCTTTGCGACACGAAAGTAATCAGAGAGCGGATTTCAGACCCGTTTGCCACATGCGCTACAATCGAAGCCTTCACGGGAGTGCTTCAGTCTGAGCTATTATGTGAGGAACTTCAGGAGGTAAGCGCAATCCCTGCGAAGCTGCTGGAAAGCCGCGCCATTGTCTTTTTCAATGACCGGTTATGGGCGTTGTCTGCAGCGGATGTCAAAATCAATCAGCCGGATGAAGCCGCTGTCGAATCTACGATTCAAGGTCCGGACTTCGCATTATCGGAGAACCTCAAGACAAATATCAACTTGATTCGCAACCGCTATCCTTCCTCCTCTCTCGTGATGGAAGAATGGCATGCAGGCCGGATTTCCCGAACCAAAGCAGCTATTCTATATGATTCCACACTCGTCAATCCCGATGTATTGCAAGACATTCAAAAAAAGCTGCAAGCCGTTGATGCCGATATTGTTCAAGATGTAGAGCAGCTTGAAGCGCTCATAACGCCAACGAAGTATCGGCTCTTTCCCGTCATGCTGAGTACGGAACGGCCGGATCGGATCGCGTTGAATCTGGCACAGGGCAAGGTCGTTATCCTTATGCAAGGAACGCCTTACGCCTTGCTTGCCCCTGTTGTGTTCCATGATTTTATGTGTTCGGTCGATGATGTTTATCAATCCTTCTGGGTGACTCACTCGTTGATCATCCTTCGGTATTTGGCGCTGGTCATTACGGTTATTCTGCCTGCTTGCTATATTGCGGTCGTCTCCTATAATCCGGAGATTTTCCGCGTGCAGCTAGCTGTATCTATTGGCGGAAGCCGATCCACCGTACCGTATCCATCCTTTTTCGAGGTCTTCATTATGCTGTTTGTTCTCGAGACGTTAATCGAGGCGAGTATCCGGCTTCCCAAAAACATAGGCCAAGCCGCTACGACTGTAGGCGGACTTATCCTTGGCCGATCGGCACACGAAGCGGGCTTAGTAAGCAGCATTATGATTATTGTTGCTTCTGCCGTCGCTATTGTTAACTTTGTCATTCCCCTGAATGCGATGAGTACTGCGATGCGCGTGATGAAGTACCCTTTCATCCTGCTCGCCATGCTATTCGGGATTACCGGTATATTGCTTGGCCTGGTTTGCTTTACGCTTTATTTGGCAAGCATGACAAGCTTCGGCCAGCCTTATTTCCGCATCTATCGAGGAGAATATTCAGCCACTAACTATAAGCAAAGGAAATGGTCATGAGCCGGTATCAATTCTATCTTGTCATCCTGTGTGGAATCATTAGCCCCGCTCTCTACTTGCCAAGAGCGCTCCTCCAGGCCCGGTACGACGGAGCTATTGCCTCGGCTGGGATCGCTATGGTGCTGGGCTTGGTGATGTCCTGCCTGTTCAAGGCAAGCCTGAAGCCCTTTCACGACTTATCTCTGAAGGAGATTATAGAGCGCCACGTCCCCCGTTCCATTGCGATGATTATGTTTCAGGTTCTCGGCTTGACCTGGTTCGCGGCAGGCGCATCGGTTTTGCTTACGATTTGTTATGTCATTAAGGGGTTCATTAACCCGAATATGGACTTTTACGTGCTGCTCTTCTGTTTCCTGATCGCCGTCTGCTGGGCATCCTTAAGAGCTTCCATCGCGATTCTCTACAATCTGGAGTTATGGATATTTATCATAACCCCGATCCTTGGGCTTATTTGGATAAAAGCAGCCCGCACATCTACATTTTCTTGGGACGCGGTGTTCACCATGAACGATTACGTATTGAACGCTCCGTCCTGGAACGGGATCGCTGTCGCCAGCTTTTTATTTTCTGGATATATCTCCTTGTCCGTGGACCAAGCAACTCTTCGGGGAGGCGGCATCAGGTTATGGTGGATTCCCGTCCTCGGCAGTATCGTATTCGGAGCCGTCGTCTTCATTCCGATCGGCATCCACGGTACTGAGGCGGTCGATCAATATATCCATATTTGGGTAAATACGGCCGATTCGATCCAGTTCAAATATGGCGTGATTGAGCGCGGAGTATTTCTGCTTTTATTCAGCTATATCATCATGTCATTGATATTTGCGGCGACAAGCTGGAATGCAGCCGCCGAATGGATGAGCGGAGGCTTCCAGTCCCGCCCGGTGCATATCAAGCGCATACTGGTAGGACTTGCCGCGATTGCCGTATTGGCCGCCGGTTATTATGTGAATGAGAAGCAAATCATCACACTCTCTCATTACTGGTTCTCGCTTCGCTTCGCCGCCGAGCTGGTACTGGTCGCCGTCATGGTTGGAATCGGAAGGAGGGAACGGCATGCCTAACAGATTATTGGCTATCCTCCTGAGCGCAATCCTCTTGCTCACGGGGTGCGGCTTCAAGGATATTGACAAGCGTTTTCTGATTGTGGCGCTGGGTATCGATCAAGGATCGGAGAAAAAATACGAGGTGACCGTAAAACTCATTATCCCCACGACCTTGACGGAACCCGGCAAATCGAACTTCCAAATCGTTAGCAAAGAGGCGGACAGTATCCCCGAAGCATTGGAACTGATGAGATCCGACGTAGACAAAGAATTGGATCTGAGCCATGCCAAAGTTACGGTTTTCGGCAACAAGATTGCCCAAGGGGATATGAAGAAGCATATCGACTGGTTCGTACGCCGCCGCGGAGTCCAGCGGATCGAATATGTAGCCGTCGCGGAACACTCCGCCAAGGAGATTCTAGAGCTCAGTCAGAAATCCGAGCGTTTGCCCGGCAATTCCCTGATTCTGAGCTTTGGCCGGGAAGGAACCGAATCGTCGTATATTCTTACCGAATACCTGTACGATTTTTATGAACGGCTCTTAGAGAAAGGGAGAGACCCTTACTTGCCGGTCATTAAAATCAGAAATCACACCTATGAGATTAACCAGGTTGCCCTGTTCGATAAAAGTAAAATCAAAATGGTGCTCGAACCGGATCAAACCCTCATCCTCAATCAGTTGATGTACATGCATCCTGGCTTTGAAGTAAACATTAAGGAACAGAATCTGAAAGCCTCCTTGGCCGTCCATAAATATAAATACCGTTACAAGATCAACACCTCTAATCACAACCAGCCGACAATAGATTTCTTTGTGAAGCTGAGAGGGATCGCGGAAGAATCATCCGCTACGATACTCGAGTCCAACCGGGCAGACATCGAACGGGTGGCCGAACGAACGATAGAAAAATCTTATCTTGATCTATTGAACAGATTGAAAAACATGCAGCTGGATCCGGTTGGATTCGGATTGCGCTATATTGCGACGCGGCATGGAGGACATCAAGATTGGGACAACTGGAAGACGCTATATCCCCGTGTCAAATTCAACGTCAAAGCCCGTGTCACCTTGGACAGCACAGGCGAGATTGAATAAATCAGCCGCAAGGCCAGCCATGGCTCGCAACCGCCTGCATTACTTTGCAAGCGTACCTCGGAATTGGGTGTTTTTCCGGGTCGCGGAATGCCGAACAGCCCGTCGGCGGGTTGCCAACGGGCTGCTGCTATTCGTGTACACGGCAGCGCACATCTGCTTTTTCTATCTTCCTATTTACTATCTATGCTTTATTCTTGATTATACAATTCTTCAATATATACTCTTTCTCCGTGCATCAAGTAAACTACGTTTTTGTCGGCATCCAGCGCCGCTACCAGCTTGGTCTCCTTATTTTGGATAAAGCTAAAATCTTTAGCCGAGTTGTCCCATTTCACTTCAAGTCCCTGGATGTCCATATTGAACAATTTCTTCGCAATCGGGGCGACCGCTTCTTTCGCTTCTTTTTCGGTAATATCTTTCTTCAACACCTGTTTTCGCCCGCCGTCATGAACGTAGCCTACCTTCCCCGTCTTGGCATCCAAAGCAAGCGTAACCTTGCCGCCTGTAAGCTTCCACTTCTTATTCTCAACGTTACCCTCTAGAACTGCTTTCGTCACGTCCAAGTCGAGATCTACAGCCGTTTTCACTGCTTCCGCCGCCGTTTTCAGTAATTTCGGTTCAAGCTCGTTCTTGCTAAATTCGATCGCGGCCCCAATACGAGTTTTCTCTGTCGACCCTGGCAGATTTTTCATCAGAAAGGCGGAGAAATCCTTCCCGCTCAAAGAATACTGGGTAAAAGGTTCCTTTGGATTTTCATAGTACTCGGACACGTTAACTTCTTTATCAAATGTGTATTTTTTCTTGGCATGCATCCCTTTCAGCACTTTCAGGATTTCATCCTGATCCTTTTTGCTGATTCTATCGATGCTTTGCTTGCCTCTGATATTCCATATTTTTTTGTTCTCTTGTATATAGGCTACACTATAAGTTTCATCTTCAGAACGAATCCACACCCACCCTAACATTTCATCAAGCTCGCCAACATCCTGCAACTTAATCTCTTTCCCCGCGAATTGTTTTACGGCCTTTTGCAGCTCGGCAGCCAGCTTCTTGTCGATTTTCACTTCTTTGCTCTTCGCTTGCTGCTGTTCTTGCTGCTTCTCTTGCGCTGCCTCGGCTCCGGCAGGAATCGGGCCGGCCAATGCCGCCAGCATGCCGGATACGACCAGTGTTGCAACGATAGCTTTTTTCATATTCATGATAATCCTCCTATGCATCTGCTTCTGTTCTTTAATTCCCTGCGGCCGCTCTGCTCCCCGACTTTATGTACACGACATTTTTCTCGGCATCCAATGCCGCTCTCACGGCCGTAATGTCATCTTTTTCGATGAAGCGGTAATCTTTAAATAAGCTGTCCCATTTTACTTCATATCCCGTAATGTCGATATTGAATAATTTCTTCGCGAGCGGGGCGACCGCTTCTTTGGCTTCTTTTTCTGTCATCTCTTTATTCGTCGTGACCTTATTGCCTTGTTCATTGATCAGGCTGATTGCTTTCCCGTTCTCCATATAAACCGTCACTTTGTCGTCCTCAAGCACCCACGTATGATGCGTCCACTGACTCTCGATCTCGGCCTTCGTCACGTCAAATTGATGATCGAACGCCGTTTTGATCGCTTCCTTTGCCGATTTCAGCAATTTCGGATCAAGTTCTTTTTTGTCAATATCGATCGTCGTTCCGGCGACGTGGCCATTGTCTTCTGAAATATTATGATGCACAATAATGCGAAAATCTTTCCCTTCTAAATGATAATATCTATTATCGGCAAGTTTCCCCTTACTATTGTCGTAGGATTGGTACAGTGTAACGTTTTTGTTAAATACATATTTCTTCTTTGAATAGGTACTCTTTAACTGTTCTAAGGCTTGGTTTTGAATTTTTTTGTCGACTTTGTCGATTGTCGTCTCAACGAAAACACTCCATATTTTTCCGCCTTTAGAATCAAAGTCAACACCATATTTTTCGTCTGCCGATAGAAGCGTAACCTGCCCATTGTTAAGTTCGCCGGTATCCTTAAGCTTAATCTCTTTCCCCGCAAGTTCATTTACCGCTTTTTGCAGCTTGGGAGCCAGCTTTTTGTCGATTTTCACTTCTTTGCTCTTCGATTGCTGCTGTTCTTGCTGCTGCTCTTGCGCTGCCTCGGCTCCGGCAGGAATCGGTCCTCCCAATGCGGCTAGCATGCCAGATACGACCAAGGTTACGACGATAGCTTTCTTCAAATTCATGATAAATCCTCCTATATACATGTTCCTACATCAAATTAGAAATTGACCCCAATCAAACGCCGTCTCCCCCGTGGGACGCATTGTCCCCGGATTTAAGATACACCACGTTTTTGTCGGCATCCAATGCCGCTCTCACCACGGTGCCTTTATTTTGGATGAAGAAGCAGTAATCTTTATATAAGCTGTCCCATTTCACTTCAGACTTGGAAATGTCGATATTGAATAATTCCTTGGCAATCGGAGCGACCTTTTCTTTGGCCTCTTTTTCCGTAATCACTTTATTTGTCGTGACTTGTTTGCGCGCATGATGATAAAAGTTGGTTGCCTTCCCGGTCTTTGCTTCTACATAAACCATAGCATTGTCGTCCTCAAGGACCCATGAATTCCCTCTATCCCCGGTATATACGAGAGCAGCCTCCGTCACGTCGAATTCATGATCTAAAGCCGTCTTCACCGCTTCAGCCGCCGTTTTCAATAATTTCGAATCAAGCTCCTTCTTGTCAAATCTGATATTGACCCCGTACAGACGTTTATCTTGCGGCCACGTATCCAGACTTACCGTAAAGTCTTTCCCTCTCAACTGATATGTGACATGATCTGTAAGCTTTTCATTTTTATCATCATAGTTCGTGTACATGACCACTTCTTTATCAAATTTGTATGTCTTCTTTGAATACATCCCTTTCAAAATTTCCAGGATCTCATCTTTATCCTTTTTGCCGATTTTATCGATTGTCGTATCTCCGCTCACACCCCATATTCTTCCAGATTTATGTTCGAAGTAAGCTCGATAGTTTCCGTCTTCAGATTTGACTTCTACCACCGTTCTTGCTTCATTATCAAACTCGCCAACATCCTGCAGCTTCATCTCTTTTCCCGCGAACTGTTTTACCGCTTTTTGCAGCTTGGGAACCAGCTTCTTGTCGATGGGAACCTTCTTACTATCGGATTGCTGCTGTTCTTGCTGGTGCTCTTGCGCTGCCTCCGCTCCGGCAGGAATCGGTCCTGCCAAGGTAACCAACATACTGGATACGATCATAGATGCTAGAATTGCTTTTTTTACATTCATAGTAATCCTCCTGGTTCATTGTGCATGCTATATAAGTTGAACTAAAGAAGATCCACCACTCTATCAGACTCCATTCGCACACAGAGACGGTTAATGATTGCTTAGGTTCTTTCAACACTGCATTCATGAAAGAGCAGACATTCTTCCGTATCTCCGCTACAGTGTGGTAGAAGACGTTATTCACTACGTCCGCCGAAGTGGTTGGTAAAAACATCCTGTTATGGAAGGTAGATTGTTCAATTTATAAAGCGGCCCGATATAATGTACACCGCGTTCTTATCGGCATCCAATGCAGCTCTCAATACCCTTTCTTTGCCTTTATCGAAATAATAATTTTTAAATTCGTTGTCCCACTTCGCTTCCAATCCCGAGATATCGATATTAAACAAATCCTTGGCAAGCGGAGCGAGCACTTCCTTTGCATCTTTTTCCGTAACCTCTTGGTTGGTCGTTACCGCTTTCCTTGTTTTATGATATACGCTCGAGACCGTTCCCTCTTTTGCTTCCATATCAAGTGATACATCGTTATCCCCAAGTGACAACATATTAAAATTTTCCCCGGCAGGATAAAGATACGCCGCTGTTACATTCAAATCATGATCGAAAGCCGTTTTCACCGCTTTTGCTGCCGTTTCCAGCCATTTCGAATCGAGCTCCTCCTTGGCAAGCTTTAATGTAACTGCACTGACAAAACCTGTCCCGCTCCATACTGCCTCAAAATCTTTCCCTGTCAACGTATACGAAAAATAATCTTTTAGTTTTTCTTTTTTCCCATCATAAGGCTTAGTCAGAACAACTTCTTTATCAAGGACGTATGTTTTCTTTGGGTATGCCTCTGCGTATGCCCTTTTCAGCGCTTTCAGGACCTGCTCCTGAATCTCTTTGCTGACTTTATCGAGTGGAATCGTTCCGTCTATCGACCATACTTCACCTTTTTTATAATCAAAATGGACGACGTACTTTCCATCTATCGATGTAACCTTTGCAAATTCAGCAGATGTAGACTCGCCCGCATCCTGCAGCTTTACCTCTTTCCCCGCAAATTGTTTTACCGCCTTTTGCAGCTTGGCAGCCAGCTTCTTGTCGGTTTTCACTTCTTTGCTCTTCGCTTGCTGCTGCTCTTGCTGCTTCTCTTGCGCTGCCTCCGCGCCGGCAGGAGTCGGTCCGGCCAATGCGGCCAGCATGCCGGATACGACCAGTGTTGCGACGATAGCCTTTTTCAAGTTCATGGGGAATCCTCCTATGTAACCACCTGAATATATGTTCACCTATACTATCCTAGCGAAGGAGTTGGAAAAAAACCACAAAACATTCTATTAATATTAATTAAGAAAACGTTAATACTAACTAACAGAATATATCAGTTACTTTTGACCATTGGGTACACTATATTGAACAGAGCGTCACCGTCTTTGGCATCCAGATACATTAACCAACTTAATTAAATCGGGAATGTTCATTTTCTGCGGCTGCCGTTTTTTCAACAAATTGCTTGCTACTGATAATGCTTTTTAAGAAAACCTTAACAACTCTAAGAAAGTATTAAGACAATCAGATGCTTGCCCTTTACTCATTCCGGGTCACAATATACAAAAAAAGCACCCACATTGGGTGCTAATGGGTACTTTCACTAGTCGAGACAATATTTTAAATTGAAGAATTCCTGAGCTTGGACAATTTCCCCACCGTCAGCCGGGAACATCAATGATGATCATGCTCAGAGCGTTGTAACGCCGCATGGCCCCGACAAATCCTGCAAAATTGCATCAATTCGATAGGCACGACTTCACCAAAAAGGGAATCCTGCAAAACTGCAGGAATTTCCCCCGAGTCGCTTCGACTTGGAGCAAAAGGGACTAAAATGATGTAGTTTCGCAGGAATTCCTCAGGATGTGGACTCATTGGGCCGAAATTCCTGTAAAAACGCAGCAATTCCCTCCCACGCTCAGCCCCAGAAGGTCTGCCCCACAGGAAGCAACTACGCCTCCAGAATGCGATGATGCCTCTAGCATAAGATGACGCCCTGAATGCAACGATGCCTCCAGGATAAGATGACGCCCTAGAGTGCAACAATGCCTCAGGATGCGATGACATGTTCGTCCGGTTCACCGTCCTCCGGTTCGCCGCATTCCCTGCATTCTTCCGTAGATATAGAAAGGCTGTTTTCTAAGATATTGTTGCTTTTTATAAAATGAATTTCAAACTATTAAAAACGTATAATTGAAACTAAAGGGTTAAATATTCGTATAAAATATTACAGATAGAAGGGGGCGTTATTTTGAAAGCCAAAACAATATTAGGTTATTCTGAAAAAGCATTTGATAAAAAGCTGAATGATTTTCTATCCGATGCCTCATTAGAGATAATAGAAGTACAATATTCTTCAAATATTTTTTCATAGTGCGTTGATTTTGTATAAGTAGAAAAGTAATGTGATATTTACAAGCAGGTGTCGTCATTTGACGGCATTTTTCACTTTAAGTTGTGGTATTTTTGAATCTAATGGGTTAAGTATTCCTATAAAAGTTTATAGATTGGAAGGAGGTGTTACAAAATGGACTATACTGAAATATATAATGAGAAACTGATTGCCTCAGTAAAAGAGAAATTGAATTCAATTGGTGAGGTTAAAACGGTGAAGTTTTTGAGAGAAGAAACAGGTATGTCATTGATAGAGGCAAAAAAATTTGTAGATGCTTTTAAAGCATAAGCATAAATTAGAGTGAGTCACTAACTTGTGGCTCTTTTTTATGCACTTCTTAGCATTTCAACAGTTTTATAATTAGATTTTTGACATGCTGAAACAAGCATTCGTTCTACACGTTTATCAAATGCTAAATTTTTTCCTAATTCCAACCAACGAAACCAATAAAGGTAATTGTCTAAATAACGAGTTCCTACACCTTGAAAACGTTCCATCCAACCTTTTAGGCGATTATGAAAGTTATTAACATGTTGAATGTGGTAGATTCCCTTTTTCACACGTTGTTTTTGTCGCTCATTGACAGTTTCATGTTGTAATCCCTTAATTTTTGCAAACTTCTTATAGTTAGTCGCTGTATCTGTACATAACAGAGAAGACGGCTGAATATAGTCACCTATTACAGCGTCAATTTCTTCGGCTTTAACACGCCCTGTTCCAGCCTTTCGAGCAATAATATTTCCATTACGGTCTTGTGCCACGACAACGGCAATTTTAAGATTAGAAATCCCTCTTTTTTCGTCTTTTTCTCCACGTTTCTTGGCTTTTCTATGGGTAATTTTACGCTTACCCTTTAAAGACTCACGGAAGAAGGTTTCGTCACTTTCAACGATGCCTTGCAGTTGACTAAAACCAAGACTGCCTAATGCGTTCAAAATTTTATGCCTCCAGTAGAAGGTGGTAGAGATGTGTATTTGTAGTTTTTCAGCAATTTTCGGTAGAGTATAACCTTCGACCATCAATTCAATGTATTTCACCCATTTTTCAGGATAACGAGACCCAAAAAATGGCGTATTGGTCATATCATTGAACGACTTCCCACAATCATTACATAGATAGCGTTGTCTTGAACGATACTTACCGTTCCGCTTTACAGATGTACTCCCGCAATGAAGACAACCCAAACCAGATGCAAATCGTGATTCACGAATGCTTTTAAGTAATTTCGTAATTTTATCTGGTTTATCTGGAAATAAATCTTGTTTCACGGCTTCAAACAATGCTAATTGCTCTGGCTTTGTAAGTTCGCTGAAATCTTCATATACATCTTTCCACATCCAAAAACACCTCCTTAAACCCTATTATATCAACCCTTTAATAGTATGTTTAAGAAAAGTATGTTCAAGAAAGCCACAATCTATACGAAAACAGCCTATAGAAAAAACCACTGACAGAAAGTCAGTGGTCTTTGTCTGCTTGGCAGCGTCCTACTCTCCCAGGACCCTGCGGTCCAAGTACCATCGGCGCTGGAGGGCTTAACGGTCGTGTTCGGGATGGGTACGCGTGGAACCCCTCCGCTATCGCCACCAAACAGGTGTTGGATGAAACCAACATGTTCAGGTCAGCACCGCCAAGTGCTGATGCGTATCTACGTCGGCAGCTCTTGTCTGCCTAACAGATGTTGCACCCTGAAAACTGAATGCGAAAGTTCGTCTTGCGAATCATCTTACTTAGGATAAGCCCTCGACCGATTAGTATTGGTCAGCTCCATGCATTGCTGCACTTCCACCTCCAACCTATCTACCTCGTCGTCTTCAAGGGGTCTTACCAATGTGGGAAATCTCATCTTGAGGGGGGCTTCACGCTTAGATGCTTTCAGCGCTTATCCCTTCCGTACTTGGCTACCCAGCTATGCCTCTGGCGAGACAACTGGTACACCAGCGGTACGTCCATCCCGGTCCTCTCGTACTAAGGACAGCTCCTCTCAAATTTCCTACGCCCGCGACAGATAGGGACCGAACTGTCTCACGACGTTCTGAACCCAGCTCGCGTACCGCTTTAATGGGCGAACAGCCCAACCCTTGGGACCTACTTCAGCCCCAGGATGCGATGAGCCGACATCGAGGTGCCAAACCTCCCCGTCGATGTGGACTCTTGGGGGAGATAAGCCTGTTATCCCCAGGGTAGCTTTTATCCGTTGAGCGATGGCCCTTCCATGCGGTACCACCGGATCACTAAGCCCGACTTTCGTCCCTGCTCGACTTGTAGGTCTCGCAGTCAAGCTCCCTTCTGCCTTTGCACTCTTCGAATGATTTCCAACCATTCTGAGGGAACCTTGGGGCGCCTCCGTTACTCTTTAGGAGGCGACCGCCCCAGTCAAACTGCCCGCCTGACACTGTCCCCGAACCGGTTCCACGGTCCCAGGTTAGAACTCCGATACGATCAGGGTGGTATCCCAACGGCGCCTCCACCGAAGCTGGCGCTCCGGCTTCTCAGGCTCCCACCTATCCTGTACAGACCGTACCAAAGTCCAATATCAAGCTGCAGTAAAGCTCCATGGGGTCTTTCCGTCTTGTCGCGGGTAACCTGCATCTTCACAGGTATTAAAATTTCACCGGATCTCTCGTTGAGACAGCGCCCAAGTCGTTACGCCATTCGTGCGGGTCAGAATTTACCTGACAAGGAATTTCGCTACCTTAGGACCGTTATAGTTACGGCCGCCGTTTACTGGGGCTTCGGTTCATAGCTTCGCCTTGCGGCTAACCACTCCCCTTAACCTTCCAGCACCGGGCAGGCGTCAGCCCGTATACTTCGCCTTACGGCTTCGCACAGACCTGTGTTTTTGCTAAACAGTCGCTCGGGCCTATTCACTGCGGCCCCCTCGGGCTATAAACCCTACCGGGGCACCCCTTCTCCCAAAGTTACGGGGTCATTTTGCCGAGTTCCTTAACGAGAGTTCTTCCGCGCGCCTTAGAATTCTCTTCTCGCCTACCTGTGTCGGTTTGCGGTACGGGCACCTTTACCTGGCTAGAGGCTTTTCTTGGCAGCATGAAATCAAGACCTTCGGTACTGTAATTTTCCCTCCCCGTCACAGCCCAGCCTTACGGTCAGCGGATTTGCCTACTGACCAGCCTCACTGCTTGGACGAGCATCCATCAGCTCGCGTCCCTATCCTTCTGCGTCCCCCCCCCCATTGCTCATAACGGCTACGGTGGTACAGGAATTTCAACCTGTTGTCCTTCGACTACGCCTTTCGGCCTCGCCTTAGGTCCCGACTTACCCTGGGCGGACGAGCCTTCCCCAGGAACCCTTAGGCTTTCGGCGGACATGATTCTCACATGTCTTTTCGTTACTCATACCGGCATTCTCACTTGTGTACAGTCCAGCAGTCCTTCCGGTCTGCCTTCAACCCGGTACACAACGCTCCCCCCCCTACCACTGATGCAAAGCATCAATCCATAGCTTCGGCGGTACGTTTAGCCCCGTTACATTTTCGGCGCAGAGTCACTCGACCAGTGAGCTATTACGCACTCTTTAAATGATGGCTGCTTCTAAGCCAACATCCTGGTTGTCTGGGCAACTCCACATCCTTTCCCACTTAACGTACACTTAGGGGCCTTAGCTGATGGTCTGGGCTGTTTCCCTCTTGACAACGGACCTTAGCACCCATTGTCTGACTCCCGGATAATAAGTCCATGGCATTCGGAGTTTGACTGAGCTTGGTAACCCTTGGCGGGCCCCGCACCCAATCAGTGCTCTACCTCCATGACTCTTCCTCCGAGGCTAGCCCTAAAGCTATTTCGGGGAGAACCAGCTATCTCCGAGTTCGATTGGAATTTCTCCGCTACCCCCACCTCATCCCCGAATTTTTCAACATTCGTGGGTTCGGGCCTCCAGTGCGTGTTACCGCACCTTCACCCTGGACAGGGGTAGATCACACGGTTTCGGGTCTACGCCTACGTACTCATTCGCCCTATTCAGACTCGCTTTCGCTGCGGCTACGGCTTTTCACCTTAACCTTGCACGTAAACGTAACTCGCCGGTTCATTCTACAAAAGGCACGCCATCACCCATAAAAAAGGGCTCTGACTTCTTGTAAGCACACGGTTTCAGGTTCTATTTCACTCCCCTTCCGGGGTGCTTTTCACCTTTCCCTCACGGTACTGCTTCACTATCGGTCGCCAGGAGTATTTAGCCTTAGCAGATGGTCCTGCCGGATTCCCACGGGGTTTCACGTGTCCCGCGGTACTCGGGATCCGTCTCGGAGGGCATTTACTTTCGAGTACAGGGCTATTACCTTCTTTGGCGGGCCTTTCCAGACCTCTTCGTCTAATAAACACCTTTCTGACTCCATGTGAGACGTCCCACAACCCCGGAGAGCAAGCTCTCCGGTTTAGGCTCTTCCGCGTTCGCTCGCCGCTACTGACGGAATCACTATTGTTTTCTCTTCCTGAGGGTACTTAGATGTTTCAGTTCCCCTCGTATGCCTCTTCACACCCTATGTATTCAGGTGTGAGTGACTGCCTATTACAGCAGCCGGGTTTCCCCATTCGGACATCCCCGGATCGATGCTTGCTTACAGCTCCCCGAGGCAATTTCGTCGTTCGCCACGTCCTTCGTCGGCTCCTGGCGCCTAGGCATCCTCCGTGTGCTCTTACTAGCTTAACCTAGCAAGGTAGTTTAAAAAGTCCCCAAAGTGGCCTTTTTAAACCATCATTATTTATAAGGATGATTCTAAGCTTTACTTTCGCGATTCAGTTTTCAAGGTACAAGTGAAAGGGATTATCCTTTCAAAACTGAAAACGAGTGATGTTTGTGTGTGGAAGCTTATGCTCCCTGTATGTCTCCGTCGCAGGAGACGTAATCCTTAGAAAGGAGGTGATCCAGCCGCACCTTCCGATACGGCTACCTTGTTACGACTTCACCCCAATCATCTACCCCACCTTCGGCGGCTGGCTCCTTGCGGTTACCCCACCGACTTCGGGTGTTGTAAACTCTCGTGGTGTGACGGGCGGTGTGTACAAGACCCGGGAACGTATTCACCGCGGCATGCTGATCCGCGATTACTAGCAATTCCGACTTCATGCAGGCGAGTTGCAGCCTGCAATCCGAACTGAGACTGGCTTTTTAGGATTCGCTCCACCTCGCGGCTTCGCTTCCCGTTGTACCAGCCATTGTAGTACGTGTGTAGCCCAGGTCATAAGGGGCATGATGATTTGACGTCATCCCCACCTTCCTCCGGTTTGTCACCGGCAGTCACTCTAGAGTGCCCAACTTAATGCTGGCAACTAAAGTTAAGGGTTGCGCTCGTTGCGGGACTTAACCCAACATCTCACGACACGAGCTGACGACAACCATGCACCACCTGTCACCTCTGCCCCGAAGGGAAGCCCTATCTCTAGGACGGTCAGAGGGATGTCAAGACCTGGTAAGGTTCTTCGCGTTGCTTCGAATTAAACCACATACTCCACTGCTTGTGCGGGTCCCCGTCAATTCCTTTGAGTTTCAGTCTTGCGACCGTACTCCCCAGGCGGAATGCTTAATGTGTTAACTTCGGCACCAAGGGTATCGAAACCCCTAACACCTAGCATTCATCGTTTACGGCGTGGACTACCAGGGTATCTAATCCTGTTTGCTCCCCACGCTTTCGCGCCTCAGCGTCAGTTACAGCCCAGAAAGTCGCCTTCGCCACTGGTGTTCCTCCACATCTCTACGCATTTCACCGCTACGTGGAATTCCACTTTCCTCTTCTGCACTCAAGTCACACAGTTTCCGATGCGACCCGGAGTTGAGCCCCGGGTTTAAACACCAGACTTACACGACCGCCTGCGCGCGCTTTACGCCCAATAATTCCGGACAACGCTTGCCCCCTACGTATTACCGCGGCTGCTGGCACGTAGTTAGCCGGGGCTTTCTTCTCAGGTACCGTCACCTATGGAACAGTTACTCTCCATAGCGTTCTTCCCTGGCAACAGAGCTTTACGATCCGAAAACCTTCATCACTCACGCGGCGTTGCTCCGTCAGACTTGCGTCCATTGCGGAAGATTCCCTACTGCTGCCTCCCGTAGGAGTCTGGGCCGTGTCTCAGTCCCAGTGTGGCCGATCACCCTCTCAGGTCGGCTACGCATCGTCGCCTTGGTGAGCCGTTACCCCACCAACTAGCTAATGCGCCGTAGGTCCATCCATAAGTGGCAGATTGCTCCGCCTTTCCCGATTCCCTCATGCGAGGAAATCGACTATCCGGTATTAGCCCACGTTTCCGTGAGTTATCCCAGTCTTAAGGGCAGGTTACCTACGTATTACTCACCCGTCCGCCGCTAAGCTAATGGTTTCCCGAAGGAAACCGTCGCTCCGCTCGACTTGCATGTATTAGGCACGCCGCCAGCGTTCGTCCTGAGCCAGGATCAAACTCTCCATAAAAGTAGTTTGACTTGCTCATTCTATTGCTGACGAGGTCAAAATGACCTCTTGCACAAACATCACTCGTTGTTCAGTTTTCAAAGAACAATCCGGCAACCAACCTCATCAGTAAGTTGCTTTCTTTTTTTCACCGCCGTTCAGCGGCGACTTTTATAATATATCATGTCTTCGTTTCAGCGTCAAGCACTTTTTTTAAAAATCTTTTTCGCTTCAGGCGGCTAATGCCGCTCTTTCGAAGACAGGAATCTAAATATAACATGCCCCAGTAACAAATGCAACCCCTAAATTAACTTTTTCTACTCACTGTTCTTACCAACTTATCGGGCGACATTTACCTTATCAGAAATCAAGTATGCGCCGGTGTACACGCCGCCGAACCGTGCCATGGCCCGGCGGCATGATCCCTAATCATTGCTGTTAGATGCCTGACTGCCTCTCCAGACGCTCCACTTCCCGCCGTATCCGTTCCGCTTCGTCCTCCATGTTCAAACGGGAATAGCACAGCTCCATCATCTTCAGATCGGAGAGCACCGGCTGATCGATTTTCTTCAAATAATAAAGTGCCTTCTTCTCATCTCCCGAAGCATCCTTCGTCGTTCCGAACATTTCCATGCGGGCAAGGACCCGCAAGGCATGCCGATTACCCGCTTCCTCCAAGTAAGCTCGCTTGGCCGACTCATAATCCGCTTGCAGAACGTATTGATCTCCGTCGGACAGCAGCCCATCCGGAATGCGAATAAGCGGCAGTTCCCTTTGGTTGACGATCGTGTAAGGCCGGGAACTGCTAATTTTCCTGTCCTGATTGTCATAGGCATCGACGCTCCACATATACTGTGCGCCAGGGTATCCGATACCGAGCAAATAGGAAGGATAAATCCAGACGCCCTCATCGGGCGACCAATTCATTCCGCCGCCGGCGGCACCATTCTCTCTCAGCTCCGAAAGACGGTACGTAGCTTCCGTCCCTGCATGCTTTCCTGGAAGCACATGAGTGGCAGCCCCCCGGGATTGGCCGGTTCGAGACTGATGCGGCTCCATCCATTGCACCACATAATAGGCTGCGCCCGGATAAGCTTCCCACCGCATCGTAATCGCATCGCCATCCACGGTGGCAGGACCTTGCGGCTCGAGGATGCTCAGATTCGGATTCAACTGCACGACGATCCCTTCCACCGCTTGCCCGTGCTTCAAAACGAGTCTCTCGGGCGAAGTTTCGGCGTACGTATAGGACTCCAGTTCCCTAAGCGGAGCTCCGATTTCGATATCATAGGTCTGTTCCGGCACCTGATAAAAACGGAATTCCCCGTTCTTATCCGTCATCACCATTGGATAATTGTCCGGACGGGGAGGAGAGTGCCATGAGTTCGCGTCGGTCTTCCGCAGCACGACGACAGCCCCTTCCAGCGGCTGCTGTCCCCGCATGACGGTGCCGCTTAGCATGGGCTTCTCCCCTTGCTTGGGCACCCTAGATTCCAGGAGCTTCACTTGATCGCGGTATTCAAAATTATGCAGCGTATCGCTTCGCATCAATTCCCTGTAGAGCTGCTCCGCTTCCTCCCATCGTTTCTCGAGCATATAGATCTTGCCCAGCCGGCTCCGGACGAGCGAAGCATTCGCATGATCGGGGTAGTCGCGAAGGAATTGATCGGCCTGCTGTTTCATCTCCCCCACTGAAAGCTCCGTGTCTTCCGATCCTTCCGTCGAAAAAGAGGAACTATTCTTGCCGATATACAGCATGTTCTCGGTTGCCGGAAGATGCCTTCCCATAAGCGCAAAATACCTTTCATTGGCCGTATCGTCCACGCAACCAAGCAATGATAACCAAAATTCATGGGGCTGTGCCGCTATCTTGGGCAAAATCCAGGACACTCCCGACAAAGCGGCCAGCACGGCCAATAGGATTGCGAGATGCCGCACTTTTAACCGTATCATTCCCTCCCCTCCTTCTCGAGCAGTGAAGCTCTGATATAGATGCCGCCCATGTAGACGAAGCTGTCCTCCAATGCGGCCGTCTCATCCATAGCCATCCGATCCGACTCGCCTGTCCCCCTGGGCAGAAGCAGCGGGGAGAGTGCGAGGACCAGCAGCAGGAACAAGCCCGGAATCGCCAAGCGCAGCGGAATCCGGATTTCACGCTCCCACAGGGAAGGCTTCGCGTCCGCGATCACCTCTTGCTTCATCTTCTCCGTAAATGCCACCGGCATCATCTCTTCCTGCAGCGCCTCGCGCCAATGACGATCATTCATACTCCCACCCGCTTTCCTTCAATATTCTCTCAAGCTTACGGCGTGCACGCGACAGTCTGCTCTTCACCGTGCCTTCGGGCTGTCCCAGTACGACGCTGATGTCGGCAATGGGCCAATCTTGAAAGTAATGAAGCACGATCATCTCCCGGTCTGGATAAGACAGCTTCCGGATGCAATCCCCCAACGTGAGACGCAGCGCCACCGATTCCGTGGTTCCGATGGAAGAGATCTCGTTCCGCCACGGCTGCTCCCTGAAGAACAGCCGCTTCCATGACGCCTTCCGCATCTGGGCCCGGCACAGGTTCACCGTAATCTTCATTATCCATGCCCGCAGGCTGCCGTTCTCCGACTTCTGATGAATTCGGCGGAACACAGTCCAGAACACTTCCTGGCTTATGTCCTCGGCGCCATGCCGATCACCAAGCAGCAAGACAGCCGTCCGCATGACATCGTTACCGTACGCATCCATGAGCGACCGCAGCGCCTCGCGGTCACCGCTTCGCAACCTTGTCACCCATTCCTCTTCGGCGTTCATCTTCTCCCCCCAGTGGCTCTCTATATAGATAGATGCGATCAAGCGGCTGCAGGGTTGCATTTCCATCCTATAAAAAGCGGCATTCCGAAAAAATTCCGTCTACTGGCAACCCACTTAAGCCATCAACCAAAAACATCAACAGAGCAGAAGGACCGATTCATCTGAGCTAATGGGATACCGGCTGAAAGAAGCGAAAGAAGCATTGACTCCCCCATACAATGAAGAAAAGACCATTGCCCGCTAATAAGCGAGAACGGCCTTTCCTTGTGTGCAATGATATAAAATAAATGCTTTGTGTCAACACTTAGGCTTCATCCCAGAAGCGCTTCAAATTTTGCAACCCGATCGAAGAGCCGACCCGGCAGTCTTCCATGCCTTCGAACTCAAGCGTAATACAGCCGTCATAGCCCGATTGCTTGATAAGCTTGATGATCTCCCGCATCGGCAAGTCGCCCTGGCCCAGAATCGCTCCCCGCAAAAAGTTGTCGTTGGCCGTCAGGAACCAGTCTCCCTCACCCGGGTGCTCATAGAACGGACGCACATAGAAATCCTTCACATGGACGAGCGAAGCATACGGCAAGTTTTTCTTCACGCCGACAAGCGGGTTCTCATCGACGCACAGGAAGTTCCCGACATCGAGCGTCGTCTTGAAGTTCGGACGGTTTACCGATAACAACACACGCTGCACACGGTCGCTCGCTTGCGCAGAGAAGCCGTGGTTTTCCAAGGTCGTCGTAATGCCGAACTGTGCCGCATAATCCGCAATCCTGCGGCTTCCTTCTACCATCAGATGGAAATTCGCCTCGAACCATTCGATCGTCATCTGTTCCTTCGGCAGGGTGAACGCCGTGACATCATGGCGCATATGCTTGATCCCCATCCGATGCAGCAGATCGACATGCTGCTTAACGCGTTCGACTTCCGCCTCGAATGCCTCCTCTGTCTCCTGAACGAAGTTAGCCGGCATCGAATAGTTCGACAGCTCAATGCCGCGCTCCTTCGCCTTGTCGCGAACGGCATCCGCCAACTCCGGATTGTCGACCAAAGTGAAGCCGTAAGGAACGATTTCCATATGTTCCCCGCCGTTGTCGGCAATCCAGTCGATAACGTCCAATACCGTCATCTCGCCCGCTCTGATCGCTTGCAGCAGACTGTACGTGCTGAGACCTGCTTTCATCGCATCCACCTCTTCATTAAAATGATACTGTCCTTGGACACAACCAATTTGTGATATCGGTAACACAAACCTGAAGATGTAATCGCTTACCTCTACATTTCACTATATCATACTTCGAAAGAAGAATCATGCGGAAGCCCAAGAAAAAAAGCTGCCGATGCGTTCGGCAGCCCCTCTGCTGATGCTGATGAATTCGTCCGAGTTCTAAAAACCTGCTCCGTAACTATGCCGCGATGCCCAAAGGTGAGAATAAGATATACACGGCCACCATTAACAGCACCATGACGATCGTAAAGACTTTCGCATGTTTCCAAGGCGTCAAATCGACTTTGCCCGATTCGAACAGCTCGAAATCCTTCTCGCGCGGCTTCCATTTTCCGACAAGAAGCATGACCAGAACACAGACCGGGAATAATACGCTTAAAATGTATAAGAAATTGATCGAGCCCATAAAAAACTTAGATAAGGTATATAGCACGATGTGTACAACCAATGCAATCTTCGGCGCGATGGCCGGCACTTTTTTGCTGAAAAAACCGACGACGACCGCGGCAATGATCGGGATATTGTAAAACCCGAACATCTCCTGCAAGTAGTAATACAATCCTGAAGGCGCATACAGAATGAATGGCGCTACGATAACGGCAACGAGGCCCAGCGCGATGGCAAATCTTCTGCCAGCCTTCACCAATTGTTGCTCTGTCGCATCCGGCTTGAATATCGGCTTATAAATATCGAGCGTAAACAAGGTCAACGAGCTGTTCAAAGCCCCGTTAAAGGAGCTTAAGATCGCACCGAACAACACGGCGGCAAAAAATCCGGACAGCAGCGTCGGCAGCACTTCAATGACAAGCGACGGATAAGCCATATCGGCATTGCTTAACGAATTGTTGAACAGATGATACGCGATGATGCCCGGGAGCACCAGATAGAAGGCGCCGAAGATTTTGAACATCCCGGCGTACAGCACGCCCTTCTGCCCTTCCTTCAAGTTCTTCGCCCCCAGCGTACGCTGGACGATGGCTTGGTTCGTACACCAATAGAACAGATTGTTGAACAGCAGCCCGGCGAAGATCGTTACCCATGGCACAGGAGAGGAACTGTCTCCTATCGAGTTTAATTTTTCAGGCTCTTTGTGCAGCAAGGTGTTCACGCCTTCGACCAGGCTGCCCCCACCAAGCGCGAACAGGCCAAGAACCGTAATCAGCAGGCCGCCGACAATAAGCCCGACGCCGTTCAGCGTATCTGAAAGCGCGCAGGCGCGCAGTCCTCCGAGCACGACATAAGCGATCCCCGTAATTCCAATCGCAAGCGAGACGATCAAAATGATATTGAAGTCACTTAAGCCGAACAGGTCCGATATATTGAAAATTGTATCCAGCACCAATGCTCCGGAATACAGAACCGTCGGCAAGTAAGCCATCGCGTAACCAAGCAAGAAGAGAACGGAGATAATCTGGCGCGTCCGCAAATCGTAGCGCTGCTCCAGAAAATCCGGGATGGTTGTAATCCCTGTCTTCAAATAACGGGGCAGAAACACAAACGCCATAAAAATCAAAGCAATCGGGGACGTGACTTCCCAGGCCATCACGACCATGGACGTCGCATAGCTTTGTCCGTTCAAGCCGACCATTTGCTCCGTCGACAAATTGGTCAACAGAAGCGAGAAAGCGATTACAACACCAGTCAAGCTGCGCCCGCCAAGGAAATATCCATCCGAGCTGTTGAGGTTGATGCTGCGCGTTTTGTACCAGGAGTACCAGGCGACAATGCCGGTGTACAATAAAAAGGTGATGACGGTAATGTAGGTCATGAGTGCCCTCCTTTTCCACGCGAAGAGAGATCTGTAAAGCTACCTGGTATCGTGCGAGCCGGTTAAGGCTGCGGGCGCAGCCACCTCAACCAAGCGGCCGCTGTCATACGATTCCTTGCATGCATATCCAAGCGCGGTCGACAGTACACCGTCTTCCACCCTGACTCCGGGTTGTCTTCCCTCAAGAATGGCCTGCACAAATTCAATCGCCTCATCCAAATAAGCCTGCTCGAACCGCTCCAGGAAGCCTTGCGCGCATTCGCGCACCACGCCGCGGTCATCCATGATCGCCACCTGGTTCTTCTCAGGAACGGTACCGATCCGCAGCGATCCGAGCGTCCCGATAATCTCCGTCTCGATATGATAGCCATGCGCGCAATTGCGGCCCGCTACAAAGACCCCCATCTTATTGCCGGCAAATTGAACCAGAGCCGCCCCTGTCTCGGCGTCTTGCAGCTGCGCCAGCTCCGTATAGCGGTGAGAGCCGCCGATGGCCCATACCCGCTCCGCTTCCACGCCCAAATACCAGCGAGCCAAATCCAAGTCGTGTATGGCCATATCGAGGAATAAGCCGCCGCTGTAGTTGCTCTTGGCGAACTGCAAAAAACCGGGCATCGCTTGAGCCGGATCGAGCCCATAGCAGCGGATGAGCACAGGTTCTCCGATCGCTCCCGCTTCGATTTTCTGCTTCGCATATAAGTAGGAGCGGTCATACCTCCGCATAAAGCCGATCATAAATACCTGATGCGGATGGCTCCGCACCGCCTCTTGCACGCGCAGCGCTTCTTCCATATAAAGCCCGAGCGGTTTTTCGCTGAAAACATGAAAGCCAGCGGCTAATGCTTTTTCAATCTGATCGCAATGATAGGAGGACGGCGATGCGATGAAAATCGCGTCCAGCTCCTTATTCCGCAGCATCTCCTCATAATCGGTATAACCGTACGGAACGCCAAGCTGCGCCTGGGCTTCTTCGACCTCCTCCGCCTTGATGCTGCATACCGCCGTTAGCCGGCAGTTCGGAATGCGATGCGCCAAATTCTCGGCATGCTGCCGTCCGAGCCGCCCCAAGCCGACGAGTCCTACCGATACGAATCTGTTGTCTCCCATAGGTCCACCTCTCCCCTTCGTCTGACTGAACTCGCACTTATACGCCAGCTTGGCGCAAAATATAGTCTCTCGCTAACAACGCGTATTCGAACGGATTCGCTGTGGCGGGATCCTGCTCCGCTTCCACGAGCATCCAGCCGCGGTATCCGGCCGCGGACAAGGCCCGGAACAGCGGCGCGAAGTCGATGCAGCCGTCGCCAGGAACGGTAAAGACGCCTTCCTTCACCGCCTGCAGGAAGCTGAGCCCCTCTTCGCGCACGCGGCGCGCCACGTCGGCACGGACGTCCTTCAAATGAACATGCTTAATCCGGTGCATATAGCGGTTCAATATGCCTAGCGGGTCTTCGCCCGAGAACACAAGATGTCCGGTATCATAGAGCAAAGACACCAATTCCGGATTCGTTCCCTCCATGAGTCGGGCTATCTCCTCGGTTGTCTGCACGCCTGTGCCCATATGATGATGGTACACAACGTCCATATCTTTTTCCTTAGCCAACTCGCCAAGCACATGCAGACCATCGGTTAAGCGCTTCCAATCCTGCTCGCCGAACACCGGCTTACGCTCGAACAGCGGGGTATCCATCATGCCTTGGACGCTATGCCCCTGTTCGGATACAACAATCACCTTCGCCCCCATCGCGTGCAGGAAGTCTCGGTGTTGAACAAATGCCGCTGCCGTCTCTTCCAGCGGTTTTACCGTAAGGAACGCGCTGAACCAGGCGCTGGCCACCTCCAGCTTGCGCAGACGGAGCGCCTTCTGCAGCGCGCCGATATCCCGCGGGTATTTGTTGCCCACCTCCGTGCCCGCAAATCCAGCGAGCGCCATCTCGCTTACACATTGCTCGAACGTATTCTCTCCGCCCAGCTCCGGCATATCGTCATTCGTCCAGCCGATGGGCGCAATCCCTATTTTTACGCTGCCTGCTGCAAACATGTCCATTCCTCCCTGATGTCATCGCGCCTCGGCAGAATGCCGTCTATCGTCCAGCTATTGGAGCTCGACCGTATTATGCAGCCTATTCCCCTGCTATTGCGGCATTCTGCCGTCTGCCTCCCCGCTCCGCCAAGGCGCGATATTTCATTGTAGTCTACGTATTAATAAGGTCTTGCTTGCTGCAAAAGTCGCCGCCGCTCCTCACTCGCGCGCGCAATGTCCGGCTTGCCGGACACTTCTGCGACGCCGACGTTCCACCAAGCGCCGTAACCGTTCGTCATCGTTTTCGGCAGCACTTTGATATCGATAAGCGTGGAGACCGTCTGCCGCTTCGCGTCTGCGACGGCCTGCTCCAGCTCCTCCAACGTGCGCGCCGTATAGGTTATCACGCCGTAGCCTGCGGCGCTGCGGGCGAAATCAATTCCGACAAGCGGGCCGTCCAGCTTGCCAGTGGATGCATTGCGGGCACGGAATTCCGTCCCGAAGCTGCCCATGCCGTGGCCCATTTGCAAGTTGTTAATGCAGCCGAACCCATTGTTGTCGAACAGCAGCACGTTAATCTTCTGTCCTTCCTGAATGCTCGTGACGAGCTCGGAGTGAAGCATCAGGTAGCTCCCGTCCCCCGCGAACGCGTACACTTCGCGATCCGGCTCCGCCATCTTCACGCCGAGCGCCCCGGAAATTTCGTAGCCCATACAGGAATATCCGTATTCCATATGGTACGAATCCGGCGCTTCGGCTACCCACATCCGCTGCAGGTCGCCAGGCAAGCTCCCCGAGGCGCCTACGACGACCGCGTCGTCTTCGAGCAGCCGGTTCAAAGCTGCCAGCACCCGGGTCTGCGTCAGGCAGCCGCCGAGCGCTTCGGCATATTCCGGCAGCGCCTCGTCCAAATGCCCCGCGACTTCGGGCGTGAACGAGCCGGGCGCGTACTGGATGCCGGCCAACCGCTTCCACTCCTCGCCCCAGGCGGCCCGCGCCGCTTCAATCTCGGTCGTATAGCCCGATCGGTACCCGGCCGCCTCCAGCCGCTGCCGCAGCGCAATCAGCGCGGCCTTCGCATCGGCCACGACCGGCGTCGCCTCCAGCTTCAGCGCATGGAACTCGGACACGTTCACCGTCAGGATCTCCGTTCCGGGATCGCTGAACAGCTCCTTCGAGCCGGTCGTGAAGTCGGTGAAGCGCGTGCCGACGCCGATAATGAGATCGGCCTCCTTGGCGATCGCGTTCGCCGCTCCGTTGCCCGTCACTCCGATGCCGCCGAGATTGAGCGGATGCGAACCCGGCACCGCGCTCTTGCCCGCCTGCGTCTCCGCCAGCGGAATGTGCAGAGCCTCCGCAAAGGCTTGCAGCTCCGCTCCGGCCCCGGAATAACGCACGCCGCCCCCGCAGATGATTAGCGGCTTGCGCCTGCTCATCATGAGCCGGACCGCGTCCTCGAGCGCCGCTTCCGCCGCCGGGCGGCGCTCTAACCGATGCACGCGCTTCGCGAAAAACGATGCAGGGTAATCATACGCTTCCCCCTGCACATCCTGCGGCAGCGCGATCGTGACCGCTCCCGTATCGGCCGGATTCGTCAGCACGCGCATCGCATGCAGGAGCGCGGTCATCAACTGCTCCGGCCGCATGATGCGGTCCCAATATTTGCTCACCGCACGGAACGCGTCATTTGTCGATACCGTCAGGTCATGCGGCTGTTCGATCTGCTGCAGCACCGGATCGGGCTGGCGCGAGGCGAACGTGTCCCCCGGCAGCAGCAATACCGGAATCTGATTGGCCGTTGCCGTAGCCGCGGCCGTCACCATATTGGCTGCGCCAGGCCCGACCGACGACGTGCATGCGCAGATCTGTCTGCGCCGCATCTGCTTCGCGAACGCCACCGCGGCATGGGCCATTCCTTGCTCATTGCGCCCTTGGTATACTTCCAGGCTGCCGCTGTCTTCCTCCAGCGCCTGGCCTAATCCAAGCACATTGCCATGGCCGAATATCGTAAAAATCCCTTTGACAAAGCGCCGCTCCTCTCCGTCAAACTCGATATACTGCTGATCGAGAAATTTGACGAGCGCCTGGGCCGTAGTCAAGCGAATCGTTTCCATTCCGAACACCGTCCTTACCAGCGCGTAGTAACCATCTTTTTGCGCGTATAAAATTCCACTCCATCCGTTCCGTTCGCATGCAAGTCGCCATAAAAGGAATCTTTCCAGCCCGAGAACGGGAAGAATGCCATTGGCGCCGGAACCCCCACGTTCACGCCGAGCATGCCCGCATCGATATGCTCCCGGAACTGCCGCATATAAGCGCCGCTTCCCGTAAACAGGCAGGCGCCATTCGCGAATCGGGATGCATTCGCCCACGCGATCGCTTCATCCAAATCGTTCACGCGCACAACCGACAGCACCGGCGCGAAAATCTCATCCTGCCAAATTTTCATTTCCTGCGTCACGTTATCAAAAATCGTCGGCCCCATAAAGTAGCCCTCGCCGTTCGCTTCCGCATCTTGGCGGCCGTCGCGGACAAGCCGCGCCCCTTCCTGGACGCCGGAGTCGATATAACCAAGCGCGCGTTCCTTATGCGCTTCGCGGATAACCGGCCCGAGGAAGACGTCCTCCCGTGCTCCATTGCCGATAATGAGCTCGTCGGAGGCTGTGGCCAGGCGCGATACCAGCTCATCCGCGACCGATTCCTGCACGAGCACGACCGCGCAAGCCATGCAGCGCTCTCCGGCGGAACCGAAGGCCGCATTGATGATTTGCGTTGCGGCCTGCTCCAAATCCGCATCCTCCATGACAATCGAGTGGTTTTTGGCTCCGGTCAATGCTTGCACGCGCTTCAGGTTCGCCGTTCCGCGCTTGTAGACGTATTCGCCAACAGGCTGGGAGCCAACGAAGGAAATCGCCTTGACCAACGGATGATCAAGCAAGCCGTTCACGACGTCATGCGCGCCATGCACGATGTTGAGGACGCCGTGAGGCAAGCCCGCTTCCTCCATCAGCTCCGCCAGACGGCAAGCGAGCAGCGGCGTGCGCTCGGACGGCTTCAGCACGAACGTGTTGCCGCAAGCGATCGCGAGCGGGAACATCCAGCACGGCACCATCATCGGGAAGTTGAACGGGGTAATGCCTCCGACGACGCCGATCGGGTATCGGTACATCCCGGATTCGATGTTTGTCGCGATGTCAGGCAGCTGCTTGCCCATCATGAGCGTCGGCGCGCCGGCGGCGAATTCGACGCACTCGATGCCGCGCTGCACCTCGCCATACGCTTCCTTATAGTTTTTTCCATTCTCCAATGTTATCAGCTTCGCCAGCTCGTCCCAATGCTCGATCAAAAGCTGCTGGTATTTGAACATAATGCGTGCCCGGCGCGGCACAGCAGTGCGGGACCACGTCTTGAACGCCTCAGCGGCCGCCTCGGCCGCCTCATTCAGCTCTTCCCGGCTTGATAGCGGCACGTGCGCAATCATTTCACCTGTCGCCGGATTATAGACCGGCTCCGTCTTCCCTGATCTCGACGCCTTCCATTCCCCTCCGACATAGTTGCGAATGGTTTTTGCTTCTGCCATGCTTCATTCTCCTCCTGTCATGTCTGTTGTTGAATCGCACACCATACTTATCCGGCTCCTATTCGTCCGGTTTCCACTCGAATTTCGGGCCGGTGCGGCCGCACCGCCTTCAGGTGCGCCTCCCCGTGCCCGATCATTATTCTCCTCGCTCCGCACTGTCGATGAACGCGTCCAGCTCTTCCACCGTCGGCATCGCCTCGGAGCAGCTGTGGCGGGATATGACAATGGCAGCCGACGCGCTGCCGTATTCCATTGCCCGCGGCAGCTCCCATCCTTGCATCAAGCCGTAAATCATGGCGGACGCGTAGGAATCGCCGGCACCGAACGTTTTCAGCACCTTCGTCTTGAAAATGCCGCCTTTATAGGCTCCGCCTTCCTTCGTGTAAGCGATGGAGCCGTCTCCCCCATGCTTGATGAGCACCACTTGGGCATGATGCCCGAACCATTTCTCTGCCGTCAGCCGATCATCCGTCTGATGACCGGCGAACTTCTCCATCATGTCGAACTCTTCGCGGGTGCCGATAATAAAATCGCACTTCTCTGCCGCAAGCTGATAGTAGATTGACGTCTCGGCTATGTTTTTCCACGTGTAAGGACGGTAATCCAAATCAAAGAACACGAATACCCCGTGCTTGCGCGCATAGTCCAAAGCGACAAACACCGCCTCGCGCGACGGGCTCGCGGCCAGCGCCGTGCCCGACACAAGCAACGCCTTCGTCTGCTTAATATACGACTCCGACACTTCCTCCGGCTTCAGCAGCAGGTCGGCCGCATTGTCCCGATACATAAGAATGCTGCAGTCGGTTGGACTTTTGATTTCGGTAAAAGCCAGCCCGGTCACGGCGCCCGTCTTATCCACGGACAGTTGTGAGGTATCTATCGATTTATCTTTTAAATACTGCTCGATGTAACGACCCATTTGGTCATCGGCCAGCTTGCCGATGAAGCCGCTCTTCATCCCTAGGCGGGCTGCGCCAATCGCAATATTGGCCGGAGAGCCCCCGACGTATTTCGTGAACGTCCTCGTCTCCTCCATCGGCCGATGAATCTCGTTCGCATTCAAATCAATGCACAATCTCCCGATCGCAATCAGATCAAACGGGCGATTCTCTGGAAATACCAATGCACCCATGCCCTGTCAGCACCTCCGTGCGTTCTGCTTCAAGCCATGGCAGGCAGGCTGAAGCAACGCGATGATGTAATTACTGCATCCATGCATTTGAGTTAAGCGCTTACCTTACGGCTAATTATAGGCACACCTTTTCGGCGATGTAAACGCTTTTTTCTGCAAATTTTAAGTTCTTTTTTTCACAATGTCTCCTTTTATCATATTGAAAATATAGCGCGTTAGATTGAGGATTGACGCGGGTTTATTGAACTCCTACAGATTTTCACCTTGATAACGCTTTATTTATCGCGTATAGTTGATTATGAGTTAAGCGCTTTCCCTTGCTTTACCTAGATTTTAAGCTACCGAGAAAGCGGGGATATTCATGCTTCAAGTGGGAATCATCGGTGCCGGACGCATCGGCAAGCTGCACGCCGGCCATATTCAACAGATGCGCGATGCGCAAGTTCGCGCCATATCGGACGTATGTATCGAAGGGTTGGATGTTTGGGCTTCCGGGCTTGGAATTCCGGTGGTGACAAGCGATTACCGCGACTTACTGAATGATCCGGACATTCAGGCCGTGTTCATCTGCTCGCCAACGAGCACGCACGCCGCAATCATTGAGGAGGCAGCCCAAGCAGGCAAGCATATTTTCTGCGAGAAGCCAGTCAGCTTCTCCGTGAACACTACGGAACAGGCCGTGGCTGCGGTGAGAGCAGCAGGCGTGAAGATGCAGGTTGGGTTCAACCGCCGTTTTGACCATAATTTCCAAAAGGCACGCGACATCGTGCAAGCAGGCAAAATCGGGACTCCGCATCTGCTGCGCATCACGTCCCGCGATCCGGAGCCGCCATCGGCCGAATATATTGCCACATCAGGCGGCTTGTTCATGGACATGACGATTCACGACTTCGACATGGCGCGCTATGTCATGCAGAGCGAAGTGATCGAGGTGTTTGCCCAAGGGGCCAATCTGATCGATCCGCGCATCGGCGAATTGGGCGATATCGATACAGCCATCGTCAATCTCCGCTTCGCGAATGGCGCCCTGGGCATTATTGAGAACAGCCGCAAGGCCGTTTACGGCTACGATCAGCGTCTGGAAGCGTTCGGTTCAGCGGGCAGCGTCACGACGGACAATGACCGCGCATCCACCGCGCTAGTCTCTACGGCGGACGGGGTGCATATGGACAAGCCGTTATATTTCTTTTTGGAGCGGTATACACAAGCCTATATTCACGAGGTCGAAGAATTCGTTCGCGCCGTGCTTGAGGATCGGCCTGTCGCGTGCGACGCGAACGACGGTCTGCAGGCGGAGCGAATCGCCCGCGCGGCGAAAGAGTCGCTGCACAGCGGACGTTCTGTCAAGCTGGAGCATGAATCCGTATCTGTGCACGGGCGGTAACAGCAGGCCTGGACAGGAACTTCCGGCTGAGATCTGCAGATGCGGAATGCTCATCCGGCCAAATAGTTCGCTGTCCCAGCAGGCCGCCTGTGGAATTCTACTATTGCTCGGGAGGAGATTCTTTCATGTCGAAATTAATGGTTGCACCTGGACCGAGAGACGAACGCGGCCAAATATTATCCGTCACGCCGCATACCGCAGGCTGGGAGTATGTCGGCTTCGAAGTATATTCCTTGCGCCCGGGCGAGGTTTTGGAACGGGCAACGAACGACCGGGAGGTCTGCCTCGTCCTGTTGAGCGGCAAGGCAAAGATCGAGACCGCCAAGCAATCGTTCGGTACGCTTGGCCATCGAATGAGCGTCTTCGATCGCATCCCTCCCTTCTCCGTCTATGTGCCGAACGATGACCGCTACACCGTTCAGGCAGAGACGGCGCTGGAATTGGCCGTCTGCTCGGCGCCGGGCAAGGGAACATACCCCGCCCGCGTCATCGCGCCTGAAGATGTCGGCGTAGAGACGCGAGGTTCAGGCAGCATGGAGCGGCATATCCATAACATTTTGCCGGAGCAGAAGGAGGCGGACAGCTTGCTCGTCGTGGAGGTCTTTACGCCCGCGGGACATTGGTCGAGCTATCCGCCGCACAAGCATGATCGGGACGATTTGCCACGGCAGTCGTATTTGGAGGAGACCTACTACCACGAAGTCAATCCCGCACAGGGCTTCGTCATGCAGCGGGTCTACAACGACGATCGCACGCTCGATGAAAACATGGCAGTCCCGCATCGGCATGTCGTACTGGTTCCGGAAGGGTATCATCCCGTCTCGGCGCCTCCGGGCTACGACTCCTATTATTTGAACGTCATGGCGGGCCCGAAGCGGACCTGGAAATTCCATAACGATCCGGCTCACGAATGGCTGTTCGCCAAGTAGATTTCTTTCGTTGTTCCACATCAACACGATTCGGCAAGGTCGAGGAGAATGGAGGTAGTCCATTCTCCTTTTCTTATCTAGAGATGTAGTCCATTCTCCATTTGTTGTCTGTACATGTAGTCCATTCCCCATTTGTTGTCTATAATTGAGATAGCTAAGAACATGCATGATAGGTTTACGTGGTAAGCCAGTTAGAGAGGTTTGTTTATGAAAGCAACCATTTATGATGTCGCAAAAGCTGCCGGCGTCTCTATCGCCACCGTGTCCAAGGTGGTCAATCAAACGGGCAACATCAGCGGAAAGACGCGGGAGCGAGTCATCCATATTATGAAAGAACTGCAGTACCAGCCGAGCGTCGTCGCGTCGGCGCTCACGGGCAAAAAGACGTCCACCTTCGGCCTGCTCATCTCCGATCTGGCCAACCCCTTCTTCGCCGAGGTCGCCCGCAATTTGGAGGATCAAGCCCAGGCCGAAGGCTACAGCATCGTTATGTGCAGCACCGATAATAAGGACGACAAAGGCCTTAACTATATTTCCCTGCTGCAGCGCAAGCAGATCGACGGCCTTATCGTCGCCTGCGAATTTTCGCGTTGGCCGCTGCTCCAGGAGAGCATTCCCGAGGGCTTCCCTGTTGTTCTCTTCTCCAAAGATATTCCTTCCTTATCCATGCATACCATTACCGTGGATGATTATAAAGGAGGCTATGTGGCGATCCAACACCTGATTGCCTTGGGGCACCGCCACATCGGCATCGTCACGGAGGACAGCCCCAGCGGCGAGTACCGGGCGCGAGGCGCGAAGCAAGCGATGCGCGACGCCAGCATTGCCGTCAATGAGGATTGGATTGTGACAGTGAACTCCTCTTTAGAGGACGGCTTGGCGGGTGCTGCCCGCGTGCTGGGAACGGAGTCCCGGCCCACGGCATTGTTCACCTGCAACGATCTGCTTGCCGTCGGGTCCATGCAATCCGCACAACAGCTGGGGCTGCGCGTTCCGGACGACCTATCGATCATCGGCTTCGACGACACGATTCTCTCCCGAATCGTCGTCCCTCGGCTAACGACAATACTGCAGCCGATTCCAGAGATGGCCAAGGAGACGATTCAACTGCTGCTGCGCCAATCCGACACCCCAGATATGCCGAAGCAAAAAATCATGTTCCAGCCCCAGCTCGTCGAGGGTAACTCCACTACCGCGGTGGTGGAGCAATAAAAACACAGGCAGGGCCGGAGCAACGTCCGGCTCTCCCCGTATCCCTTCTCCCCCACGTAGTCCTTAGCCATTGTGAATAGGTGTGTTATACCTCTTTTAACCAGTCTCCCTAAGACTCAGGATGCATCGCCCGCTACCCTGGAAGAAAGAATCATGTCCTTCAGGATTAATGTACGTAGCAAGGAAAGCTATTACTTAGGTATTGTCCTATTATTGGCTGTTACTTTGTGGTTGCCTGGCTGCTATTGGCTACCTCCGCATCCCCCTTTGGGCTCTTATAGCCGATATCCCCATAACTCAGGAATGGCAAGTCAATATACTCTCTAGGAAAATTCCACACCGCATTCCAGATAAAAATTAGAACAATAAAAATAAAAAATCGGTAGCACGAAATAAGCTGTACTTACCCGATAGCCACTGAAGTAGCTAATATGGAGCTAGAACACCCCCAAATATACTCAGGCAGCCGCAAGGAAGCGGCAACAGTTCCGCGAGGAGGTTGTCCGCCATAAGTACCGCTGTCTTGCCCCGCTATCTGCACAGCATATCGCAGCCAAAGGTTCCCATCCTGCCTTATCGCGGGCCGTGCTATTTTCCCGGTAACAAAATTCATCCAGATAAAACTGCAGATATTTGCCGCCAATCCCGCGGAACGTATCGCATAACCAACGCTGAGGAAATACAGCATACAATGGGCTGTTATGCTTGACCCGAAAGCGCTGGCGGATAATAGAAACGTTCGACTCCGGAGCAGAGATATGTTCTTCGATAAAACGCTCACGGCCGCAAGGAAGCAGCAGCTTCCCGGACATGTGCCGCCGGTTCACTTGTTTCATTTTATAGTGCCGTCCATCCCCATTCGGAGCCAGCGAAGCCGCCACAATAATCGGTTGCTCTCGCGGCGCAAGATCGACACTGGGATATAATTTAGGGCCATTGAAGGCAATAAAGCCATGCACATGCTCTTCAAGCCGCTCCCCTTCATCAGCACAACTAATCGCGGTACGAATTTTATGCAGCATCGCCCATGCCGTCTTGTAAGTGACATCAATAATCGAGCGGAGTCTGACCGCATTAATGCCTTCCTTTGGATTAGCGACGAGCCAAATTGCGGCGATCCACTTCCGCAAAGAGGTTCTGCTTCCCTCGAAGATCGTGCCTGCAGTCAAGGATGTCTGATGGCGGCAAGAGCCGCATTCATACAGAGGAAGCCGACGTGTACGGATAACGTAAGCATGGGGATGCCGGCAGTTCGGGCAGCGGAAACCATGAGGCCATTTGTACGAAAACAGAACAGGAACACAAGATGCTTCTGTCGGAAAACGCTTCATCACATCCTCCAAAGTGCCAACGCCCAACCTGCCTTTCATCAAAGCCCCCCCCTTAGTATTCGAACAAAAAAACAAACATACGTTCTTATATTTAAGATACCAAACATATGTTTCCATGTCAAGTGTATTAATGGAATAATACTTATCTTTTTGGCGTAATGTCACTAGAAAACAAGAGATTTGCAGCTTTTGCCCGCTGAACGAATGAAATATTATATCTTGATTCTTGAATTCCCTGAGGGATCGGGAGATTCATCATAAGGCCTTAAGGAGTACCTATATTGGGTGATTCATCGTAGTCATTTGGAAAAACCTGAACCTTTGGGAAAGTCATCGCATGGTCGTAGGAAGGACCTAAGCTGTTGGGAAGACCATCGTAAAGTTGCAGGGATGCCTGAGCTGTTGGGACAACCATCATAAGGGCCAAGGGAGTACATGGACTGTTGAGGCATTCATTTGGAAGGTTGTACGTGATTCTTGAACGGCGGGAGATTGGCCGGGATGAGCTTTCGCTCTGCCTGCCTGAGTGGCTGGGATAATCAGCATAAGAGTATGGAAGAAGTATGGAGGGGCATGGAAAAGCATGGAGACGCATTGTGTAAATTTGTGTAAGGATAGAGGGAATCCTGAGCGAGTGGGATTCTGGTCATAAGGCCGGGACGAACAGGGGGACTCTTTGAAGGAGGCCAAATCATCAAAAGCGAAAAGCGGTATTTAGATAAGATACTAGAGTATATTGCATCGGTGGATGAAGCAGCGGTTAGCGCACCAGCGTCAACGATATAAAAGGGTCAGCAAGCTTCAGCCGGCTCTTAGGGCCAACCCGAACAAATATGCCGGCCGACATAAATGTCAGCCGGCATGTACTTCGTTCCTAATCCAGCAGCCGGAGCATTAACATTAACGGCCTGCTAGAGTGCTCTGCCGCAGACGTATTGTCTGTCCGTTCCGTTGTTCGCTGTCTGAAAAAAGGGATAGGCCATTGAGAGCGTTCAGCTTACTTCTCGACCAGCAGCGGTACGACGGCGCCCGCTTCGACGTCAATCAGTCCGAGGTCGGTAATCTTGAGCGAAGGACTGACCGGAAGCGAATGCGTGCTGAGAGACATAATCGGGTTATAGTGCTCGTAGCCGAGGGACTCCATCGCTTCGCGCAGCCGCTTCACCGCCGGGCCGAATTTGTCGAGCGGCTGCTCCGATAGAATGCCGCCAACCGGAAGCGGCACATGGGCGATAACCTCGCCGCCCTCCACGACGCAGAAGCCGCCTTGATCGGCAATGACCGTGTTGGCGGCAAGCGCCATATCCTCGGCGGAGTGGCCGACGACGAGCAGGTTGTGGTTGTCATGCGAATACGTCGTCGCGATGGCGCCGCGCTTAATTGTATTGCCGGTAATCAGGCCGTATGCGCGGTTGCCGTTTTTGCCATAGCGTTCGAATGTCGCGATGAGCCCATATGGGCTGGCTTCCCATTGAAGGCGGCCGTCTTTTACCTCGACAGGCTTGTGCAGCTCGTTCGTATTCGTCGTGCCGTTCACGACTTCCATCACGCGGCAAGAATGGTCTCCGTCCTCCGCCTCGATCCGGACCTCGTAGTCGGCCGCGGCCATCTCGGCAAGCTGCACGCTGCGGTAGAAATGGGGCGGGAAGCGGCGAGCGGCTTCCCCCTGCTCATACGGCGTTCCGGCTTCATACGCCAGCTGTCCGTTCTTATATACGGCGTCGATCGTGAACTCCTCCAGGTTGCTCAGCAGGACGAAGTCCGCTGCCTTGTTCGGAGCAATGGCGCCGCGGTCATGAAGCTGCATGCGCTGGGCCGGCGTGTAGGTCGTCGCGTAGATTGCTCGTTCCGGAGCCATCCCCATCTTGATCGCCTTGCGCACGATATGGTTCAGATGTCCGTCCTGAACGAAGGAATCGGCCATGACGTCATCCGTGACGAAGCAGAACAGCTCTGCCACATCTTCCTCTATCAAAATCTTCATAATGTCCGGCGTCATCGACTTCTCCTGAATCTCCAGGAACATGCCGTTCGCCAACCGGTCGCGCATGCTGGCCGGCGCCTGTTCCGTATGGTCGGAATCGACGCCCGCGAACATGAAGCGGGCCAGTTCCAGATCGACCAGCTTCTTCGGCGTATGCCCCTCGATGACCAGCTTCGGATAGTGCGAGCGGACATGATTGAGGATGCGGTTCGTCTTGCAGTCTGGATTACGGAGCACGTCGACCGAGTTCATGATCTCCCCGAGGCAGACGACGCATTCTTCCTGCAGCAGGGCATCGATATGCTCGATATCGATCTCGCCGCCCGCCGTCTCCAACGGCGTGGACGGAACCGAGCTCGGAATGGCGTACAAAATATCGGCGGCGCAGCCTTCGCTGGCCCGGATCATTTCCTGAACGCCCTCCAGACCGAACACATTAGCCATCTCATGCGGCTCGGATACGATAGTCGTCACGCCGTTGCGAATAATTCCGTGAGAAAACGTATGCGGCGTCACCATTGTGCTCTCGATATGCAGATGAATATCGACCAGGCCCGGAATCAGATAGCGCCCGCGGCCTTCCACCGTCTGCGCGGCCTCGAATGTCTCTTCTCCGCGCTGGCCGACATACAGACAGCGCCCGTCGAGTACGGCGATATTGCCCGGCACGAACCGCTTCAAGTATACGTTGAACACTTGCACTTCTTTTATCAACAAATCGATCTTCATGGCTGCACTCTCCTTGTTGTCCTCGTTCTCTCGTAATCGCCAGTCAGACGGACGGCAGTAACGGTTAATTGGCAGGGATATATGTTCTCTCGCACGTTTACGCTTCGGCGCGAACCAGAACGACTTTTTCCTTCGGCAGCACCAGCTTGACCGCCGTGCCGCGTTCGAACGGCTGCTCCATTTCCCGGTTAACGGTGAAGTCGCCAAGGGCCGTCTCTACGACGTATTGATAGCTCCGTCCGAGGAAGGTGCTGATTTTAATCCGGCCAGGAACTGTGTTCCAGCCTGCCGCCAGCTCCTCGGAGGTCAGGCCTCCTATAGGTCGAGCAGCCTTGCCAGCGGCTCCACTCAGCCCGCCAGCGCTGTTCTCGAAGGAGCTGTTCAGTTCGTCAGCGCCGCTGTCGGAGAACCCGTTCAGCCCGCCAGGACTGCTGTCCGCGAAGCCTCTCAGTTCGCCTTCGGCTAGCACGATCAGATCATCCGGCCGGATGGCGCCTTTCATCGCATCGGTAATCGGATGTCCGGAGCGGTGGATGACCTGCAGCCGCACATCCCCTTCGCCTTCGAGGGTGATGACGTTGCCGTCCTGCTTCATGCTTCCGATGTCGATGAAGTTGTTGAACCCGATGAAGCGGGCAACGAATTCGGTAGCCGGGTATTTGTAGATGTTCGCCGGCGCGTCCAATTGTTCGATGATACCTTTGTTCATAATGGCCACCTTGTCCGAGATCGAGAAGCACTCCTCCTGATCATGCGATACATAGACGGTCGTAATGCCGAGCTGCTTCTGAATGCGGCGGATCTCGACGCGCATGTTGACGCGCAGATTGGCGTCCAGGTTGCTGAGCGGTTCATCGAACAGCAGCAGATCCGGCTCGATGACGAGCGCGCGGGCAATCGCGACGCGCTGGCGCTGACCGCCGGAGAGCTCGCCCGGGAAGCGCTTCTCGAAGCCCTTCAGATTGACGATCTCCAGCATAGCCAGGACGCGCTTCCCGATCTCCGCCTTGTCCACCTTCCGCAGGCGAAGGCCGTAAGCGACATTGTCGAACACGGTCATATGCGGGAACAGCGCATAGCTCTGGAAGACGAAGCCGAAGTTCCGCTTGTTCACCGGCATCTTCGTGTAATCCTTGCCCTTGAACATGAACTTGCCGTCCTTCGCCTCAAGGAAGCCCGCGATGAGGCGGAGCGTCGTCGTCTTGCCGCAGCCCGAAGGGCCAAGCAGGGAGATAAGCTCCCCTTCCTGAATATTGAGCGAGAAATCTTTTAAAATCGTATTTTTTTCATAGGCTACCGCTATATTTTGCAAGGATAGGTATTCCATGGTCGTCAGGCCTCCGTTTATGCTAGTTATTTTTCGTGAAGTAGGAGAGTCCCATCAGGCGCTCGATCAAGAACATCAGCAGGGCCGTCACGACCATCAGCAGCACCGAGATGGCGGCAATGGTCGGGTCGAAATAGTTCTCGACATAGGTCAGCATCTGAATCGGCAGCGTGCTGACCCCCGGTCCGGTCATGAACACCGAGATGTCGACGTTGTTGAACGATTCGAGGAAGGCGAGCAGCACGCCCGCAATCAGTCCCGAGCGGATATTCGGCAGCACGACCGTGAAGAAGGTCTTGAAGCGGCTGGCGCCCAGACTCATGGACGCTTCCTCGACCGCATAGTCGAAGTTCGACAAGCTCGATGCGATGACGCGAATGATGAACGGCAGCATCAGTACGATATGGCCGATTAACAGGCTGGTGTAAATCGGCAGCTGGAACTGAACGACCAAGTATTTCAGCATCGTGAAGCCGAGCACGACACCCGGTATCAGGATGGGCGAGATGAAAATCGAATTGAGCAGCCCTTTGCCCCGGAAATGGAAGCGGCTGAGGGCATAAGCGGCGGGGACGCCGATAAGAAGCGCGATCAGGTTCCCCGCCAGCGCGACGACAATCGTCACCTTGAATGTCGTCATGAACATCTCGACGTCGAAAATATTGCGGTACCAGCGGAGGGAGAAGCCTTCCGGCGGAAATTTGAGCACGGAGCTGTCTCCGAACGACGTAGCCATTATGATAAACAGCGGCCCCAGCAAAAAGAGAAAGACGAGAGCCGTAAACAGGGCGAGTCCGCGATGTGTGTCCTTCATGTTCGTTACCCCTTCGGATTCAATTTGCGCGCCAGCTGGTTCATCAATCCGATGATGATGAACGTGACGACAATCATCACTGTGGCGATAATGGATGCCATCGTCCAATCATTGAGCGTCATCGCGTTCTGATACAGGAACGTGGCGATAACGCGCTGCTTCCCGCCGAGCAGCTGCGGCGTCGTGTAGGCCGTCAGGCTGCCGACGAAGACGAGGATGCTGCCGACGATGAGCCCGGGCACGCACAGCGGCACGATGATGCTCATGAAGCCTTTGAGGCGCGAGGCGCCCAGACTCTCGGAGGCGCGCAGCAGATCGCCGTCGATGTTCTCCATCACCCCGACGAGCGAGATGATCATGAGCGGCAGGAATAGATGGATTAGGCCAATCATCATGGCCGTCGGGGTGTACAATATTTTCAAGGGCTCGTCAACAAGGCCGATGCCGGTAAGCAGGTTGTTGACAATCCCGTTTTTGCCGAGAATGACCATCCAGCTGAACGAACGGACAATCGCGCTCGTCAGCATCGGGAACAGCGCCAGGGCCAGCAGAATGCCTTTGACCCGGGCCTTCTTTTTGGAAATGTAATAGGCCGTCGGGAAGCCGATAAGGATGCAGACGGCAGTCGTTACAAGGCTGACTTCCAGGGTCGTCAGCAAAATTTTCAAAATATACGGATCACCGAGCAGCTTGACATAGCCTTGAATCGTGAACTGCCCTTCATTGAAAAAGGTGGACCCGATCGTCAAAAAGATCGGGATAATCATAAAAACGGTAAGGAACAGAAGTCCCGGCAGCAGCAGCAGCCACAAAAATCGTTTTTTCATAGGTTGTGTTCTCCTGTTGTCTTGGCTTGTAATCCGCTAGGGTGGAATAAAAAAGAGGGTGCGTATTCCAGCAGCCCTCCCTACCTTCTATACATCCCGGCCTACTCGATCTCCCGGTTCCAGCGGTCGATCCAGTCTGCCATCTCTTGATTCACCTTGCGCAAATCCAATGTCTTCAGGTTCTCGACGACGTCTGCACCGTAGGTCATGCCTGTGGCTTGCTCTTCCGTCAAGGTGACGAGCTTGTTGGTCGGAGAATCGACCCGATCGAGCGCATTGGCTTGCTGCACCTCCTGGCTCAGATGCCAGTTGATGAATTTCTCAGCCAATTCCTTGTTCTTCGATCCTTTGACGACGTTGACCGTGTTCAGCAGCGCATACGCGCCTTCCTTCGGCGTTACGAACTTGGCCGACGGCACCGCCTCCGACACACTGCCATAGAACGTGTCCTGCATCGGCGCGATGACAACCTCACCCTGCGCGAACATGTTCACGAGATCGGCCGACTTGGAGTAATATTTGACGACGCCCGGATTGATCTCTTTCAGCGCCTTGAAGGCCGCGTCGGTGGCCATATCCATGCTGCCTCCATGCTTGGCCGCCATGTCGATCAGCATCGGGCCGGTCGTAATCGTAATGTTCGGCAGCGCGAGCTTGTTCTGGAAGGCCGGCTTCCACAGATCCTCCCAGGATTCCACCTGCTCCTTCACCTCATCCGCGTTGTAGACGAGGCCGAGCTGCGCGACTGTATGCGCCGGGCCATAGTCTTGGCCAAGCGGGGCCTTGGCGATATCGTACAGGTTGTCGATATTCGGGATGTTATTGCGGTCGATTTTCTCGAACAGCCCTTCCTCGATGCCCTGCAGCGCGTAATAGTCGGACAAGTAGACCAGGTCAACCTTCGAGCTGCCCTGGCGAATCTTGTTGAGGCGGTCGGTGTTGTTGCCAATCTCGGTGACGATCTTGACATTGTATTGCTTCTCGAACGGCTCATACAGGTTCTTCTTCATTGCATCTTCGGCAAATCCCCATGTCGAGATGACCAATTCCGTCGGCTTGTCCTTGCCTCCTTCGGCATTGTTGCTGCCGGAGCAGGCTGCGAGCAGCGTGCCCAGGGCAAGTATCATAGCGAGAGTCGTTGCGAGTTTTTTCATGAAGTCAGTTCCTCCTGGATGCAAGTCTTGGATGAAGTCAATGTACGGCTAATATAACTTCTTCTGCACGGATTCTGCACCGACGATGCCTCATGCATGCCGCCGGTGCGCTGAATCTATTAATGGCCGCCCATAAACACGTAGCGGAGAATGACGAGGACGAACAAAATCCACATCAGCCAATGAATTTTATATTTCTGCTCTCCCTTGCCGAATACGTTCGCGACGAAGGCCAGCAGCACGTAGCCGAGAATACCGAAGGAAATTCCGTTCGCGATGCTGTACGTGAACGGCATGAACGTAATCGTCATGAACGCCGGAATGCCAATGACCAGGTCATTGAAGTTGATCTCGCGCACGGCTTGCATCATCAGGACCCCGACGACAATCAGCGCCGCCGCCGTAGCCGGTCCCGGAATAAGGGCAATGGCCGGCGCCAGGAACAAGGCGAGCAGGAAGCAGATGCCCGTCGTGACCGAGGTCAAGCCGGTGCGTCCGCCGGCCGCTACCCCGGCCGAGCTCTCGACGAAGGCCGTCACGGTGCTTGTACCGAGCACGGCGCCGCCGCCGACCGCGATAGAATCGACGAACATGGCTTTGCCGACGCGCTTGTTGCCTTCTTCGCGGTTCTTCATGAAGCCGGCGCGGTTCGCCGTGCCGACCAGCGTTCCGAAGGTATCGAACAATTCAACGAAGGTGAAGGTCAAAATAATCGATACAATGCCGACGCCCATAATGCCGGCGAAGTCGAATTCGAACACCGTCATTTGCGTCAAGTCAGGCACCCATTGAGCGCCCTGCAGCGAGCTGAAATCAATCAATCCCATCGGAATGGCAATCAGAGCCGTTCCGATGATGCCGAACAAAATCGCACCCGGCACGTTCAAAATCATCAGTACCGATATGAGCGCCAATCCGATAATGGTAAGCAGCACATTCGGGTCGGTGAAGCTTCCGAGTCCGAATACGGTCTCGAAGCCTTGCAGCGGCGTAAATACGCCACTCGGCACGTCGTTCACCGCTTCGACGGATACCGACAGCAGGCCGCTGTTCTTCAAGCCGACAATCGTAATGAACAATCCGATACCGACGGTAATCGCATGCTTCAACGCGTCAGGCACAGCTTCCAGCAGCTTCTGCCGAATATGCGTGATGGTCAGCAGGAAGAACACAATCCCGGAAATGAAGACGGCGGTCAATGCCATCTGCCATGTAATCGGGTGATCCGAGCCGGCTGTCGATACGATGACCGTAGCGAAATATGCGTTAAGTCCCATCCCCGGCGCCAGCGCGACCGGGAAGTTGACGAAAATCCCCATCGCAATCGTGAAAATCCCAGCGGCAATCGCAGTCGCGAGAAAGACTGGATACCATTCCATGCCCGTCTTGCCGAAAGCGGTCAAAATGTTCGGATTGACGGCCAAAATATATGCCATCGTCATGAAGGTCGTAATCCCTGCCATTATTTCCGTTCTTACAGTCGACCCTTGCTCCTTAATTTTGAAGAAGCGATCCATGCGTTTACATCCTCCCTATGAACTCAATAATCATCTCTCTGTTCCGAGTAACCTAATGCCGCACTTCCCGCTTCCGCAGCACCTTCCCTTACAAGGGACAAAAAAAGAACTCAGGAGATTCTCCCGAGTTCCGGCTAATAAGGTCGGCAAGCTGCACCCGTCATTCACCTGAACGCTGCGCCCCATCCCTTGTCAATGGGAAAGCGCGCTGCAGCAGGCAGGGCAAAGCGTTCGGACAGACGTATGCGCAGTCCGGTGCCAAAATCCTTCGTAGCCAGATCATTTACGGTGATCTCGTAGAAACTCCCGGGCCAATTCCCGGGATTATACGAAAAAGAGCACGTATGAGGTTACGTACCCATTGTATAGCTTGCACTCGAATTTTGTCAACGATAAATCCGAACATTAATATACCAAAGTTACGATTCGTTCGTGTTTTATGTTAGCGACTGTAAATAAAAACGCCCTTGCCGCCGCTGCGACAAGAGCGTTTACTTCCGCTAGGGTGCCGCCCTGGGCCATTAGACGCGGGGCGCTGTCCGATAAATAACTTACCGATAATTTCCGGTTACAAAAATTTTGCCTTTGTCGAATACAGGGGTCTTGCCTTCGATCCGGATGCTCTTGCTTCCGCCAATGTCCACGGAAATATCCTGGATTTTGTCCTGGCTCGACAACGTGACATGCTTGAGCACCGTATCGCTGTCATCATATACTTTGACCTCGATCTCGCCTTCGATATCAAGCACGAATACTTTCAAGTCCAGCTTCTGATATTTGTTTTCCGGCTGAAGTTCGAACGACTTCGCCGCCGAGTTCAGTTCATCGAACACGATGCCAGAGCCATAATCGACTCCGCCCTGCACCGTATATTGCTTGTCTTTCGTCGACATTGAGGAGTAGCTAAGCTTGATTTTTTCGGAAGTAATCGGTGTCGTGCTTGATTTTTCTCCCAAATAAATCGTATCGTTCTTGGAATCATACTCTACGGCCGTGCCAAGCGCATCGGCTACCGCCCGCACCGGCAAATACGTCGTTCCGCCATAGATAATCGGCGCCAACTTGTTGCCGGCGCTGTCCTGCGCCTTCCATTCCTTCCCGTTCACCTGGAACTTGATGGACCAGTTCAGCTGCGCGCTGATCTTCTCCAATACCGGTGCCGCACTGGCGCCGGCGACAATGCCGAATGCCATTGCAGCTGCTGTAATCGTAACTACTGCCTTCTTCTTCATGACACGAAGCCTCCTCTGTCCATTCTCTTCCTAATCCCAACTTCATAACTATATGTACCTTTCACAGTATATCGTTGGTCGCAATTTCCTTCAATCCTTAGCTAATAATCTAGTTCTAAAGTCTTATTAAGATGAGCAAAAAATCCGTGATAGATATCCATGAATTAGACCTATGAATCATTTTCCTCGAACTAAAGTATATTTCATTCCCGCCAAAGATGGCAAAAAAGCCTTCGTTCCACATGGAACGAAGGCTTACAGCAGTGACTTGCCGAGCTCTTACTCCCATTCAATCGTCGCCGGCGGCTTCGACGTAATGTCGTAGACGATCCGGTTGACGTTGTCGACCTCGTTCACGATCCGAACCGAGATCTTCTCAAGAATATCCCACGGAATACGCGCCCAATCGGCAGTCATCCCGTCAATGGATGTAACTGCACGAATGCCGACCGTGTACGAATATGTGCGGGCATCACCCATGACGCCAACGCTCTTCATGTCCGGCAGCGCGGTGAAATATTGCCAAATCTCGTTATCAAGTCCCGCCTTGGCAATCTCGTCACGCAGAATCGCATCCGATTCGCGAACGATCTTCAGCTTATCCTCCGTCACTTCGCCAAGCACGCGAATCGCGAGCCCTGGTCCCGGGAACGGCTGGCGCCATACGATAGCGCGCGGCAGGCCCAGCTCTTCGCCGACCTTGCGCACTTCGTCCTTGAACAGCGCGTTCAATGGCTCAATCAGCTTGAACTTCATATCTTCCGGCAAGCCGCCCACGTTGTGGTGAGACTTGATCGTCTGCGCGGTTGCGGTTCCGCTCTCTACGATATCGGTGTACAGTGTGCCTTGCGCCAGGAAATCGAACTCGCCCAGCTTCGCTGACTCTTCATCGAAGCAATAGATGAACTCATTGCCGATAATCTTCCGCTTCCGTTCCGGATCGGACACGCCGGCCAGCTTGCCCAAGAAGCGCTCGCGCGCGTCGATCTTGACCACATGCATGTCGAACTTGCCGACGAACGTCTCCATGACGCCTTCGGCTTCATCCTTGCGGAGCAGGCCGTGATCGATGAACATGCACGTCAGTTGATCGCCGATGGCACGGTGAATCAGTGCTGCGACGACAGAGGAATCGACCCCGCCGCTCAAGGCGCACAGCACCTTCTTGTCGCCGACCATCTCGCGAATCTCGCGAATCTTATCCTCGATGAACGATTCCATCGTCCAGTCGCCGTGACAGCCGCACACCTCATACAGGAAGTTTTTGATCATCTCGTTGCCGTGTACGGAATGGCGCACTTCCGGATGGAACTGGACCGCATAGAAGCGCTTCTCCGGGTGGCTCATGGCCGCAATCGGCGCATGCTCCGTGCCGGCGTCGATGCGGAAGCCTTCCGGCAGGTCGACGACCAGATCCGTATGGCTCATCCATACCGTCTGGTTCGGATCCAGGTTGCCGACAAGACCGCATCCCGGCTGGAAGACGACTTCGGCCTTCCCGTATTCGCGCTTGCCTGCGCGTTCGACCTTGCCTTTCAATTGATGGGACATCATCTGCATGCCGTAGCAAATGCCCAGAATCGGAACGCCCAATTCATAGACGCCCTCATCGACCAACGGCGAGTTCTCCTCATATACGCTGGCCGGGCCGCCGGAGAACACGATCCCTTTCGGGTTCAGTTCCTTGATCTTCTCCACGGGGGTATTGTAAGGAATGAGCTCGCTGTATACCCCCAAGTCCCGAATACGGCGCGCGATAAGCTGGTTATACTGTCCTCCGAAATCAAGGACGACGATCATTTCATGTGGCTGTGTCATTGCCGAGCCTCCCAAACCATATTGCTCATAATTATAACGAACCGACAAAAGCCGAGTCAATCCGCAATGCTTCCGCGAAAGCGCTCACTTTTTTGTTTCCCGCGATATTCGATCGGAGTAATTCCTTCCAACTCCTAAATAACGCGGTTAAATTGCTTGATATGCTCGTAACCCTGGCGGCTGCTGTCCGCAATTTTGTTGTCCAGCAAGCATCCGCTTCCTCCAGCCGCACCTTTTTGACAACGTTCACGAAGCTGTCATCAGTATATTGCTTGAGCGCCTCGCTGAAATACGCGCAGCTGAGCGAGACATTCACGTAAGTCTGCGCGTCGCTGAACCGGAACATGTCGCAGACATCGCGCCAGTTGGCCAGCAATTCCGCCGGGGCAGCCCCGTGCACGCGAACGCGTCGTCGATGACCCGCTCGTTAATCAGGCCGCGCAGTTCCACCAGATAGGCGATGCCGTACCCGATCAGCTTATCCTGATTGAACAGATCATATAGCAGGCCGCGCAATTCCTTATCACTATCGGTGCCAATCATATTGGATACGACACTCCATCAATCACTTTCGTCCATTAGGCTTATATTTCGTATTGGGGGGCTGGTTTTTCGGATCTGGGGGAGGGAAAAAGAAAAAAGCAGGCCGCGAACGGAATCGCAGCCTGCCTCTGGGGCACAGTCAAAGCCCGTGTAAGAGGCCGAGCAATATAAGCCATGCCACAACAAAAACCAGTGCACCAATGATATATGAAGTCACTTCCATTGCTTTATTTTCTTTCTTAATGCGCAACGCGATGGCCTCATTGAAGACACCGAAAGACATGCAGAGCAGCATGATTCCCATATACATCGATTTGTGCTCTGTGCTAAAAATCGCTGCCGCTCCACAGAGAATAACCCCGAACATAGTCAGATATTTGGCAATGACATATCTAGTCCGCGCAGCAGGCAAGATCCTCTCCCCCTCCTGATTTGAACTGTTCACCGGACAATTGCAGCACTCATTTACAATTATACCAAAATGAAGAATATAGAGGGATGTAGAATATCCAATTCCATTTTTTAATTTCCCCATACGAAAAAGATCTAGCACGAATGCCAGACCTCCGATGTACCCCGCCGGGGCAATACTTTTATCTAATGAAAAGTGGCTACATAAAGAAGCACCCATGATAAGCCAAGAGCTTATCGTGAGGTGCTTCCTCGTTACTCCCTACTTGAATTGGTTCAACACTTGACACTCACAGAGCCCCATCATCCCCTGCCGACGGACTCCCCTTCCACGAGTGTCACGTAAATCCGTTCATGCTCCACCTTTTCCCCGGAAATAATTTTGATGAGCTGCTCCGAGGCCAGGGCGCCCCATTTATGCTTGGAATAATCGATCGTGGCGAGACGAGGCTGCATGTAACGGGTAATCTCGATGTTGTCGAAGCCGATCACATGGATATGCTCGCCGATCCGGTACTCGGTGTCGGCCAGACGGTCGCACAGTCCGATCGCCATGTCGTCATTGAGGCAGAAGACGGCCGCAGGCTCTGTATACTCCTGTATAATCCGGTCTGCGGCACGCTCTCCGCCGCTCTTTTTGAAATTGCCCGGAATCTCGATCCATTCCACATCCTCGGACCGGTTCGCGACCAGCTTCACGGCCTTCATCCGCTGATTGGAATCGTACGATCCTTCGGGACCCGTTACGACATAAATCTTCTTATGGCCCCGGTCGACCAAATATTCCGTCGCCAGCGTCGCTCCCGCCTTGTTGTCCAGCAGCACCTGATTAATATTCGGATGTTCCAGCTCCCGGTCCAGCACGACGATGCGATGATTGCGGTCCGCGAATTGAATCAGTTCTTCGCTTGAAAATGTCTGGTCCAAAATAATGGCGCCATCAATCATCCGCTCGGGGAGCATGCGATGGGACTGCTTGCCGCTGCACACAATCAGATCATAGCCTTGCGCGTTGCAGACTTCCTTCATTCCGTCGAGAAGCTCTCCGTATACATCCCCTTTGAAATCCGTCAGGAACACGCCTACAATCTTGGACTCCCTCTTCTTCAATGTTCTTGCGGCAGCATTGGGCACATAGTTCAGTTCCCTGGCAATCGCCAAAATTTTAGCGCTTGTCTCGTCCGTCACTTTGCTGCTGCCGTTAAGAGCATAAGATACCGTCGAAATCGAAACTCCGGCTTTTTTAGCGATATCCTTGATACTAACCACTTGTCCTCGCTCCTCCGTTGGTTCACCAGTCCTTCAATACATTAATTATGAATGGTAATGTTAACCCTATTGTAACATCCGGCAGCGCCACTACATAAAAATCTCGACTATGTTCCGATCCTCCGGCTTCATCTCGCGTTCCAAGATATTCTTCGACACGCGCAGGCCGCCATGGCGATACGGATTGGATACAAGTTCAGTATTCAGCGGCTTCCCGTTCATCACGATGCGGCTGACCGCTCCATCCGTAATGCGATAGATGAAGGTCACCTTTGCCCCGGCGAACCGGAAGTCGAACTGCATCCCGTCCAACCGGGCCGGAAGGACCGGATCGATCACGAGATCGCCGCCGTCTTGCCGGATGCCAAGCGCGTTGGAGATAAGCTGATTCATGTAGATCCCCGGTCCGCTGGAGTAGATTCTCCAGCCTCCCTTCACCGGGACCTGCCCGCCGCGCAGCGCGTCGATATGAGTCTGAGCCTCGTATCTGGTATTGAATGTGCCGTCGGAGCTGCTGAAGTAGGCATTGCTCTGACGTAGCTCCGCGTTCGGCACAACCTCGTAAATGCCGACCGGATTAATAACCTCCAAGCCGTTCCATACGTCATCCGCATGTCCCAGCTTCGCCATCGCTTCCACATAGCGGATATGCGCATGCACATATTGAAGCCCGACCTCGCGGCCGAAGTTAGCCGCCTGTTCCGCCCGCTTGAAATGCGTGCTGACGCCGCCGGCGTACTGGGCCGGACGGTCCATCAGCCGGACGCCGTCCGGGAAGAACAGCTTATCCTTAATGAGGCGGTAATTGGCCTCGGCCTGCTCTGGATCGACCAGTTCCGCGATAATGCTCCGCGTCATCGGCAGCAGCCGGAATTGGATGCCGGTATCCGTATCCGTCGGATGCAGCATCCGCTTCACATGCTCCGGCTCCTCCATATAGAGGAAGCCCGGAATGATCTTCGTGTCCAGCATGTAGCGCTTGTAGTCCCGCGCGATGCCGGACGCCATCTCCAGCAGCTCGGCCGCAAGCGCTTGATCCGCCGGAAGCAGCGCGCGGGAGAGCTGGTTCAACGCCTGATACGTCAGCGCGACGGTCCAACTGCTGACCATATACTTCTTCAGCTGTGCATTCGCCGGCTGGAGCGTGTCGTCCCAGTCTCCGTCTCCGTACGAGGACAGGTGCGTATCATGCAAGAAATGAGTGCGGATATAATCGATTTCCTTGGCCGCATGCTCCCGTATCGTCGCCGTGCGCTTCGTGAAATCATACCGGTGCTTGATGGTATAAGGAACCTTTTCCTCCAAAATACTGTAATCTCGGGTAGCCGTCAAATAATCCCCCAAAACTTTCAGCGGCCACACAATAATGTCGCCGTGGCTCTCCTCCTGCTGGATGGCGTAATACTTGTCGAACATGAACCATTGCGGCCAGTTGCCATCGTCTTCATATTGGTGGGAATAGACCATCTTCAAAATATCCCGCACCTGCTCGTATTTCTGCGTCGCCATGAAATATTCGACCGGCCCCTGGCAGACGTCCCGGGTTCCCCACGCTGCGCCGCCATACTGCTCCAGCCCATGCGGAACCGAATAGTGGACAAGCATGTTATGCGTGTACCACCAAGCGATGGCGTTCACCTTGAAAAGCTCTTCCGCGCTCTCTCCGCCGCTCGACAGCCGGAATCCGTTCATCGTCTCTCTGAAAAATTCGCGATAGTCCGCAATCTCTTCCTCCATGCTGCGCGAGGGCCGGGCAGACTCCTCTCCGTCAAGCCGCCCTTGCATCGTCAGCGTCCACTCCGGGCTCGCTTCCAGCTGCAGCGTCACGAGGGAAGCGTCGCCAGAACGGATGCCGTCGGCCAGCGCCGTCTCGTCGCCAACAGCGGCGTCTGCGCCTTCCACCCGCATGCGGTACTGCAGCTTCGGGTAGACGCCCGCGCTAAGCGATACGGGATCCGCGGAGAAGATTAGCGCGCCCTGGTCATTGCTCATCTGTACCGGCAGTTCATACTCATTGACATGCATCGTGACCTGATTCGTGACCAGATAGCGATAAGACTTGCCGCTCTCCGTACGCACATGCAAGCGTACCTCCGGCGCATCCGCCGCCGTGAAGTTCGTAATGATCAGCATGTCGTCTTCCGTTTTGTAATACCACCGTACATAGTTAAATCCGATCTCGAACAGCGAAGGCATCGCGAGCAGGCGGTACTTGCCTTCCCGTTCCACGTAAATGCGCTGCCCGGCCGTTTTCGGCACGTTGAGCGGGTTGCGGGCATTGCTCATCATTTTGTTGAAATTCGTGTTCCCGGCCACCACATGAGAATTGAACAGACCGTACATATAGGAAGTGGTCGTCAGGACGTCGGCGCCCAGCTTCACGCTGCGGCCGCTCATCAGAATATGCCCGTGCGGGCGTTCGACCAGCAGTTCCTTCTCCTTCAGTACGACATGCTCATACGTATCCGTGAAGAAGGCCAGCAGCCGCCCTTGCCCGTCGCGCTCCTCCTGATGAATGCGAGAGAACCGCGCCTTCACTTCCTCCTCCTTCATGGAAAGGGTGCGAAGCGGCTCGCCAATCGCCGGCTTCAGGCGAACCGGAGGCAGCTCGCGCAGCGGCTCAGCCCCGTCTGAGGACAGATACGCCTCCCAGGCCGCTTGCACCTCATCCGCGTATTCCAGCTCCGTCACGGCGGCTGCATGATCCGGCTTGAAGAGGCCGTAGAAGACGAAGCGGGCTTCACCACTAAGCGCTACCGGCTGTGATTGAAGCGCCGTATAAGCGAATTCGTACTGATAGATTTCATTGGCCAGCCTGGCTTCGCTTAAGGCCGCCGGAACATTCGTCTCCTTGTAGGAGCGGCCGAAAAATTGGAATCCGTCGGTCGAAAAACCGGCCGCGCCAGTCAGCGCGCCCTGCTGAACGTACGGGAACGCTCCGCCCTGCGGCTGGTTCTGGCGCGAGCAGACGACATAGCCCTTCGTCTCGTCCTCGAATACGGCGTGGTCGATATACTGCGACAGATACGCTTCATTGCTGCGCACGGCACCGGGATCGGCGACGCCGATATCCTGGCCGTAGACGACGTCGATCTTCACGCCGTCACCGCGCGCCTCGACGTCCCAGAACCAGACGCCCTGCTTCATCGGCGCGAACGTCACCCGATATGCGACGCCTTCGGCCGCGCCCTCCCAGACGAGACGGCCTTCGCCGGCGCGAACCGTGCTGCCGGAGTGAACGCCGAGCAGCGGATAGAACCGGATGCCGGATTCTCCATGAATCCGGAGATACAGATTATTCAAGGACCCGTCAAGCGGGCTGGTCATCAGTTGATTGATCATCGTCCGGCCGCTTACGGCCTGATACAAATCCCCGCTCTCCCAAAAGGTAAAGCGCAGATCGCCGGCTAGAACGCCAAGCTTGGACGTCTTGGATGTCTCTATGATTGTCATGTGTGTGTCATTCCTCCCAGCTCTTTCATCAGCATCGAACATCAATTCATCTATGTTAGAGAATGTCAAATTCCTATATTAATAAGAAAAAAGGAGGCAGCTTCCGTTACTTGGACCGGATCAGCTTGAACGAATGCTCCGCCGTATCCCGGCTGTTCGGCCCGACATAGACGCGGAACGTTCCCGGGTCGCTTGCGCAGCGGAGATCGGCATGATGGTACCGCAGTTGCTCCTCGGTCACGGTAAACGTCACGCTCTCGCTCTCTCCCGGCGCCAGCTCCACCTGAGCATAGCCCTTCAGCTCGCGAACCGGACGAACGACATCGCCGGCGACATCGCGGATATAGAGCTGCACCGTCTCCACCCCGGATCTTGTGCCCGTGTTCGTCACCCGGACGCTGACACGGAGCGGCTGCTCCGGCGTCATCACGCTGCTGGAGAGCGTTACCTCGCCGTATTCGAACGTCGTATAGGACAAGCCGAAGCCGAACGGAAGCAGCGGCTCGTTCGGGCTGTCGATATATTTCGATACGTAGCGTTCTTCCGTCTTGGCCGGGTCGAGAGGCCGGCCGGTATTGAAATGGTTGTAGTAGACAGGCACCTGCCCTGCCGATTGCGGGAACGACATCGTCAGCCTGCCGGACGGATTGACGCGGCCAAGCAAAATATCGGCAATCGCCGCGCCGCCCTCGCTGCCCGGGAACCAGGCCTCCAGCACCGCATCGGCTTCCTCGTATATGCCATGCAGATCGAGCGGACGGCCATTGAACAGCACCGCAGCCATCGGCTTGCCCAATGATTTCACCCGCTTCACCAGCTCAAGCTGCGCCTCCGGCAGGCGGATGTCCGTCCGGGAGCCGCCTTCTCCGCTCATCGCCGCTTCCTCGCCGAGAGCGAGCACGACGATATCGGCGCCCTGGGCCGCGGCCAGCGCCGCTTCGCAGTCCTCCGGCGCAATCCTGTCGATGCTACAGCCGGGAACGATCTCCAGCAGCCCGTCCTGCATTCGCTCGGCCAGCGCGGCCCCCAGCTTGACGGCGTCTTCCTTCACGCCGGCGCAGGACCACCAGCCGAGGATGTCTTCGCTGTCCGCGAACGGCCCGATGAGCGCCACCTTGGCTCCCGGCTGGAGCGGAAGCACGCCGTCGTTCTTGAGCAGGACGCATGATTTGGCTGCCAACTCATAGGAGACTTGGCGATGCTCCTCGCAGAAGAGCACCTCGCGTTCACGCTCCGGATCCGCCCCGCGCAGCGGATTGTCGAACAGACCCAGCTTCTCCTTCAACCGCAAAATGCGCAGCACAGCTTCATCAATGAACGCTTCGTCGACCAGACCGCTCTGAACGAGCTCCGGCAGATGCCCGACATAGCACGGGGTCATCATCTCGATATCGACGCCCGCGCGAATCGCCCGGTATGCCGCTTCGCGATCATCCTCGGCCGCGCCGTGGGCGATCATTTCCCGAATCGACGCCCAGTCCGAGATGACGACGCCGTCGAAGCCCCATTCCTCGCGCAGGATGCCGCGCGTCAGCTTCTCATTGCCGGTGGCCGGAATACCGTCAACGGTATTGAAGGAGGTCATCACCATGGCGCAGCCCTCGTCCAGCGCCGCTTGGTAGGCCGGCAAATAATATTCGCGCAGCTGGCGCTCCGACATGTCGACCGTGTTGTAGTCGCGTCCGCCCTCCGGCGCGCCATAGGCGGCGAAATGCTTGACACAGGCCGCGAGGCGCTCGGAATCCTCCTTCAGATTGCCGCCCTGATAACCGCGGACGAACGCGCGCGCGAAGAGGCTATTCAGATACGGATCTTCCCCGGTCGTCTCCATTACTCGTCCCCAGCGCGGGTCGCGAGCCAGATCCACCATCGGCGCGAAGGTAACATGGATGCCTGACACCGCAGATTCCTTGGCGGCCACGGCGGCGCTTTTCTCGGCAAGATCCACATCCCAGGAGCAGCCGATTGCGAGCGGAATCGGAAATATTGTCTTAAACCCGTGCACGACATCCGCCATGAACAGCAGCGGAATGCCGAGCCGGCTTTTGCTTACATAGGATCTCTGGACGTCAATGACAGCCTGCGCGCCCGACAGTCCGAGCACGGATCCGCTGGCGGTCACCATCAATTCGGTGATCCCCATTTCTTCCATTGGACCGGTTACTTGTCCTTCGCTCTCTGCGCCTTCATGAAAATAGGCCGTAAGCTGCAGCAATTGCGCGACTTTCTCTTCCAACGTCATTTGCTGCAACAGGGCGGTTAATTGCGGATTGTCCATATTTCGATCCTCCATTGCTTCATTTATTAGGACGTGTTCATTGTTTTTTGCAGGATAAAAGATCGATTTTCAAAATTGAATCACTGCCAGATTCCTTCTCCTTTCTCAGGAGCATGCATAACCGGAATGACAGAAGCACAATCATCGGAGCCTGGCACCCTCAGGTCATACACCAGCGAAGGGAGTCCTCCGCTGCTGCAGTTATGCACATTCCTCAATCAGAAGAGCTGGACGATGAAGGGAAGAACCCGGCTGCACCGTACTATCCTGCATCCCGGGTTCCATTGACTCGGACCACTGGCGAACGCCTCAGGCCAACTTCACTTACAGCTGCATGCTTCTCTCTTATTGTTGGTTCAGTTCATCCAGAACCGGTTGGACAAGCGGCATTTTACTGTCCACCCATTTCTTCCAGTTGGCTTCCAGATCGCCGTTTTGCAGAATCAGGTTCGTATATTCCGACTCATAGTTGAAGGTCGCCTGATTTTTGGCTTTGGAATCGTACAGTTGAACCGTCCAATCGTACTCGGCCAGCTTGCCGCCTTCTTTGCCGAGCTTGGCTTTGTTCTGATAGTGAAGGATCGCTCTGTCGCGATATTCCTTTTTAATCGCCGGGTTGATCATGCTGAAGTCATCGCCCAGGAGGTACAGCCCTTCGAAGCGGCTTGGATACTTGTCTTCCAGGGACGTGCCTTCCGGCAGCAGGCTGACGAGTTCTTGGTTGTCGCCGTACTTCCAATCCTTGCCCTCGAAGCCCATATTGAGCAGCATTTGTCCCTCTTGCGCCGTCGAATAATCCAGCAGATCCATGATGCGTTCGAATTTCTCCTCGCTAATGTCCGGCGAGAAGATAATCGCGGACCAGAAGTTGACCTGCTCCAGGTTGCGGTACTTGCCGTCGTCGCCAAGCACGATCGCGGTATGAACGGCTTCATCGCTCTCTACGCCGATATTTTTCTTCATCGCCTTATCCACGTCTTGTCTGTACGACGCCAGACCGCCAAGGCTCGTAATCGCGGCGGTGCCCTTCACCCGGAAATTGTCGCTGCCTTCGCTGTTCTTCCAGGTATAGAACTCCGGATGGAGCAGCCCTTCTTTATATGCCTTCTGCATCAGCTTCAGACCGGTCAGGGTTGCCGGATCGGCAGGCCCCCAGTGATATTTGCCGTCCTCGCCTTGGTAGAACGCGGACTCGACGCGGGAGTGCTCGCTGTTCGGCATGATGATATTCGTCAGCGCATCGCCGGCGTTATAAGAGATCGGCACCAGGTTCGATCCGACCTTGCCCGGATCCTTCTCCTTCACCAGCTTGGCGTATTCCATCAACTCGCTTGTCGTATAGACGTCCTTCAATTCGAAGCCGGCCGCTTCCGCCCAGTCTTTGCGCAGCGCGATGACGCCGATCTGGTTCACCAGCGGATCGGCTGGCTTATTCTCGTAGTAGACCGGCCGCGGCAGCACATAGGTGCCGCCCGTCAGCTCTTCCAGCTTCTCGCCCAGGCCCGTCAGCTTGTAAGCCGCCGCCACGTTCGGCCAACGCTCCTTCCAGTCATCCGGGAATTGGTAGAGAAGCCCTTGGTCGATATAATTCATCGCATCGCCGTGAATGTAGTTCCAGGCCGCAACGTCAGGCAGGTCGCCGGAGTTGATCCACAGCCGCAGCTTCTCGCCCCAGGAATCCCATTCGATGAAGTTGTAGTCCCAATCGATGTTGAACTTGTCCATCCAGAACTTGTGGAATTCATTGTCGAGTTGGCCGTCTTTGAGCTGAATCGTGCTCGCCACGGAAATGGTCAGCTTGTCTGTGTAGCTTCCGTCGCCGTCCTTCTCATTGCCGCCTTGCGCTTCCTGCTTCGAGCAAGCAGTCACCATCAGCATGACCACACATAAGGCGATAGCCAGAACCGATTTTACCGACAGCCTTTTGTTCGTTTCCATTTGGATGTCTCCCCCGTGATTTTAGATTTTTGGTGCAAAAATCTAATTTTGTGAGTGTTCAAAAAGTTCGGTAGTCACTTCCTGTACCACTTCGTGATCAAAAGCGAGCTTTTTGAACTGCCTCTAGTAGTTATCAGGTCTTAATAGCCCCTGTTAACACCCCTTTAGCGAAATGCTTTTGCAACATCGGGAAGAAGCACATAATCGGCACCATCGTCACGAAGACTGCAGCCATTTTCATCCCCGTTGAAAAAGCTTGCTTGCCGACCGCATCGACGCTGGAGGCGTTCGAGACGTTGGTCTGCGACTCGACAATGATCGTTCGCAGTACGTTCTGCAGCGGCAGCTGATCCGCCTTGCGCAGGAAAATCATCGCGTCGTACCAACTGTTCCAGTATGCGACGCCATAGAAGAGTGTAATGGTAGCCATGATTGGCGCCGCCAGCGGCAGGACAACGGAGAAGAGAATTCTCCATTCGCCCGCTCCGTCCAGCCTTGCGGATTCCATCAGCGATTCAGGCAGGCTCTGGAAGTAGTTCATCATCAATATCATGTTGAATGCGCTGAAGCTGCCGGCCAGGATGACGGACCACAGCGAGCCTGTCAGATGGAGCGATTTCATAATCAGGTAGAGCGGCACGATGCCGCCGTTGAAGATCATCGTGAACAGTACGAGGAAGAAGATGATCTTCTTGCCCGGGAACTTGCTTCTGCTGAGCGCGTAAGCCATGCTGCTCGTCAAGAACAGGCTGAGCGGCAAGCCTACGATCAGCAGCTTGAACGTATTCCAGTAGCCCGTCAAAATACTTCCGTCCTCGAACAGCGCTTTATAGGAAGCCAAGGTCGGATTTCTCGGGAACATCATCAGCGGATTATCCGCATATTCCTTCGGCGTCGAGAAGGAAATCATGATGACATTCCAAAACGGAATCAGAATCAATAAGGCGAATAGAAGCAGCAGGAAGAAAATAACGTAATCGAGCGCCGTCATTTTTCCGATGCGGAACTTACGCTGCTTGGCAGCTGTCTTGCTCATCCCTTGCACCCCTCTCTTATCGGAACAGACCGTCTCCGCCCAGCATTTTGGCCACCCTGTCCGCCAGAAGCAGCAGAATCATATTAATGAGAGAACGGAACAGGCTGACCGCCGTGGAAAACGAGAAGTCCGTCGAAGACTGGAACGTAATGCGGTAAATATACACATCCAATACTTCCGACACGTTCTTCGTCGCCGCATTGGCCAAGTTGAAAATCTGGTCGAAGCCCGACGACATCAGGCCGCCCACCGACAAAATGAACATGATGGTGACGGTAGGCAAAATGTTCGGCAGCGTAATCCGGAACATCTGCTGCATCCGCGACGCGCCGTCGATCTGAGCCGACTCGTACTGATCCTGGTCGATCCCGGATATCGCGGCCAGATAGATAATCGCGCCCCATCCAGTCGACTTCCAAATATCCGTGAGCAGCAGCATCGGAACGAACATCTCCTCCGAGCCGAGGAAGTTGATCGTCGGCAAGCCGAGCAGCGCCAAGGCGCTGTTCACGAGCCCGTCATACGCCAGCACATTGATGACGACGCCGGATACGATAATCCAGGACAGGAAATGAGGAAACGTAAAGACCGTCTGGAAGATTTTTTTCGTCCGCCGCATCCGCAGCTCGTTCAGCATCAACGCGAGCAGAATCGGGAACGGGAACTGGATGACGAGCTTAATAATATTGATGTACAGCGTTCGCCATAAGGCATCGATGAATGCCGGATCGCGGAACACGTACTTGAAATTCTCGAACCCGACCCACGGGCTGCCCCAGATTCCGAGATTCGCCTTGTAATCCTTGAAGGCGAGCGAGAGGCCGCCCATCGGCAAGTAGGCGAACAGCAGCAGCCATATCAATCCGGGAAGAAGCAGCGTATATACCATTCTGTTCTTCCATAGCTGCGCAAGCAGGCTTCCGAATTTCGAATGTCCTTTCCCATGTACGTCTGGATCTAAAGCAGTGGCTTTCAAATTGCATCTCCTCTCTCTCCCTCGTTCTTGTCCTCACACAGGAAGTCAAATGCCGTCTGCAAATGCTCTTCCCAGAAGAGCCAATCATGCGTTCCCGGTCCTTCCACGTACCGGAAGTCACATGGAGTGCCCTGCATGTAAGCCGCTAAGTCGCGGTTCATTGCGATGAACCGGTCGCCGGTTCCGCAACAGCACAGGAGAGACGGAAGCGTTGCCTTCTCCTTCGCTCTCCCGTACTCCATATCTGTGCAGTAGCTGCGGTTCGCCTCCGGCATGATGACCGTGCAGCCGTACTTGGCCGCATACAGCCCGATCGTCGTCAGCCGCTGCCATGTGCTCGCATTGTTCCCCGCCTCGTGAAGCAGGTACAGCGTGCTGCCTGACGGAAGCGGAGACTCCAGGGGATAGACGACATGGATGTTCGTTGTCATTCGCAGTGTCGTCGGGCCAGTATCTATCGTTACATGCGCCATATGTAATCCCTTTCATTTTCAAAAGTTGAAAAGCATAGACTGCATCTCTTTTGCAACGAGTTCGCGCCTGGGAAGGTAAGCTCCCTTGCGGTGTTTTTTCTGTGAAAGCGTTTTATCGAATCGTTTCGACTAAATCATAGATCTCGCCCCCTGAGCCTGTCAATGATTTTTTCGAAAATAAGCGCAAAAAATATTGAAGCAAAAACTCCATCGTCCCATTTTATCTATAAATATCCTTATATTGATTTAATAGGACCGGGAAAAGCGCTTACTTCCTGTTCGTTGACATGCTATGAAAGCGATTGTAATATGATAAATATCAGCTTAGCGCTTTATTACGGAAACGTTTCTATTGCGATTTACATAAGGGGGAGGCTGCTCTTCCTGCCTACGTACCTCTCTGCATCATTTCGAAATCCAATAAGGAAAGAAGGACTGGATGATGTCTAATGTATTAACCGGTTTTGTTCAGCGGATAACCGGGAAAAAACTAAACGTTCTCTCCGCGCGTGTACGGCAAGGCGGCCGTCTGGCGGGACAGTGGGATGCAAGCGAAGATATCCGTCGCGTACAGCACTCGGTTAGCAAATCGTTCACCTGCATGGCGGCCGGACTGGCGATCGAGGAAGGGAAGCTGGCATTGGATACGACGCTCGGTGATGTGTTTCCCCAGCATGTGCGGGAAGGAATGGCGGACGATCCCGCCCTTGAGCCCGGCCGCATCCGCTTGTACGATCTGCTGCGGATGTCCTCCGGCCATGACGCTCCGCCGCTGTGGGCCGACGAGAGAAAGTCGCTGCAGGAGAAGGACTGGGCCAAATACTATATGTCGCTGCCTCTGGACCGCCCTCCCGGCGAGCAGTTCACCTACAGCAGCGGCGACACCTTCATGATTTCGGCGATGGTGCAGGCCGCTGTCGGCGAGACGGTCCATCAATATCTGACGCCGCGCTTGTTCGAGCCGCTTGGGATGGAACGCGTCGAGTGGGACACATCCCCGCTCGGCGTCACGCTCGGATGCGCGGGGCTGCGCATCAGCAACGAGGAGCTGAGCCGCTTCGGACAGCTGCTGCTGCAGCAGGGCGCTTGGGAAGGCGAGCAGCTCATTCCAGCGGAGTGGATTGCATTCGCCACACGCAAGCATATCGGCAACGAGGGCAGCATCGACTGGAGTCAGGGCTATGGCTGCCAGTTCTGGATGTGCACGCATGACGCCTATCGTGCCGACGGGGCGCACGGGCAGTTCTGTATCGTAATCCCCGGCCATGATGCGGCGATCGCTATCAACAGCAACGAGGGAGATATGCAGAGTATCCTCGATGCGGTCTGGGACGAGGTTCTGCCGTTGCTGTAATCGCGGCCGCCTTCATAATTCCCTTCCTGCAACAGCAAGCCCCGTGCCGGACTGCTCGGCACGGGGCTTCGATTTTAGAATCGAGGCCATTATTTCGATTTCAGATAGCGCTCATACGCCGCTTGGTAAATCTCCAGGTAACGCTTCAGATTCATCTTTTCCAGCTGCTGCACATAATTGTCCCATTGATCGAATTCGGCCGCGCCCGAAGCGAACTTGTCGCGCATCTCATCGACATACGTATGAATATCCGTCTGAAGCGTCGTCAACTCATCCTGCTCCTCCGGGGTGAAGTTGAAGGCCGGCCAGACCTCGCTCATCGGGATCGAATGCGGCTCCGCCTCCTCGGCGTTCTTGACCGACGAAGGCAGCCCTTCCGCCCCCTTGAAGTACTTCTGCATCACCATGCCCGGATAATATCCGCCCGGCCAGGTAAGATATTGGCTGACCGCCTGATCCAGGTTCAAGCCGTCCGGATTGTTCGTGATCGTATCCAGATACTCGTATTCGCCCTTCTCATTCACTTTGTACGTCACGCCTTCGAAGCCCATGAAGAACATTTTGACCCCTTCATCGCTGTAGAAATGATCCATCCAGCGAATGGCCGCTTCCGGGTTCTTCGCCTTGTCCGTCAGCACGAACATGCCGATATTGCCGAGCGGCGAGCCGATGTTGGTCGCGGTCTTGTCGCCGTACGGTCCTTCGAGCACCGGCATGCCGACATAGCCCTCCTGATTGTAGACGGCCTTCGGATTCACGCCGTCCAGGAAGCCGTACACGCCGTCCGTCGCCTTGGACGTAATGTCGGTATCCTTCATCGTGAACGTCTCCGGATCGAACAGCCCGTCCGCGTGCAGCTTCGCGACATATTGCAGCAGCTCCTTGTACTGCTTCGTCGCTGGCACGAACCGGAGCTTGCCGGTATCCGGATCGAGGTCGACGTTCGGATTGGCCGTCCCGTTCTTGTTCAGCCCGAACGAGCCCTTCAGGAAGTTGATCATGATCCAGACGCCCCGGGAACCCCACGGGATCTCATCCTTCTTCCCGTTGCCGTTCGGGTCGCCGTCCTTGATCGCCTTCAGCACCGTATGCAGCTCCTCCAGATTGGTCGGCGGCTGCAGCCCCAGCTTGTCGAGCCATTCCTTCTTCATCCACGGCGTCCCGTAGAACAGCGATTTGAAGTCTGGGTCGAACACGGTCGGCAGGCCGTAAATGCTGCCGTCCGGCATCGTAATGCCCTGCTTCACGATTGGGTATTTCTCCATCAACGCCTTGAAATTCGGAGCATGCTCGTCGATCAGCTCATTCAGCCGCAGGAAGGTGCCCTGGCTCCCGTACTTGATCAGATCGCTCTTGGCGAAGGCGGAGGCGAAGAAAATCTCGGGATAGTCGCCGCCGGCCAGCTTGATGTTGCGCTTCTCCTTCAAGCTGTCGACCTGAACCGTCTCCCAATCGATATGAATATTGGTCATCTTCTCGTATTCTTCCCAGAGCATCAGCTTGCTCCAGTCCGCCGAAGCATAGAACTTCGCGGCGAAGCCGGATATCGTTATCTTTTCCTTGGCGATCGGCATCCCTTCCTTGTTCATCTTGGCGAGCCGCTCCTCGCTGCTGCCGGCAGCGGCTCCTCCCCCTCCTCCGCTGCCTCCGCATGCCGTAATCAGCAGCGAGAAGCTCAGCAGCACACTCATCGTCGTCATCAGCCATTTTTTTGTTCTCACAACATTTCCCCCTTTTGCTTGTGGTCGGTTACCCCTTCAGAGCTCCAATCATGATGCCTTTGACAAAATAGCGCTGCAGGAACGGATACAAGACGAGCATCGGCAAATTCGCCACGACCAGCACCGCATATTTCAATCCCTCTACACTCATCTTCATCTTCACGGCCGATTCCGACGTCAGCTTGATCATGTCGCCCGAATCGCTCTGAATCAGAATCTCGCGCAGAATGAGCTGCAGCGGGAATTTGTCCTTGCTGGACAAGTAAATCAGCGCGTTGAAATAGGAATTCCAGTGGCCTACCGCATAGAACAGCACCATGACGGCGATAATCGGCATCGACAGGGGCAGGACGATGCGCAGCAGCGTCTGCATATGGCTGCATCCGTCAATCATGGCTGCCTCCTGAATCTCGCCCGGTATCGATTGCTGGAAGAACGTGCGCATAATGATGATGTTCCAGACCGCGACGGCGTTCGGAATCACCATCACCCACAGCGTGTCGAGCATATTCAAGTTTTTGATGAGCAAGTACGTAGGAATGAGCCCGCCGCCGAAGAACATGGTGAATACGATCATGCCGGTAATCAGCCCTCGGCCGAGGAAGTCTTTGCGGGCGAGCGGATACGCCGCACATATCGTCATGATGAGATTGATGGCCGTGCCGAGAAGGGTGTATAGAATCGTGTTGCCGTAACCAAGGAGAATGTCTTTATTCTGAAAAATTTTGGCGTATGCGTCGAAGTTGATTTGCTTCGGAATCAGCCACATCTCGCCGCGCAGCACCGTCTCCGGGTTGCTGACAGAGGCGCTCAGGACGAAGAGAAGCGGATAGAGCACAATGAGCATGACCAGCGTTAACAGGACGTAATTGACGACATCGAAGATTCGGTCTCCGATGGAGCGATCGATCATGGCAACCCCCTCCTTACCATAGACTCGTCGTGCTTACGCGTCTGGCGATCGAGTTCACGATAATCAAGAGCGCGAAGTTCACAACCGAATTGAATAATCCTACCGCGGCGGAGAAGCTGTACTGCGCATCCAGTATCCCGCTGCGGTACACATAGGTGGAGATGACATCCGAGCTGGCGAGATTCAGATTGTTCTGCATCAGGAAGATTTTCTCGAAGCCCACCGCCATGACCGTCCCGAGATTGAGGATCAGCAAAATAATAATCGTCGGGGCAATCGTCGGAATATTGATATGCCAGATGCGCTGCAGCTTGCTCGCCCCATCAATCGTCGCTGCTTCATGCAGCTGATGATCGACACCGGACAAGGCCGCCAAATAAATGATCGAGCTCCAGCCCATCGTCTGCCACACATCCGACAGCACATACAGCGTCTTGAACCATTTCGCATCCGTCATGAAGGCAATCGGCTCCCCGCCGAAGGCGACAATCAGGTGGTTAACGATGCCCGTGCTCGGGTTCAGGAAAATAAAAAGCATGCCGACCACAACGACGACAGACAGAAAATGCGGCGCGTACGTAATCGTCTGGACGGTCTTCTTGAACCATTCCGCCTTCGCTTCATTCAGCATCAAGGCCAGCAATATCGGGATCGGAAAGCTGACCAGCAGCGTGTACAGACTGATTGTAAGCGTATTCACAATAAGCCGTTCAAAGAAATAGCTGCTGAAAAACCGTTCGAAATGCTTGAAGCCCACCCAAGGACTGTCCCAGATTCCTTTGGAAGCGATGAAGTCCTTGAACGCGATCTGCACGCCGTACATCGGCAAATAATGAAAAATGATATAGTAAATAACGACCGGCGTAATGAGCGCATACAGCTGCCAGTTGCGCTTGATCGAGCGCCAGACCCAGGAGGATCTGCGCGCCGGGACCGCCGGGAGACTCTCGGTTGTAACCCCTGCTTTGCTCAACTCTTCATTCACTCTCCTTCCTCTCTCCATTGACAAAACAAAATAGCTCTGCTCGATACCCGGGTTTTTTCAATTAAAATACATTACTTTTTGTAATTTTTTAACAAGATCAAAGATTGGGTATTGGTTCCCGCTTCTCTGCCGCGGAAAATTCGCTGCACGAGCCGCGAGAACCTGCTTCATCCTTCTATCCGTTGCCGCTGCCCTGGAGCACGGCCGCATCCGGCGCCGGGGAGACCTGCACCACACCGCCGCCGCCGCGCAGCGATTCCGTCGCTGCACAGCCTACAGCCACGCTCATGCGGCCCGCCAGCGGCGTCGCTACCGGCATCTTGCCGTCGAGAATCATGTCTACGAAGTCCTTGCAAATATTCGGATCGGCACCGCCATGGGAGCCCTTCGCTTCCTTAATCTCGTACACCCGGTTGGACAGCTCGCGCGGATTGTTCGAGCGGCGGGTCCATACATAGACCTTGTTCTCCAGCTCGTTGTTCTCCATCCGTCCTTCGGTTCCGATGAATGTATAATTGCGCTGATAATCCGGCGTGAAATGACATTGCAAATACGATGCCTTAATACCGCCTTCCAGCTCCATAATGACCATATTATTGTCTTCCACATTCACTTCCTCGCGGAAGGCGCATTCGATCAGACTGCCCGGGCTGACCTCGGTGCACGACTCCCGCTCATCGCATGCCGGACAAGTCAGGTCGTTCGGCTTGTCGCCGCCGTAGAAATCGAGCCCGCCGAACGCCGACACCTTCGTCGCGTAGCGTCCAGTAATCCAATGAATGATGTCGATATCATGAGAGCCCTTTTGCAGGAGCAGCCCGGTCGAATTGGCGGAATTCGCATGCCAGTCGTGGAAATAGAAGTAGCCTCCCCAGCCTACGAAATGGCGCACCCATACGGCCTTAATCTCGCCGATGACGCCGGAATCGACAATCTCCTTCATCGTCCGGTACATATTCATATACCGCATATTGAAGCCGACCATCAGCTTCTTGCCGGATTCCTGCCACGCCTTGAGGATGTTGTCGCAGCCGTCGACGGTGATCGCGAGCGGCTTCTCGCAAAAGACATGCTTGCCGGCCTTCAGCGCAGCCACCGCATGCTCTTCATGGCAATAATCGGGCGAAGTAACCGCAATCGCATCAATATCCTCCCGCGTGATCAGCTCGCGGTAATCGGTCGTCACGAAGGCATCCGGGTTAATCTCCTTCTGGAATTCCTCCAGCTTCTCCGGATAAATATCCGCTGCGCCGACGACGACGGAACGGCCGTCCGGCTTATGCCAATACTTCGCAATCCCGCCCCGCCCGCGGGCTCCGATCATTCCTATGCGTACTTGCTGCATGATTCTGTCCCCTTTTCACCTTGGAGTATTCAACCTCTGGAACATACGATTACGCGCATAAGCGCAATGAAGCTGATGATGACAGGCCAATAACTCGAGGCAGTGTTCTCATTGCGTTTGCGCAATAATCAGCGTGCGCAAATTTGCGCAAATAATTGTGGACAAACAGGTCGCCATCGTCCGGCACCCGTCCATTGTAAAGGCTTTCATTTATGCTTGTGGACATTATATATCGTGTGATTCGCCAACGTCAACCTGTATTGTTCAAAAAAACGTAAAATTTCTTGTATGATTTGGGGCAAATGTTGCATCCAAAAAACGAGCCATCGGACATGCCGAGACTCGTTTTTAATCAGTGTCGCGCCTGCAATAGCTTAATGCTCTCCACCCATCTCCTTCATCCCTTGCGATGAATATCCCCTTCGCTCCGGCAAGAAATCCGCAAAAAGACTTAATCCTCACAAACAACGCCTGTAGTATGCAGGGTTTCCGATATCATCAGGCCCTTCCGGTACCGGGATGCGAATACGAGCAGCAGCATCGTCAGCATGACCCCGAAGAACAGCCACATGACCGCCTGAACCGGGAAGATGTCCATCATCCTGCCCACAGCAATCGGCATCAGCGAGCCGCCAAGTCCGTTGGCCGCCAGCAAAATGCTTGTCGTGCGCTCCGTCATGCCGGGCAGCGCCTGATTCGCGTAGATGAGCATAATCGCGAACATGCCCGCCATCCCGAGCCCGAGCAGGAAGCTGATCACGAAGCCCGCCCATGCCTGCGGACTGAATGGCAACAGCAGCAGCACGATTACGCTTCCTGAGGTGGTCAGCCACAAGAAGCGATAGTAGGTCAGCTTCTCCGCGAGCACGCCGCAGAGCGCCCGTCCGATCACCATCGCCGTCCAGTAGGTGGTTACGGTCAAGGTCGCCTGGGAGCTGGTGATGCCCCATTTTTCCATGAACATCGATGGGAAAAAGTGCACTACCGATACTTCGCTGCCCCCGTACAGCATGAAGAAAAACGCGCACAGCACGAGGAACGGCAGAGCCTTGCCGGAATAAGCAGCCGATGGCGCTGTCCGGCCGTCCCGCTTCACTGTGCGGGTCAGCATCGCATCGGTGCTGCCGAACGATAATTTGTGCCAGGCCAGGGCCGTGATCAGCGCGCTTATCCCCAGCAGCAAGAACGAATACATCCATATGCCGCGCGCGATCAGGAAGCTGGCTGCGAACGGAATCGCCAGAGCCCCAATGCCGAAGGTGACTTCCAGCTTGCTCATGGCGATCGCCTGCTTCTCCTTGACGGCAACAAGGATGATGGTGCCTATGCATGATTCCAGCAGCCCTGCGCCAGCGCCGGCCAACCCGGCCAACGCGATGACAACAGGCCACGGCGGAAGGAAGAACAGAAGCAGCTCGGAGCTGATGAATAACAGTCCAAGAATGACGCCCCGCTTGCGGCTTAACCGGCGCGAAATCGCCGGCATGCTGAGCACGCCGGTAAGCATACCAAGAAATTGCACGAAAATGAGCAGTCCGCCATCGGTATAGTTCAGGCCGTAGTTAGTCAGCAGCTCGGGGAGCACCGCCCCCATAATGACCAGCGTCACGCCGGTCACGACATACGAGAGACATCCCATCCAGATGAGCCTGTTAATCACGCTGTACTCCCCCGTCCGCCACGATCAGTTCCACGCCTGCCTCGCGCAGCTGCTGTGACCACGCTTCCCCCAGCTCCCGATCGGTAATGATGATGTCGATGTCCTCCAGACCCGCTACACGGTGGAACATCTGCTTGTCGAACTTGGAATGATCGGCCAGCACAATCACTTGATCGGCCCTGCGCAGAACTTGACGGATGAGATAGCTCTCTTCCTCGAAATCGGTCGTCAAGCCTTCCAGCGATAAACCGCAGGTGCCGATAAAGGCTTTATCAAGATGATAATCCCCCATCATCTCAATGGCGCGCGGGCCGTATATCATACGCTGTCCGTTGTATAACAGGCCGCCGAGCAGATGAATCCGCGCTTCATCCTTCGCCGCCAGCATGCCGGCCATGTCAATGGAGTTGGTGACGACGACGTTCCGCTTCGTGGTCATATATTCCCCCATATAACGCACGGTCGTGGAAGAGTCGACATACAAGTAATCCTCGTCGCGCAGCAGCGAGGCGGCCAAGCGTCCGATCCCTTGCTTGGACGCCGTTGCCTTCTGCAGACGCTGTTCGTAAGTGGGCATCTCCTTCGATAACGTGGGCAGAATGGCGCCGCCGCGCGTACGGATAATCGAGCCCCGCTCTTCCAGCTTGATGATGTCTCGCCTGGCCGTATCGCGCGACACATTCAGCAAATCGCATATTTCCTCGACTTCGATGCGCTTATTGAGCCGCAGATGTTCCATAATAGCGGCAAGCCGTTCCTCTTGAAACATGCTTTTCTCTCCCATCATTTAAGCCAAATTAAGCAATATTAAGTATTGTTAAGTTTTATTAAGTGATAACAAGTGATATTAATGATTATAAGAGAGATTGAGGTGCTGTCAAGGAGCAAATCCAATCTATTTCTCATCCAACATAAAAAAAAGCCACTCTGCTTCCAAAATAGAAAGCGAGTGGCGGACATGGAGTATCTCCGCTTGTATAAAAGAAAAAAGAAAAATTAAATCAGTCCGAACTCTTTGCCGACCTTCGTCAGCACTTCCCGGGCGAACGCGAGGTCCTGCTCGGTATGCTGCGCCGTCACGATGAGGCGGACGCGGCCTTTGTCCATGGCGACCGTCGGATAGACGATGCCCTGCGCGCAGATCCCTTCCTCCATCAGGCGGCGGGAGAATTGATTCGTGCGGGCCGGATCGCCGACGATAATCGGAATGATCGGCGTCTCGCTCACGCCCGTATCGAAGCCTTCCGCCTGCATCATGCTGCGGAACGAGTCCGCGTTGCGCCACAGCCGCTCGGTCAATTCGGGCTCCGTCTTGAGCACCTCGATCGCGGCGAGGCAGGTGGCCGCTACCGATGGCGGCAGCGATGTGCTGAACAGGAACGAGCGCGCCACATTGGTCAAGTAGTCCTTCAATGAATGCGAGCTGGCCACATAACCGCCAACGGCGCCAATCGCCTTCGACAGCGTGCCAACCTGTATATGCACCCGGCCATGCAGGCCGAAGTGATCGGTGGAGCCTTTGCCATGCTTCCCGAGCACACCGCTGGCATGAGCATCGTCAACATATACGATCGCGTCATACCGTTCCGCCAGCTCAACGATATGCGGCAGCGGAGCGATATCGCCGTCCATGCTGAAGACGCCGTCGGTGACGACGACCCGCTGTCGGAACCCGCCGCTCTCCTTGAGCGCCGCTTCGAGCTGATCCATGTCCTTATGCGCATAAATGCGCTTGTTCGTCTTCGTCAGGCGAATCCCGTCGATAATGCTGGCATGGTTCAATTCATCGCTGATGACGACATCGTCCGGACCAAGCAGCGAGGCCAGCACCCCCTGGTTCGTCGTGAAGCCCGACTGGAAGACCAGCGTCGCCTCTGTGCCCTTGAATTCGGCCAGCCGGCGCTCCAACTCGTCATGGATGTCGAGCGTGCCCGTAATCGTCCGCACGGAACCGGCGCCGACGCCGTACTTCGCAATCGCGTCCGCTGCCGCCTGCTTCAATGCGGGATGCTGCGTCAGCCCCAAATAGTTGTTCGACGACATCTGCAGGACGCGCTTGCCTCCCTGCAACGTCATCCAAGAATCCGATCCGCCTTCCCATACGGTAAGCGGACGGTAGCGACCCGAATCCTTCAATTCCTTCAATTGCTGCTCAATCACATCAAATCCGGCCATGCTGCCGCACCTCCGTCTCTACATTTGTTATTACTGGTGTATAAATACAATTTTGCCGCAATTGCCCGAAGACATCAAGTCGAATGCTTCCTCATACCGGTCCAATGTCAGCCGATGCGTAATGAGCGGGGTCAAATCGATCCGTCCCCGTTCGAGCAGGCCCTTGAGCTGATACCATGTATCGTACATGCGGCGTCCGGTAATGCCTGCCAGCTGCAATCCTTTGAAAATGACATCCTCCGCGAGATCGAAGGAGACCTCCTTGCTCGGAATGCCCAGAAGCGAGACGCGGCCGGCTTGAGCCGCCGCCTTCAACGCGTCGCGGATCGCATCGGGATGGCCGGACATCTCCAGCACCACTTCCGCACCTTCTCCGTTCGTCGCCGCTCGTATCGCCTGCACCGAATTCACTTCCTTGCTGTTGACGATGACATCCGCCCCCATCGTCTTCGCCATCTCCAGCCGGTACGGATTGATATCCACCGCAATAATCGTTCCGCTGCCGCAAGCCTTCGCGACCGCAATCGCCATCAGCCCGATCGGGCCGACGCCGACGACGGCGACGCTCTTGCCGACGATGTCTCCGGCCAGCACCGTCTGCACGGCATTGCCGAGCGGATCCTGCAAGCAAGCGATTTCAAACGGAAGCTTAGGATCGTTCCGGATGACATTACTGGCCCGCAACACGGCATATTCGCCGAAGCAGCCGGGCAGCGTAATCCCGAAGCTGCGCGTATGCGGGCAGACATGGGCATTGCCGGTGCGGCACGCTTTGCATACGCCGCAGACGACATGGCCTTCCCCCGATACATGATCGCCCGCCTTCACATTCGTCACCCGGTCGCCGACAGCCTCCACGATGCCGGCAAATTCATGCCCGAACACATTCGGAGTGACGACCGTACGGGCCGCCCAATCATCCCATTTATAAATATGAACGTCCGTTCCGCAGATGGAGGACGCCTTGACGCGAACCAACACTTCATCCGGGCCGTACGCCGGAACCGGCACTTCCTTCAAGACGGCACCAGGCTTCCGTTCTGCCTTGACCAAACCGATCATCGTCGCTGTCATTTACGGATTGCTCCTCCCATATTTTTTACATACAATAGAAAGAAAACGGATACCAAGACTTCATGCTGTTGTATAATATACTACACAAATGTACGTTATATTGTACATGGTCTTTTGTATTGTTTTGAGATATCCGGTATAGAGTGGGAGAGGAGAACCGCCATGCAAGAACCGATCCACAAAAAAATCGGGAAAAACCTGCAAGAGATCCGCAAATCGCGGGGACTGAGCCTGGACCAGGTGTCGGACATGTCCGGCGTCAGCAAAGGCATGCTCGGGCAAATCGAGCGAGGGGAATCGAATCCGACCATTTCAGTATTATGGAAAATTGTGAATGGCCTGCGCATCTCCTTCGCAACCCTGATGGAAGAATCCACGCCGAGTGTGTCGATCGTTAAGGTGGAGGATATTACCCCGCTCGTGGAGGAAGATGGGGCATACCGTACGTTTCCTATCTTTCCATTTGAACAGGACAAGGGGTTCGAGGTGTACAGCGTGGAGGTGGACCCGGGGTGCTCCCATGTGTCGGAAGCCCACTACGACGGCGTCGAAGAGTTCATCATGGTGATCGACGGCGTGCTTCACGTCTCGCTAGGCGGCGACGAATACGTGCTGGAGCCGAAGACGACGATGCGCTTCACCGCCGACCAGGTTCATACGTACACGAACCGCACCGACCGCACCATACGCTACATGACCCTGCTGCACTACCCGTCCGCGAACAGATAACGATAGCCAGGAACGGAACTTACTGTCCGTACTCCGAGCAATAGAGAAGGCGCTCCCGTGACCGGAGCGCCTTCGTGGCGTTGCCTGCGGTTCAGCGTCAAGACAGATAGCTGTGGACGGGCTCGATCTTGAGGCTTCTTTCTGCGATAAACAGGCCTGCCTTGGCCTTCATTATGGAACGCCCCTAAAATAATCACCTTCGGCTTGCCAGGCAACTCAGCCATGCTATCACCCCGCATCTTTTTGGTCATCTGATTGGTAACGGTATTTCCACACACCTCTGCCTTCTCCCTTCCTTTCATGCAATATCCCATTGGGTCAGGGAGCTCCCGGCTGTCTGCTGTCTCTCGCTTGGTTCATGGCGCTCCCTGGCCTGTATTATCCCGTCCGGTCAGGTCACCCGCATTATCTGCATTATCTGCATTATCTGCATTATTCGCTGCGCTCACCAAGGAAGACGCGGTCTTCGGTACACTGCCTGTAAGGCTGCCTGTCAAAAGGAAGGTAAGAGCCCGCATTATCGTACGCATCAAAAAGACCTCCAATAACAGGCTGTTGAGAAAGTCCGAAGGATTTTGTGGCACTCCATTTTTTGTGTGGTGGATCTCGTCTCTCCGTAGAAAAAAATCGATTTAAAACGCTGTGGGTGCCAAGTTTTGAGTAGGAAAATGCACAATCTCCACCCCTTTGTAAAAAACAGGGGTTTTCCAACGCCCTGAAAACTGCACCATTTCCCTAGACACGTCTGTCCGGTAGGCGAAATCTGCAAAACTGCACGCTCCAGACACGCCTATTCGGTAAGCGAACTCTGCAAAACTGCATGATTTCTACACCTATTCGGTAAGCGAAATCCTGCGCAAATACAGCAATTCGATATGGACGACTTTCCCAGAAAGGGAATCCTGCAAAACTGCAGGAATTTCACCCGTTTCGCTTCGGCTTGAAGCAAAAGGGCCTAAAATGATGTAGATTTGCAGCAATTCCTCGGGATGTGGACTGATTGAGCCGAAATTCCTGTAAAATAGCAGCAATTCCCTCCACACGTTCAAGCCCCAGGAGGCAAGGCTGCCTCCAGAAGGCGATGATGCCTCCAGAAGGCGATGATGCCTCCAGAAGGCGATGATGCTTCCAGAAGGCGATGATGCTTCCAGAAGGCAATGATGCCCCCAGAATCCGACGCGGTCTCTTGGATCCCGTAAAATCAGGCCGTTGAAAAGCCCATGGGAATTTTCTCCACTTCATTTTTTATAGAGTGGAGCTCGTCTCTCAGCAGAAAAAATTCTGAGTGCCAAGTTTTGATTGTCTACATGGACATCTCCACCCCTTCGTAAAAACAGGGGTTTTCCAACGGCCTGAATAAAGAAGGCTTTATTGAAGGTTCTCGGATTGGAAATGCGATTGGACGGGGGATGAGGACGTCATTCCCGTCTACCCGTCCACAGGCGCTCTTCGTTCCGGCGCCTTGCTCGACTCCCGGATTTGCAGATGGAATGGCAGCAGCATCCGGAACGGATATGGATAAGGCTGATGCAGACTGTCCAGCAATGTTTTGGCGGCCGTGTAGCCCATCTCGTATTTCGGGATGTGAACCGAGGACAGCGGCGGCGAGCTGTATTTCGAAAATTCGATGTCGTCGATGCCGATGAAGGCGATATCGCGGGGAATCGACAGCCCAAGCTCCGTGGCGGCGCGCATGGCCGCAATCGCCATCATGTCGCTGGCGCAGAACATCGCCGTCGGCCGCTCTTGCCGCTCCAGCAGGCGCTTCATGCCCTGATAGCTCCGGTCGGCATCCCATTGGGCATCGATGATCCAGTCGGAACGGAAGGGGCAATTCGCTTCATTCAATGCCATTTTGTAGCCCCGGTACCGCTTCTCCCGCTCCATGCGCCCGAGCAGGCCCGCGCCCCCGATGAAGCCGATGTCGGTATGCCCGAGCTCCAGCAGATGGCGCACGGCGATGCGGGCCGCATCCAACCGATCATAGGAAATGATCGGAATGTCCGGATCCGCCACATCGATGCCAATAATGACTGGCACCCGCTCCTTGAGCCAGCGGTACATGTCCGGCTCCATCCCTTCGATGCAGATGACGCCGCTCAACGCCCGATCGTGCATTAGCGCTTCCCGCACTGCGCCGCTCTTTAGCTCCGCCTGGGTATGAAGGAACGCCAGCTTGATCCCTTCCTCCATCAGCTTCGCTTCGATTCCCTGGATGATGGGGGAAAAATAAGGATGATTATATTTATTGTCCGGCAAGGATAAAATGCAGCCGATCGTCAATGGCGCGGAATGCTTCGGCGACCGCTTCGCCCCGGCGGCTGATTTCTGGGCAGGCTTGGCCCGGTAATTCAGCTGCTTGGCAGCCTGCCATATTTTCTGCTTCGTCTCGTCGCTTATCCGGCGGCTGTCATCCCCGTTCACCACCCGTGATACGGTGGAGATGGAGACGCCGACCCGTTCAGCAATATCTTTTAATGTAGCCATGCTCCGCCTCCCCATGTCTATCTCAATTCGAGTTCACTGCCATAGGATCATATGGTAAATTATACTGCCCGTCTCGGCGGTTGAAAAGGGATCTGGTCATACATCCCCCTGCTCTCGCTAGGCGGGAACGCAGCGGCCATGGTCCGAGATGTCCACAAAGACGCCCGAAGACGAACAGGGCGGCCGAATCCTGCTCGCCGCCCCTTCCGTCTCTCTTGCCGCCGATCTCTATGTGAACCGCGCCTCCCTGACTCATGTACACTGGCGCAGCACGAATGCGCAGCCTTCCAGGAACCGCTGCCGTACGGCTCTCTCCGCATGCCGGCCGGCGAACAGCAGCGCATTGCAATCGCGAATGAACTGCTGCAGCACCGGTTCGGCCGCCGACGGCAGCAGCTCGGGATCGTCGCGCTTCGCGGAAATATATTCGCTCCAGGTCATGCCGATCGGGCGCAACCCATATTTCCGCTCGAGCAGCTGCCAAGCGATCCGGCCCATCTCCTGCAGCCGTTCGCTCTGGAAGCTGCGCTGCTGCAGACAGAGAAGCCGCCGCAGCTTGCGCTCCGGAGCAAGGCGCTGCCACTGCTTCCGCATGAGCCACGCCGCCAGCAGGGCCAGCCACAACGCACCGATCGCCAGGACCGGCAGGCGGACAGCCACATAGCGAAGCAGCCCCGGCAGCCCCGCCTCCGCCTGTTCACCGCTGCGATGTGTCCCGATTCGGGTCAGCGCCTCCCATTCTGCGGCGAGATGCTGCCCGATGGCGTTCATCCCCTGCTTCCCGGCATGAAGCGCCGTCTCTCCCCAGCGCCGCATCCGTTCCCAGCCCGAAGCCGGAGACTGCAGCGATTGCTCCAGCAGCTCGCGCACCTGCGCTGACGGAGTGAATGCCGCATCGCCTTCCGGGGCAGCCGCGCCATCGGCCGCAAAGGCCGTCTGGCCCGGTACAGACGCTATCACCGCGTCCGCCGGAACCTCTGCCGCTGCAGCCATGCCTGCGGGCGGAGTTGCCTCGAACGGCACCCAGCCGACCGTTGGGAAATACACCTCCACCCAGGCATGCGCATCGTATGCCCGGACCGTATACTGTCCGGGTCCGGTCAACTCGCCGGGCGCAAAGCCCTTCACCCAGCGCGCGGGAATGCCCTGGGTGCGCAGCAGAATCGCCATCGCGGTCGAGAAGTGATTGCAGTAACCCTGCCTCGCCTCGAACAGAAAATAGTCCACGAAGTCCCGGCCCGCCGGCGGCACTTCGGTATCAAGCTTGGTGTAGGCGTATTCCTGGCGCAAGAACGCCTGTACACGCCGCACGGTCTCGTATTGACCCGCCGCTCCTTCAGCCAGCCGATCGCCGAGCTCCCGAACCCGCTGCGGGAGTGAGTCCGGAAGCTGAAGCTCTTCGCTCCATCGCGCCGTCTCTTCGGGCGATAGCTTCGGCACGGCCCCCAGCATCGCCGGATCCGCCCGCAGCACGCGGGTCTCGTATTGATAGGCGAGCCGGGATCCGGCAGGGGCACTCGCGCCGGGGGCATACCGTTCGCCTGGCGGCTCGTAGCGCAGGGCCACCCCTGCTTGGGCCGGAACCGCCGTCTTCCCGTCCGCCATCCATGACGTCAGCCGCTCCGGCCGGCCGCCGAGGACCAACGGCAGATGCGGCGCATAGGCCTGCCAGCGAACCGTCTGCGTCAACGGCTCGGACCATCCCGGCACCGGAGAATCGGGACTCTGCAGCAGCCCGGATCCGTCCACCGTTTCCTCTTGTCCGGCGCCCGCTGACGCCCAGCCCCGGCCGGTATAGCGCGATTTGCTCTCTCCCCGCCAATACGTGGGCTCCGCCGATTCCGCCATGAACTGGATACGGGCATCGTCGCGAAGCGAGCCGCCCAGTTCCGTATCGTCCGTGCTGTATCCGGTCGTGCCTATCTTTGCCGTCCGCATGGCCGCGTTCTCCGCCGACGAACGAGCCGCGCCCCATTCGGTCGCCGAGGCTGCCAGCGATTGCGTCCACTCACGAAGCATAGGCAGGCTCTCCGGCGGCGTCCAATCGGGCATCCGGGACAGGCCGAAGCCGCTGCCTACGATAAGGAGCGTCACGATCGCCGCTTGTCCCAGCCATCGTACAGGCCGGATTCCTGACGCCTTCGACTGTTCCGTATCCTCGGCCAGCCGCCGGTCAAGCTGGAGGCAGGCGGACAACAGCAGCCCCCAGCCTGCCGCGCGAATGATGGCATCGGTCACGTCGAGGCCGTAGCCCCATTGAAATCCGAATAGATAGCAGATTGTAGCCACGCTGAAAAACACCACCGTCCGCCGGGTCAACATTTGGGCCTGAATGGAGGCCGTCAGCATTGCCCAACCGGCCAGCAGCAGCAAGGTGCGGACTTCGCCGCTCGTCTGAAGCCATTCGGCCTCCATCCACCGTTCCGCATCGGCGGCCAGGGCGGAGCCGATCATCGAAAGGCCTGCCGTAACCGACTCGCGTATATCGTGCAGAAGGCCTCCACTGGCTGTGGCTGCATTGGGCCGGGAGACCGCTCCGAACATCCATGCGGTTACCGCGATCGCCGTGACGCTGCGCAGCGCGATTGACAGAATTCTGCTCCGGACGAGCAACCCAACGGCGAGGAAGATCGCGATCGCCCCCAAGAATGGACGGATGTCGTGCATATCGATGTGCGGGCCGAGCCGCTTCAACGGATAGAACCATTCAGCGAACAAGGCGAACAGCAGCCCGGTAAAGAAGGCTTGCTTCGCCCACTCGGCCGCGGTCCGCCTTCTGGCCGGCTCGCTGCTGTGGCCGCCGTTCAGCCGCCGCAACGTCGCTTGGCCGTCACCCTTGGCGGATCGGCCGATAGTATGGAAGCGCATCGCTCTCCCTCCTTCCTATTCTGGCGCCGGGGGCGGGATGTTCCCTCCAGAGGAAGGCCCCCGATGAAGCCGGCGCTGCCGCGGCGCTTGACTGCGGCCAGCGCGCGGCGGTCAGCCAAGCGCCGATCCGCACCTCTCCCGCCGCATCTTGCAGCCGATCAAGCGCCGCCGGATCCTCCCGGTAGCTGATTAGCGTCACCGCGGCGCGAATCGGCGGCGACGGGTCAGCGGCGGACCAGTATGCCGCGCCGTGTGGCTCTGCGCCGGGCGGCAGCGCTTCCGAGCCGTTCGTCGCCACCGGGCCGGGCCGCTCTGCCGCCAGGGCGGCCAGCGCCTGCCGGGCTCCGGCGGCGACGGCCCCGTCGCTCAGCCGCAGCAGGCGCACGGGCCGCCCGGCCTCTGCGGCGGCGCGCACGGCCGCGGCGGCGGCGGACAGCACCGCCTCCATAGGCGCGTGCTGCCCGGCTGCGCCTCCGACCGCCATGGAACGTCGTCCATGGCGATGTCGGCCGGGGCGCAGCCGTCCGCTTCCGGCACGCGAACCGCCAGCACGCGCCGCTTGGCGTACGTCCGCCAGTCGACGGCGCGCAAGGGCGTGCCCGGCTGGTACGCCTGCAGCTCGACGCCGCGAACTCCTCCGGCAGACGGGGCAGGTACGCCTCCGTCTGCCGCATCGGCGGCGCCGGCCAGCGGCGGCGGGCCGGCCTCGTGCGCGGCTCCCGGGGCAGCGTCCGGCAGCACAGCGGAGCATACCGGGGGCGGCGGAATGACCAGCACCGGCTGCGGCGCTTCCGCCGCCGACGGGAGATCCAGCCGCACCCGGCCGCCGAACCAGCCGAACAGGTCGCCATAGGCGAGTTCGGTCCGCGTGAGGCGGTATACGCCGCGCGGCGCGCCTGCGAAGGAGACGGTGTAGCGTGTCTCCGCGCCCTGGCGCAGGAACAGCAGACGGCGGCATACCCAGACGCCGCCGTCTCCGCCCGTGCGCGTCCACGCCTCCTCCACCGTCAGCCAGCGCATGGGCCAGCGCTTCGCGCCGCTGATCGCCACGCCGAAGGCAAGGCTGCCGGGAGCGGCTCCCGGAACGACGCGCTCCGCCTGCCGCAGCTCATGGACAAGCCGGACGCCTGCGAGCTGCCGGCCGATGATATGCAGCCGCACGCCGTTCAGCAGCATGGCGCCCAGCACGGCCGCCAGAAAAAGCTCGGCCGGGCTGTTCCGCTCCCAGCCCGCCGCGGCCAGCGCGGCGCAGCCGGCGGCGGTGAGCAGGAAGCGGCCGACCGGGATGGCGGGCCGCTTCACCGGAACCACCCGCCGAGCCGGAACCGCCCGGCGGCCGGCTGGGCCGATCCATCGCCGGCCAGAGGCACCTGCACCATCGGCGCGGCACCCGCTGCCGGGATCCGCCGCTCTTCCCGGCGGGAAGACTTCGCTGCGGCTCTGCCGCCCCCGGTCAGGGCCGCCGGGAAGACCGGAACCGGCGTCGTGCGCAGCACATCGGCGACGGCGTCCGCTTCGGTCGTGCCGGCGAGCAGCGCCTCGCGCTGCAGATGAAGGCGGTGCCCCAGCACCGGATGCGCCACCGCCTTCACATCTTCCGGGAGCGCATAGGTGCGCCCCTCGGTCCAGGCGTGAGCCTGGGCCATCCGCATGAGCGACAGCGTCGCCCGTGGACTAATGCCCAGCTTCACTGCCGGATGCGCCCGGGTCGCATGCGCGATGTCCGCCATGTACCTGCAAAGCGCCGCATCGAGATGCACCTGTCGAATCCGGCGGACAAGCAATTGCCATTCCTCCGGCGTCCAGAGCGGCTTCACGCGCGCGAGCGGCGATTCCTCCTGCTGATGGAGGAGCATGTCCGATTCCTGCTCCGCCCCTGGATAGCCAAGCGACAGCCGCATCGCGAAGCGGTCCATCTCCGCCTCCGGAATCCGATATGTGCCTTCGAAGGCTAACGGATTCTGCGTCGCAATCACGAAAAAGGGCTGCGGCAAGGCTCGCGTCGTTCCGTCCACCGTCACCGTCCCTTCCTCCATTGCTTCCAGCAGCGCCGATTGAGTCCGCGCCGGCGCGCGGTTCAGCTCGTCGGCCAGCACGACGTTGCCGAACAACGCCCCCTCGCTGTACCGGAGACCGCCTGAGGCCGGCTCCCATATCATGCTGCCTGTAATATCGGCCGGCATCATATCCGGCGTCATCTGGATGCGCCGGAAGCTTCCTCCTGCTGTCCGCGCAAGCGCCCGGGCCAGCAGCGTCTTACCGACGCCCGGCACATCCTCCATCAAAATATGCCCGCCAGACAACATCGCCAAGCCGGCCAGGCGAATGACCTCCCTTTTGCCGGCGACGACCTGTCCCATCCGGTCCAGGAACGCCGGCCAGCCCCGCTCCGCGAACGACGCCAGCCACACATCCTGCTCCGCGGTGCGGTTTTGATGTCCACCCATTTCCATTCGTAGATTCCCTCCCTCTTAACCTAGCAGCATCCTTTTTCCTACAAAACGATAACAAGACACCAAAAACCCGGAACGAGTCCCTCGCGTGCATGCACGTTCGATGAACCGTCCCGGGCCGTTCTATGAATCAGTATCGCCCAGCTTGATAGATTGTAAACCTGTGAGAGGCTGCTTTGCCAAGATAATAGAAGAGAATCACACGTCCTCCTGCAAAGGCGTCACTTCGTATGCAGTCAACTTGACGCCGAACACATTCAGTACATCCCGCAACGGCACCCAGGTGAGCGAACGTTCCGTTACCGCCTTCAACGGCACGGTCTCTTCGTTCTCATCGGCAAATACAATTTGCGCGCCAGTCAGATCGAAGCCTGCGCCCTTCCCGTTCCAATCGACATCCACCCGGTTCGCCTCCGCGTTCCACCGTACCGTTCCGCCCAACTGATGCACCAGCATCCGCAGCGGCACATACGTCGTGTCCTCATGGCTCAGGAACTGATCCGGCTCCAAATGGAGGCTGCCCTGATCGGTGTGCACATCCATCACCATTTTCGGTTCGGGCTTCACAGGCCCGGATACGTTGACTGGCTGGACATTCGCTTCAATCCAAGCGCTGCTCACCGGGGACCGAGCCCAGCGCTTCGTGGAAGCAACATGGAATTGAACGGGCTTCACCTCCGGCGACAACACGTCGAACGTATAGCCTTTGTCCTTATAAAAGCGAATAATCTCCGGCAGCGCCTTCACCGTCTCCCCATGCCCGGATCCGTCATGCATCAGCACGACCGTCTCCTTCAGCAGCGCCCCATGCTTCACCGACGACACGATCTCCTTCGCAGGCACGCCCCGCCGCTTGGAATCGCCGCTGTCGACATGCCAGTCATAAACCAAGTAACCTGCCTGCTGCATCAGCTCGAAATACTGCTTATCGAAATTCATTGCCGTTCCGCCTGGCGCCCGCACCAGCCGGGGCTCATAGCCCAGAATGTCCTCCAGCACCTTGCCGGTCTCGCGAATCTGGCGCCAAAATTCACGAAAGCTGCCGTACAGCTCCTTATATTCATGATTATAGCTGTGATTGCCGATGGCATGTCCCGCTTCCGCAATCGTTTGGACCATCTCCTGATCGCGCTTCGCATGTTGACCCAACACGAAGAAGGTTGCCTTCACCTGCTCCTTGGCCAAAATATCAAGCACATCCTTCGTATGTATGCTCGGGCCGTCATCGAACGTCAAGTAAACGACCTTATCCGGCTTCTTCTCTTCCACGCCCGGTGACAGCTTCCCGGTATCCGGCTTCTTCACCGCAGCCAATTGCAAAGAGGCCTTGCTGGTCTCGGAGCCATGGCCCCTAGCCGATAGAGCATCGAACGCCTCTTCCTTCACTCCGTTCATCTGTATGGACACGGCCTCGCCATAATCCGCACGCGCCAGTGCTTCCTCCGCGTTATATGCCATCGGTACCGCTTGATGAGAAGCAGGCGAAGCAGAGTAGGCGATCGGCTCCGGGGCTTCCTTCGTTCCCCAAGCCGTCCACAGCGCGGCGATCATCAGCAAAGCGCATATGGCCGTCGATAGCCGCCCTATCCAGCCTTTGGTTTCCTTCCACAATCCCGTTGCTTCCTGTTTCATCCGAACGTCCCCCTCTTTTCGTTACTATTCCTGAAAGCCCCCATGCAAGCGCTGAGCAGGGATATGACAGCCTGTCCCTTCTACCCCGCAGCATCCCCGAATCCAGCTGCTGTCTGGCCAGAATGCCCCACCCTGTCCCCGATTCGTTTGCCGGCGCGAGAGCATATACGTTCACCATCGTCTGATAGATTATATGAGCCTTGCGAGAAAAAATGACACCATAGACCGTCAGCCCTGCTTCTAAACCGGCTTCTTACCCGCTTCATGCATCCATTGTGCTTCTGGACCAATCTTCGGATACGAACGTCCGCCTTCTGTTTGCCCCGCCGCGTCTATCATCATACGCCGCCTCGCCTTTGTTGACAACGTTTTCCTTGGAAAAATAAGAAATCTGCCATATAAAAAGCTCTCCCGTCGAACGGAAGAGCCGTAGTATCGAATTATGAGGTTTGCGGAAGCATATCTTTGCGCCGGTAGATGCCGGAGAAGAGTCCGAAGAGTGACATCCACAGCAGCATTCGGGTGCCTCCGTAGCCGAACAGCGGCAGGTCTAGGCCATTCATCGGCACCAGCCCGAGGAGGCCTCCCAGGGCCAGCAGGAAATGCGCCCCTGCCAGCACCGCGATGAGGCGAGCTAGCCCCCGGCCAAATGTATGGCGAATACGGCGGCCGCCCTGTACACGCTGTACAGGAGAACGCCCATGGAGCCCAACAGCAGCAGGCCCGAGGACCACCCCGCCGTATCGACGAGGTAGACGCTCAAATAATCACTGTGAAGATAAGGCAGGGTGAGCGTCTGACCATTCTCCTGTCCGAACCATCCCGCATGCTGCACCGATCTGCGAATCTCCCGCATGACAAAGCCGCCATCAGAATCACGCTCGACTGTGCTTCCAAGAAATGCACTCCATTCCTGCATGCGGCGCCCGAACACGAAGCGGACCGTATCGGATGTCATCCACAACAGGACTCCGCCTCCCGCGGCACAAACGGCCAGCTTCCACCATACAACCGGGCGGCAGCGAAGCTGCATGAGCACCACAATCATGCCAAGTCCATAAATGAACAGTTCCTTGTAACGGCCGTCGATCACATACAGCAGAACAGGCAGGATGATCAACGCATACGGCATGAATTTGGCATACCTCTTGGTTCGGGCCGAACGATCGCTTAGCATCACATAGATCGCAATCAGAAACAGAAAAGGACTTAGCAAATATATATCAATGGGCACGGGGCCTATCATCAGAAAACGCATCCCGTTAATGTGAACCCCGGTCCACCCCGTCCAAACAAGCAGTACCGCCATCCCCCCATACATCCAGGAAGCGAGGCGCCACAGTTGGCGGTAGTCGATGAACATCCCTGCTGCGAAGCAGACAATACCAAGAAGGAGATAGATGCTAGATTTGGTGCCTAGTCCAGCCAAATTCTGTCCGCCCGGTTCGCTCTGCAGCAGGAACAGGCCGAAGAGGCTGAACCCGATCCATATCACCAAGCTGCTCCACAGCAGCCACGGGATGCGTGGGCGATGAATCCGGTTCATTTGCTCCGCCACAATGGAGGATGCTCCCATTTGGCGGACGGCTTCATGCGCCGCTTCGTCCTCATTCCTTCCACGGTCCGTATGCTCTTCCATTCGGGACAGGAGATGATCCCTCAGCTCCGCCTCGATCTCGGGCTTCATCTCCTTCGCTTTGATGCGTCCCAGCACATCCTGCACGAACTGCTCTGCCGCTTCCGGCATACGGAACGTACCGTCCTTGTCTGAATTGATCATTCACTCACACCTCCCCCAACACCCGGTTTATCGTCCCGCTGAACAAACGCCATTCCTCCGTCTTCTCTTGCAGGAGGCGACGGCCAGCATCGGTAATCCGGTAATATTTGCGTGCCCGGCCTGCCGCCTCGCTCCAATATGCCTCAACCTGCCCGCCGCTCTCCAGCCCGTGAAGAATCGGATAGAGTGTGCCTTCCTTCATGGCGAACAAGCCGGAGGAGGCCGTCTCGAGCCGCTTTGTCAACTCGTAACCGTACAGTTCTTCCTTCTCCAGCATCGACAATACAAGCAGCGCGGTGCAGCCCTTCAACATTTCCTTGCTTACCTTCGGTCCCATCGCTTCCTCCTTCGGAAATCGTAAAATAGTGAACGTGAATAACCACGGAAAACTATATACCTAGATTTACTACATATATAGTATATCTATGTATTAGAAAATGCAATCTCTCTCTTTCCAGTTGCATCATGTTCGGAGCCTTTTGATCGCTCTCCCACTCACTCAGGATGGCCGTTTCTTAGCTTCTATGCTTGGCTGTCTTTATCAGCACTCTCCCAATCAGTCAGGGTTGCAGGATTGCTATCTTTTCCATTGCAGTTACTCAATTATTAAAGAAGCGGAACACTTTCTTTATGCCGCACTTTCTGCAGTTCGTTATTTTCCGTTGTCGTCTCGCGTTACACCTTCCTGCTTCCGCCCTCTCCCTTACGGCTTCTTTTGCCGAATATCCCGTCCAGTCAGGACCAAAAAATCTCAATTTATTCCCGCATCATCTCTTGGCAACCGGGATAATCGGCATTCCTGAACTAAGGGGATATTCAAAATAAGCGGCTAGGATACTTGTTCTCCCTGAACGATGGGGATATCGTTCATAAGAGGCAAAGACCCACATGTTATGCTCCCGGCTACGGGCTGCCACTCGAGAGAGAGCCTCATCCCGACTCTTCCCGAACTACTTGACTCCGACGCAATAAAAAAGAGGCGGAAGCAAAGCTTCCACCCCAATGTAATCCAATTCTATATCGGCTAATGCGGCACCATCGCCCCGAAATCATCCCGGCTCGACAGGTTCGCGTGGTAGAACAGCACATCCCCGTCCTGCAGCGCGAAGGCGTGGCCGAACGAATCCCGAATAGTTCGCTCGAATCCTTCCAGCCGCCACTGGTTCATCAGCGGCGCCTGAATATATTGCAAATGCGGCGCTGCGGTGCGTCCATCCCGGATGGACTCGATATTGAAGTTCACGATCAGGTAGCCGTCCCGCAGGAAGATCGGCGACTTGTCATGCACTCCGCCATGCGTGCGGCCATACTCGGCGATATCCGTTCCCTTCCTGACGATATAGACCCCTGCCGGCAAGCTGTACTCACCATACCACTGCTGGATCGATGCGTTCGCCCGCTGGGCATCGACCGAATCCGGAAGATTCGACATCGGCCCGATGAATGTGCGCACCGCTTCAGGCAGCAGCAGCCCGCCGTAGCCGCCGACCGGCGATTTCCGCTTCGTCCATTTCTCAATGTACTGGTCAATATATGCTTGGCGGCTCAAGGACGATCCTTGTCCCTCACGGTCGTACTTGTAACTGGCGGTATCGGCCAGTTGCTCCGTCGGCACGTTGCGCAGCCGCTCATTCAGGATGACATAGCGCCCGACCTTATCCTCCTGCGATCCGATGCGGATGAAGTAGCGGTCATTGCTGTGGTAATACAAAACGGCCGGAACACGGGTCTTGCCATCCTTGCTCGCGTAGTAGAAGCTTGGCGCAATCCGGATACTATCCTTCGGGCTGAACATATTCCCCTTCGTCTTCAAATCGAATTTGAAATGATACCCCGTCTTCACCGCCACGTTGCGGTATCCCTGCAATGGATGACTGCCAGGCCGAATCGGCAGCGTATATGGCGCTCGGTTCCCGCGCGGCTCACCGTCGATGCCATTCGCCCCGACCCAGTAAGACGCGCCGGTTGGCTCATGGCTGCCGGCCTGCTTGCGGAACACCTTCTCCCAATTATAATCCACGATATCGGTCAGCCGGAAATCATAAAGCCGGCCAACGACTTCCACCTCGACCACATCAGTGGAGACATGATTCCTCAGCTCGGTATTGGCATTCGGCTGCGTGTCGAGCTGCGCGGGTGCGTTCTCGGCAATGGTGCGGAACAGGACAGAATAATTCCCTTCATCGACCCATACCGGCAGGAAGAATGTCATTTCTAGTTGGTTCACCGGAATGTCGATCCAGGTCCGCTTCGGAATAAAGCGGCTGCGATCCCCGGAGTACACATCGAACGGGAACCACACCTGCTTCGTGCGGACATATTTCGCATAATCCCCGTTCCCGTATCCCGGATAGGAGACATGCTGCCCGCTCGTCGGCAGGCGTACCGTGAACGGCCGCTCCAGAATAAGTGCCGCCCGGTTCGGGCTCGGCTTCGTCTTCTGGTTATGCGCCCGGTCATCCGATACGGAAGCATACGTCACAACCGGAGTATGTATGGTAACCGGGTTGATGCCCGGGATCGGATATTCCTGATCCGTGCTGCTATTCATATGTTTAGGAAGCATCTTATAATAAATCGTACCGCTGCTCGGTACATTTTTCGCGTTCACTTTATCGCTATGTATTAAGAGTCGATTTTTATATAAGGTGTTTTGACCTATCGTGGCTGGATGCGGAATGGTTCCAGGAGAGGATCCGTTCTCATCCCCCGCCTGCCCTGACATAATGATCTTTCCCTGAAAGGTAAGAGAATCATTTTGGACACGAACTTTACCAATCGCCTTCTCGGCAGCGGCTTCGAATTCGCCTGAATAGTCAGGTACATCTTTGCCGACGGTCTGCGAAGGGAGAACGACCCCCTGTGCGTCCGGTTCCTTCACGATTCCGCCCTGCTGCTTGAAATCATAATCTGGCGGCGTATAATTTTGGGGCTCCAAGGTGACCCCTCCGTTTGGCAATGCTGCATTCTGCATTTTTGCTTCTTGAAGTTTGTAAATTTCCAAATTATCAACTACCCAAAAAGAATATGGACGCTCAACGGTCACGACATCACTGACGGTTTCCTCTTCCTCCATGTCTTCTGGCGCAGGTTTCCCCTCCGCGTCTGTCCCAGGCTCCTTCCATTTCTTCATAAACGTCTTTTCCACGGGAACCTCGAACATACATTTACCGCTCATCTGCACAAACGAACTCTTGAATAAGTAATTATAGGCAAAGGCATTGGCGTATAAGGATTCGGATGTAGGAATGCCCAGCAGCACATCGAACTGCTCACTTCCCCGATTATCCGCTTTAATCATTGCGCTCGCCTTTGGATCCATTACTTGATTTGGGATTTTCGTTCCCGGCACGGGAGCGGTGCATGATCCCGTAGGTTCTGGCGGATCCGTGGGATCCGGTTTACCCGGAGGACCATCCTCAACAGAAATAGTTACGGAATCGTATATATAATAGGGGTAACTCTTCCATTTGGCAGTGATTTTAGCAGTCCCCTTGCCGACAGCCGTTACCTTTCCGTCAGGTCCTACCGTCACCACAGCCGATCGATCCGAATTCCATTCCAGTTGTTCCGTCCGACGGGTGATATCCAACCAATTCGTGAAGCCCGTCATGTCATATTCCTGGGTTCTCACTTCTGCCTTTAAGTTCTTCGTCTCTCCGCTCTTCATAGTCGCATTAGACGAGATGCGCAGTTCTTTCGTCTCCATGACATAGCCCTCGAAATCAATTGTGAGAGGTGTGTTATAATGGGCTTGGTATTTAGGTTGACCATTATGTCCTGTTTCATATTTGTTATATTGTGAAGGAAACTGGTCCTTATACTCAGGAGACCAACCGGTATAAGTGTAAAGTGTTGCAAAAATTTTTCCTTTAGTAAATTGCGGTTTGTTATCAGCCGGTTTATAAGTACTCGCTTTTGTATAATCAATATCTGCTATTCCGAGATCCTTGATGTATTCCTTCTTGAAAGGGTTATCTTTCGTATCCCTAAGATCGGGAGCATAATTAGCCATGTTTATTTTATCCTTAACCGCAGCTAATCTAGGATATTTATGCCCATTGTTAGGATTAATGATTGTAACTGTCTCTACTCGCTCATTGTCTTGAGTGACGGCAACCCATTGTCCCCGATCTCCCTCGGTCCAGACGGTTTTCGGTTCTGGCAGTGCAGTACCTGTTACCTCCACAATAGCTGTCTGAGCTTTGGGAGCTAGCCCCGGAGGTTTCATTTCAATTCCTTCCGTAGGATACCCATATGCCCAGAGTCTAGGTGGTTTCGGATCTGGATCAGAAGCAGAGACAAGATTCGCAGCAAAATTAAAGGAAAATAACATCAACAACAGGCTCAGTATGGCTGCAAGTGCTTTTTTCATGTTATCCCCTCTATTTAGCCTGTACCAGTTTCAAAAATGAGCCATCATCAAATTCAACTTCACCAAGCGCTCCTTGTCCTTTTACAAAATATCTTACGACCCACAATTTTACCCCAGACGAACGTGCAGCAAAAAATTCCTTTGTTTCCGTTCTTGGCATGGTTTTATAACCATACTTTTTGTAATTCTCATTGTTTATAGCAGCACCTGCCATTAAATTAGGCATTCCGCTATAATAATGGTCAACATCAAAATCCTTTGATTTTGGATAGATCGTGATTTCCATAAATACTGGGTATGTACCTTTTTCTTCAGTTAAGAAGCCTTTATTTATTTCAGATACAAACAAGTCGCCATAAAAACTCTTCTCATTCCAATTCTCCACATTCACCGCAATCATTCGATGAAATACTAGCTGACCGGCATTATTTCTAAACGTTTTGGTCTTTCCGCTTGCTTCTGTCATGCTGCGAGTCGGTTTGAACGGCGTCACCACCTCCAAATTATTCTTCTCCGTACCGACTGCCCGGAGCTCATTCAGAGCGGGGAAGGTATCTGCCTTTTTAGCCGCTGCCTTCACGAACCGTAACAAAATAGCCGATGTCTCGGCGCGGGTCGTGGTGTTTTTCATGCCGAAGGAGCCGTCCGGGTAGCCGCTCATCAGTTTGGTGCCCATGGCTACCGCAATATGTCCGGCTTTGGACTCTGGTATGCCCGGTTTGAAGTATTCTTTGACTGGGATCAGTGTCTCCTTCGTATCCAATAGGGCCTGCTTGTAAGCTTCATCGAGGGCGGCCAAGCCTGAGCTTAACCAGATGGCCATCTCTTCACGGGTTAAGGCCGTATTGGGTTTAAAGCCATTTGGATAGTTCTTCGGATCAATAAAACCGAAAGCAACCGCCCTCTCGACTTGCTTCTTGCTCCAGTGATTGTTCAAATCGTTAAAGACATTCTCTATTTCCGTTGGAGGTTCCGCTTTCGATATCCGTGACAGCAAGGAAGCGAATTCTGCCCTTGTAATGGTCGCGTCCGGTTTGAATGTTCCATTATTGAATGTTCCATTACTATAACCTTTGAAATACCCTGCATTTACGGCAGCAAGAATGGAGTCCTTGGCCCAGTGAGTTGCCGATACATCCTTGAAATTCATCGCCTTGGCCTCTCTTAGCGCAGTACCGAACAATGCAGTAATCGCAACAGCCCCCATGACTAGAAACAGGCTTACTCTTTTCGTTAACTTCATGAATGATCACTCCCACGATAAAGTAATGTTTGACGCTCCTTCTCAATCTTTCAACTTTGACGCTTGAAGCCCTAAAAAACACAAAAAACCCTCAGCCAATAGAATTAGCATCGGGTTCTTCCCATCATGTCCTACGTATTCATATCAATTCCTGAATTGCTTATATTATACAATATTTTCTTCTCGTTAGCGAGTCTTTCTTTTTTTGCCGCATGGATTCAAAAAAATCCCCGCCTGCATCAGGCGAAGACATGATGTTATCCCTATGGCTTACAGGGTCAGGCCGCTACGCTGTGCTCCGGCTTCAAGCCTAAGGTCGACGCCGTATTGTTTATCGTGCCCCAGCCCTGCTCCTCCATCACTTTCAGTACATTTTTCATGCCGAGGAAGACGCCCTTGAAATTGACTGCCCCTACGCGGTCAAATCCTTCTCCGGAGATGTGCGCGAACAGGAACGGCTTCTGGGTGACGCCCGCATTGTTCCAAGAAGACGTCGATGCGGCCGTATTGGTCCATCGCTTGCTTCACGTAGGCTTCCACCTGGTCTGCCCTGCTCACGTCGGCTTGAATGGTGATGCCGTTCCCGCATTCGTGTCAATCGCCATGCTGCGATGCTTATTTTTCCCACTTGAGGATGGACGTTCAACAAGCAGATTGAATTCCTTTGCACAGACAGGGGAAGGAACGGCAAATAAAAACCGCTTGCAAACCTTTCGCAACCTCTGGTATGATATTCCTCGCTCTCTCCAATCGCATTTCGCTCCCATCGTTGTGCAGGCACGCCGCTAATCATGAAGATGCCGGAGGTGTTGAATGCTTTTTTGGACGCTAGCACGTAAAATGTACCTTAGCAATTTGCAATACCGGAGTGCGCATCTTGTGCACAACATCGCCAGCGCTCTGTTCGGTCTGATCTATGTGTCCGTATGGACCGGGATTGCAGAAGACCGATCGCTGGGCGAATATGGATTGAACGGCATCATCAGCTATGTCGCGTTCAATCAGGCGAGCTTGTGGGTCGCCGCTTTTCTCAACAACGGACTCGGCATGGAGCAGTCCGTGCGAACCGGGCAGATTGCCCTCGATCTCGTCAAGCCCGTTCATCTGTTCTATCATCTGATGAGCAAAGAATGGGGGCAGATCGCCTATCAGTTCGTGTATAAGTTTCTTCCGATTTACGCGCTTTATTTCTTCGTATTACCGCTTCACGTCCCCTCATCCGTGACTACGTACTTGTGGACCGCTGTTGCTTTGACGTTTGCCGCGTACATTTCCATTTGCCTGAACTACCTGATCGGAGCTCTGGCGCTCTGGACGACCGAATCGCGTTGGCTCTATTGGGTGAACTATGCCTTCAGCATGCTGCTGTCCGGCTTCCTCATCCCGATTGAATGGCTGCCTTCTTGGCTTGCCGCCATCAGTGAAGCGTCGTTCTATCCGTTCCTGCACTATGTGCCGACGCGAATCTACCTCGGAATGGAAGCGCCCGCCGCCTTGACAGGCTCCATCATCTGGTGCGCCCTATTTACCGCTCTATGTCTCGCCGTTACCGGGATCATGAGGCGGAAGGTGGAGGTGCAGGGCGGATGACATGGATTCGCATGTACGCGCTGCTCGTGCGCGCAAGCATCCGCAGCCGGATGCAGTACAAGTTCAATTTCTGGTTCTCAACGCTCATGGCTGCCATTATCAGTGTAGTCGAATTTCTTATGCTTGCGGTCATTCTGCTCCGATTCGGCCATATCAAGGGCTGGACTTTGGCGGAAGCCGGCTATTTGTATGCCGTCCTCTCTTTGTCCAAAGCCATCTACCGGATGTTCGCCTCCGACGTGCACCATCTGGAGAAATATTTGGTCACTGGCACGCTCGACGGCTTGCTGCTCCGCCCGATACCGATCCTGCTGGCGCTAATGTCTCAGAACTTCTCAATCCGCTTGGGCGAAGTGGTTCAAGGCACGGCCATCCTCGCTATATGCATCGGAACGCTGATGCAGCAAGGGCAGATCACATGGACGGCGGTGCCGCTTACGCTGATCGTCATCCTGTCGGGCGCGGTGCTGCTCTTTGCCATCGGCCTGCTGACGGCGTCCGTCGGGTTCTGGATTACCCGCATTGAGGAGCTGCAAAACATCACCGAGGATGCGGCCCGCACCGCGGCGCAATATCCGATGAGCATTTATCCGTCATGGCTTCAGGGGCTGCTGCTTAGCATCATACCTGTCGGCTTCGCCAACTATGTTCCGTCCTTGTATATTTTGCGGAACAGCTATGGCATCTGGCTGATCGGACTGTCGGTGCTGATCGCGGCCGGCCTGTTCGTTCTCGCCCTGCGGGTATGGAGAATCGGCCTGGCCCGGTACCAGAGCACGGGAAGTTAGCGTCAGGCAGAGGCAAGCATTGAAGGACGATAAGGGGGTTCAACCGTGATTACCGTGACTGATTTGCACAAACAATTCCGCCGGTCCGCACCGAAGGAAGGGCGGTTCAAAGGCTTCCGTACGCTTCTCTCTCGCGACTACGTCGTGAAGGAAGCCGTCCGCGGCATCAGCTTCCAAATTGAGAGCGGCGAGTTCGTCGGCTATATCGGCCCGAATGGCGCCGGCAAATCGACGACCATCAAGATGCTCTCCGGCATTCTCCATCCTACCTCGGGAGAAGTGACCATATTCGGGCGCAATCCGCACCGGGAACGAAGGCGGGTGACCCGCAGGCTGGGCGTCCTGTTCGGACAGCGAACCCAGCTGTGGTGGGACTTGCCTACAGCGGATTCATTCGATATATTGGCCGCGATGTATGGCATGGAGACGGATGCGGCGCAGCGGAGGCTCGGCATGCTCCGCGAGCTGCTCGGGCTCGATGAATTCCTGAAGACGCCGGTCCGGCAGCTGTCGCTCGGCCAGCGGATGCGGGCCGATATTGCGGCAGCCCTGCTGCATGACCCGGATATTCTGTTCCTGGACGAGCCGACGATCGGGCTCGATGTCATCGCGAAGCGGAGCATTCGCCAATTCCTGCGGACGATCAACCAAGAGCTGGGCAAAACGATTCTGCTCACGACGCACGACATGGATGATATCGAGCAGCTATGCGAGCGCGTCATCGTCATTAACCATGGCCAGATCGGCTTCGATGGCTCGCTTGATCAATTGCGCAAGCGAATCGGCTTGCCGACCCTCATTCGCGTAACATACCGCCAGGGCGCGGCTTTATCCGAGGAGGTTCCTCACCCGCTGCGCTGCCGCTCGCTTGCCGGCAACACGTTGACGGTGGAGTGCAACCGCGAGGAACTAAGCGCGATGGAGGCGCTGCGCCTGCTCGAACGGTTCGGCGAAATGGAGGATGTTCATATGGAGGAGCCGGATTTCGAGGATGTTATCCATCGGGTGTATTAGTTAGATTGCCAGTCTGAGATTAGCCAGTAGAACCTTGACGATTCTGCTGGCTAATCCTGTTAATTAACCACCCATTCATCTGAATGCCTTGATGTGAACATGCGGCTCCTGGAGTGACAAAAATGACGGGCAAGTATCACCCGAAGCCAACCGAAGCAGTTGATATCCGATTCCTGAGAGACCCAGCCACAATTCTTGGATGTTTGAGCACTTGATAATCGCAAAGGAGGAGAACTGGTCTTTCGGGCCAACTCCAATATTATAATCCGAAATATTTTATCCAATCGAGTGGTCTCCATTTTTATTGACTGTCTCTCATTCATTACATACGCAGCACTCATGCTGATAAGCATGCTACAGCTTGGCGTCATGGTCATTGGGATTGGACTTGTTATGCTGGGGCTTATTTTTTTCAGTTCTTACGTTTCTCAGCGTTTATCCCGTCAGGAAGTTTCCGCGCAAACTGAGCTATACGGATTTTTATCTGAAAATATTCAAAACATCACTGATTTGAAATTAATGGGGGCGGAGCAGGATGTCATTGCCAAATGGAAGCTGTTCTTTACGAAACAATTAAAAGCGACGGAAAAGCGAAGCGTCTGGACATCCATCATCGGCTCCAATTCAATCAGCATACAATTGATGCTTCCCCTGCTCCTGTTATGGGCCGGGGCTTATTATGTGCTGGAAGGGAAGATGACTCTTGGAAGCTTGCTGGGATTCCAAGCATTGGCCGCCTCCTTTATGGTTCCAATCGTTTCTTTGGGCCAAACCTATCATGATTTAGTGAATGTACGGACTTATATTCAGAGACTTCAGGATGTAATCGGAAGCACACCTGAACCTATGGGGGAAAAAATACCCTCTCCGTCGTTTCAAGGTCATATCGAATTTTGCGACGTCTCTTTTAAATACAATAAATATGGCAGTGAGATTCTCAAAAACATCTCTGTGGCTGTGCGGCCGGGTGAACGAATCGCTATCGTTGGCGCGTCCGGATCGGGTAAAAGCACAGTCACTAAGTTATTGCTTGGGCTGTACGAACCAACGAAGGGCATCATCAAAATTGACGGCATGAGCATCAATACATGGAACAAACAAGAACTTCGAAAACGTATCGGCGCCGTGCTGCAAGAATCGCGTTTATTTAATGCGACAATTATGGATAATATCCAAATGTACCATAAAAATGTTACAATGGATATGGTTGTGCACGCTTCAAAACAAGCCGCGATTCATGATGATATTATGCGGCTTCCGCTAGGCTATCAGACGATGGTATCTGAGAATGGTTTTAATTTTTCCGGAGGACAACGGCAACGGATCCTTCTCGCTCGCGCTTTGTTCCATCGTCCCACCATCCTGTTGCTGGATGAAGCGACGAGTTCACTGGATTTGATGTCGGAGCAACTCATTTGCGATTCCTTGCGCCATATCTCCTGCTCGCAAATCATTATCGCGCACCGGTTGAGTACCGTTCGGCATGCTGATCGCATCATCGTACTTGATGATGGGAAAATAACCGAGATGGGGAGCCATCAGGAATTGATGAGCTTTCAGGGGAAATATTACGATTTATATACTTCGCAGGATGAGAACCATGTGTTCTCGCCTGTTTCTTAACGGGAGCAGATGTTATGATCTCAAGCTTTCAACTATACAAGACCGTCTATCTATCTCGCGTAAAACAGATGGCACGGCGCGATATCGTACTGCTGGTGGTGATCCTGGCTTTGCTCCCCCGCGGGGCGTCTCAACTGACGGCCATGCTGGCATCCAGTCCGTTCCCTTCCGTCTATATCGGGCTGGGAAGCTGGCTGATCGGTTTCATCGCGGGCATCAGCTTGTTTGCCGCCAGTTCCCATGTGGCGGAGGCTCGCTTTCTATGGTCATCGGGACGGGGAGGTTCCTTTTTAACCGCCTATTCCCTTTGGAAAAAAACGCCCTTCCTGCTCCTCCTCGCGTGGATCATTATCGGCCAGCTCATGTGGACCCCGTCACATGCCGACATGTGGCTCTGGCTCATGCTGATGCTGCTTGGATTCTCTTACGCGGAAGTGAGCGGGTATTCCTATAGGTCGGGACGCCTTGCCTTCCAATGGCTGGCTGTGATGTGGCTGGCCGTTAACCTGGCGGGGGCAGTTCTTCCCCTTGCTCTTGCGGCACGGATGCTTGGCGCGGCAATCATCATAGCGCTCCAATTCCTGTGCGCGTTCCGGGCGGCGGAATACGCCTGGCCGCAAGTGATGCGCTCGACGCTTCCTGCAGAGACTGGCGCCAAGACACGCATGCTGTCCCATTATCCGCTGTTCCGCAAGGAGCTTTACTTGGTGACCCGCTTCAAAGACGTTGTTCCCTTTCTCTTCTGCATCTTCGCTTTGGAGCTGTTCTGCTTCTATGCTGCCGCTGACAGTCACGCGGTCATCCCAATAGGCGCTGGCCTGCTCATCTGGCTGGCTAATGAGATTTGGACGGTGAGAGGCTTCGCGAATGAAGGCAGAGGGCTGTCCTTATATACGGTTACCTTGGATGCATGGCGTACGATGTTGTCTGCGAAATGGCTTTTTTATTGGACAATGGGCGCAAGCATCGCCGCGATTCATTACCTTGGATGGCAGTTCGGAATAGAGCGGTCCTGGACCAATTCAATGATACTCTTCCTCAAGAGCGCCTTTCTTGCTTCTACACTTGCCTCTTTTGGTCTGTTGGCAGGGTACCGCTTTACGTCTTCCGGCCGCGTCACTTTGGTTGGACAGCTATGGATTACCCCAAGCATGATTCTGCTCCTGTATTTGCATCAATTGCATTTTGTTCTCTTTATTTTATTCACCGCAGTCATTCAGATTGGTTTTATCCGGTTATACCGCACCATTCCTGACAAAATTCCTGCAAATGGTTAAGGAGGGATGCAAGCGATGGGCAAGACAGAGCCTCTCTCGCTGCACTTACATCGCATCGGCTATGCCTACGGTAACACCCCCATCCTGCAAGAGATAGATTGGACCCTGCAATCGGGAGAAATAACGGTACTACTCGGCCCGAACGGTGCGGGCAAGACGACGCTGCTGCATCTCATTGCTGGAATGAACCAACCGCAGCAAGGCAGCATTACGCTGAATGGCCAGGTTCTGAACTGGCAGGATCAGCGCTACAAACAGCGCGTCGGATATATGATGGAGTTTCCTTTCCAGTACCCGTTTTTGACCGTCCTTGAAATGATGAGATTAAGCGGCCGACTGCGCAATGTCCCCAAAGATTTGCTAGAAGAGCGGATGCAGCACTGGCTCAAGCAATTCGGGCTGCAATCGTACAGCGGTTATCCGATAGGCTCCCTATCTCAGGGCACGGCCAAAAGAGTGGCGCTGGCGTCAACGCTGCTTCACGAACCGGATATTCTCCTCCTGGACGAGCCTACCAACGGTCTGGACCCGGATCAAGTCATTACGGTGCGGGATACGTTGCAGACGTACTGCGCCAAGGGCGCCTTGATTCTGCTATCGACTCATATCATCGGCCTGGCAGAGAAAATCGCGCACCAAGTCGCTATTTTACGGAAAGGGCGCATTGTGTACGCCGGCAATCCGACGGAGGATATCGAAAGCTTATATGTATCGCATGTGTAAACCCTGCTGCGGCGGCGCATTCCGCCATCCTCGCGGCAGTTCCTTTCTCTAACTTTGTGATTTTATTCACATAAATATCCTTAGATTTCCATTACTCTTATGAGTGTGATGTAATACATAACTTCGTTACAGATGAGTAGGGGGTAGACTGATGAAGAAATGGTTGCTATCTTGCATGGCATTGATTCTGGTCCTGTCACTTGCCGCGTGCGGCGAGAAAAAAGAGGCGGCTGACATCGTCATTATCGGTGCGGGCGGCGCGGGTATGACGGCTGCCATTGAAGCCCACAATCAAGGAGCCAAAGTCGTTCTGCTTGAGAAACTGGCTTTCGTCGGAGGCAATACCGCTCGTGCGGAAGGCGGCTTGAACGCTGCGGGAACCGAATACCAACAGGCAGCCGGCATTGAAGACAGCGCTGAGCTCTTCTTCGAAGATACAATGAAAGGCGGCAAAGAAAAGAACAATCCGGAGCTCGTCAAAACATTAACGGAAAAGGCGAAAGACTCCATCACCTTCCTGAAAGAGAACGGAGCGGAATTGTCTGAAGTCGGACGCGCCGGCGGAGCCAGCGTTGACCGCATTCACCGCCCGCAAGGCGGTGAGGCGGCAGGCAACTTCATGGTCGTCGCGTTGAAGAAGCGCATTACCGACCTGGGCATCGATCTTCGCCTGAATACTTCCGCTACGGAAATCATCAAGAATGACAAGGGCGAAGTGACCGGCGTCAAAGCCATGGACAAAGAAGGCAAGGAATTCACCATCGACGCGAAAAAAGTCATGATTACGTCCGGCGGCTTCGGCGCCAACTTCGACATGATCAAGCAGTATGATCCGAAGCTCGCGGACTTCAAAACGACCAATGCGCCTGGCGCGTTAGGCGAAGGGATTGTCATGGCTGAACAAGCCGGCGCGGCCCTGGTTGATATGGAGTACATTCAGATTCACCCGACGACCATTCCTGGTCAAGGCGTCTTGATTACGGAAGGCGTGCGCGGCGACGGGGCGATCCTCGTCAATGAAGACGGTCAGCGCTTCACCAATGAATTGCTGACTCGCGATGTCGTATCCCAAAATATTTTGGCGCAAAACGGCAAGCATGCGTACTTGATTTTTACGGATAAGCTCGTGGAGAACAACCATGCGACCGAAGCTTATTTCAAGCAGAATCTGGTGAAGGAAGGCAGCACCATCGAAGAACTGGCAGGCCAAATCAATGTCGATCCGGCGAATCTGGCCGAGACCGTGAAGCAGTACAACGGATATGTCAAGAACAACAAAGACGATCAATTCGGCCGTGAAAGCATGAAGCTGTCTTTCGAGCAAGGAAAATACTATGCCATTGAAGTTACGCCGGGCATTCACCATACCATGGGCGGCATTGTGATCAATACGAAATCCCAAGTGCTGGACAAAGACGGCAACGTGATTCCGAACCTGTTCGCTGCTGGCGAAGTGACCGGGGGCGTCCATGGCGCCAACCGTCTCGGCGGCAACGCGCTGGCGGATATTACGACATTCGGCCGCATTGGTGCGGATGAAGCGGTCACAGAAATCAACAACAAGTAAGAAAGGCGGTACCCGATATGAAAAAAACATTGGCATCCATCACCGCATTAGTGCTTGCACTGCTGCTCGTCGCCGGATGCTCCTCTTCCGGGCAATATAAGGATGGCGAATATGAAGGCAGCGCGCAAGGGAACGAGGGCGAAATCGTTGTATCTGTCCTCGTCAAGGGCGGCAAAATCGATAAAATCGACATTACGAAGCAATCCGAGACGCAAAGCTTGCTTGATGGCGTTATTGAAAATACGATTCCTGAAATTATCGAGAAGCAAACAACAGAAGGCGTTGACGTGTTGGCCGGCGCCTCCAAATCGAGCCAAGGTGTTATTGATGCGGTAACCCAAGCCTTAGGATCGGCTAAAAAAGAATAACCTAACGCACCCCTTGGTTTCATCACCGATATGCCGCAACGCATTCAATAATGGCCAAGGGGTGCTCTGTATTCGAAGCCTGCACCGGCTCCCATGCAAAAAGCGGCTCCATGTCATGTCCTCCCGGACCTTGGGCCGCCTTTTGTGCATAACATTCATTTAACCCAGCTCGCGCACGGCCTCAAGCACCTCTTCCGTGTGCCCTTTCACCTTCACCTTGCGCCATTCCTTCGCCAGCTTGCCCTCCCCGTCAATCAGAAAGGTCGAACGAACGATGCCGTAATACTCCTTGCCGTACATCTTCTTCAGCTGCCAGACGCCGAACAGGTCGGCCACTGCATGCTCCGTGTCGGCAAGCAGCGGGAAAGGCAGGCCGTGCTTCTCAATGAACTTCTCGTGGGACTTCAAGGTGTCGGGGCTAATGCCCAAGACGACCGCATTGTATTTCTCGAAGTCGCCGTGGTAATCGCGGAAGTCGCATGCCTCCTGTGTGCAGCCTGGTGTCATATCTTTCGGATAGAAATAGAGCACGACCTTCTTGCCCGCATAATCGCGCAGCGATATATTGTCGCCCGTTGAGGACGGAAGCGTAAAGTCCGGCACGGCTTGTCCGAGCTGGACTTGATCGGATGATGCCATTTGCAGCACTCCTTCCCGGCAGTCAAGACTGCCGTTGCATGATGCCTCTAGCTTACCATTGAACGCTGTCTTTTTCAAAAAACAACCAATCCCCGATAACGCGGACCCCGCCCAAAGGCATCTATTAAAAGTAAATCGTAGCAGCAGGCGGCTCGTACGGCTTCGGAATCACCTTCGCGACTTCCCGCTTGAACCTCACCACGTTCAGCCAGTCGATGAACTCTTCCGCCCCAAACACGTTGACATATCCTTGTAAGACCACTTGGCCGTTCTCGATAAATTCGTGGTACTGCCGGAACGGATGGTTGCCCTCCAGATTACGCAAGAATTCATCAAATTCGCCTTGAAGGGCTCGGATATTGGCTCCGACCTCGTCCGGGCAATCGATATAAGTGAATTGATCATGGTACACGATAATTTCGATAATGATAGCACTCCACTCCTTAGCCTGCCTTGGTTTACTCAGGGACATCATCGGGCAGCGTTACAGTCCGAGAATTTGAATCCCTTCGGTCAAATTACAAGGTACATCCACACGGTACCTAAAATTTTGAATCTCTTGCTCCTTCGTATGATACACCAAATATTGATGGTAGGTCGCCAGCAGTTCCTCCGGCGTGGAACGTATTTCTATTTCGAAAATCGTTTCCTGTATTTCTCCCTTCCCCTTTTCTCTAGAAAAACGATGGCCTCTCTCTGAATCTCCGATATTAGCCACCGTTCGGATGAGCAAAAGATCTTCCCGGCTCATTCCTTCCAGCAGCGCCGCATATTCCTGCTTCAACCGCGCCATCTCCTCCGGCTTCCCCTCGGAGCCGTCCTCCTGCCTATGGATGCTGCCGCTATACTCGATAATCCGCTTCATCAGAGGCAATAATTCCTTCGCCTTCGTTAACATATCGTCCCTCCCCAGTAGCGAATGCAGTCGCTTTTTCTATGGCGATGCTTCTTCATGCTTATACTTATAATTCTTCCAATCCGCTCCTTCCGGATCGGACATGCCTACTTGAATGATATCTCCTTTTTCGTTTCTTTTGTAGTCATAGGTGATATCGGGCTCATCGGTAAAGACCACCTCCGCTGTATATAAGGAGAGGAATTTGAGTTTCGTATCAAGGTGGAGAATATCGCTTTCGGCATAGCCTTGCCGGCCAATCAGATGCTCATAGGTTGCTTTTTCGAGGGAAGCGAGTTGATATTGAATGTAGGCGAACATCAGGATAGGGATAAGAACAATCACTGTGGCGAAAATTCCATATACCTTGGCTGCTTTTCTCAAGGGGGCGGCTCCTTTCTCTCGTACATTATTTCATGATATGGTTACCATTATATATATTCCCCAACAATATCTATTTTTCTTCTGTTTTTGCAAAAGTTTTTACGAGAATACCCAATGCACCGACAGATGGGACGATTCCAAAGCCTAGCCCAGGCAACCGGGAGTTCATTCCCGGCTGCCTGAGAATCATTTACTTTTTAAAAGATACTGCCGTATTAAAATGGGCGGAATCCCTTATGTCGTTAGGATATATCCATGCTTGTGAAAGATACTCTAGATCTTGATCCGTGATATCGGTCCAGGAAGTAAAAAAGTAGGCTTGCCAAATCAATTTGGAGCAATAGTTATCTGCGAAATTATTTAGATTGATATCCATTACATTATAATTTTCGATTACCTTGTAGATGGCTTCTGCCATTTCGGCCGCTTTATCCGGATCTAATGATTTTGGTTTTTTGGGACGAAGTACTTTAAATTCATCTCCGGAATCAAAGAGATTAAAATAATTCTTTACGCTATCCCGCCTCTTGCCATCTTTGTTAGGATAGGCGTGATAAATATATCCGTCAGTGCCTACAATAGCGACATGCCCCACAAAAAAAGTAGACTTGCCTTTTGGCGAAAAAATAACATCCCCGGCCTTAACCGCTTCCCTCGTCCCTGGATAATTCGTCGCCGCAAACGAGTATACTGGGAATGTTGAAAAAAACATAATGAACGCAAATAAAAAGAGAGTAACGACTTTAATTTTTTTCATTTCGTCCTCCTCTGTGCTCTTTCATTTGCGGCTGGCCAGCCATTACATGATTACTTAAAACACCACGCCAATATTCCAATTAATATTTCATTCTTAATTATTTTACTTTTTTAACTTTAATTGGTACAAGCTTTTAGATGATATGTTCTTTGCATTGTTGATAAATGACTTTTCTGAATCCAACTGCATCTCACTGGAAATATAAATCCCCCAGGGAATGCCCCAGGGGGTAACAATATACATGGAGTCCTTCTTTTCATTGAATTCGGTTATTTTAAGCATCTATATCACCCCCCCAAAAAAATAGCAATGCCGTCGATCCCGGCATGGAAACCAGAATCGACGGCATTGTTACGCTCCATAGAACGTGTCTGGCCGAAAGCTACGAGCCCGCCCCGCGATACCGCTTAACGCCGACGTTCCACAGCGTCAGGCCGAGCGCGAAGAAGGCGATGCCCATCAGCGGCGTCAGCAAGGCCATCTGCTCCATGCCCTTGCCCTCCACGAAGTAGGAGGCCGGGACGATGCCGACGAAGGCGAACGGAAGCACCCAGGTCAACAGCACCTGAAGGAAGCGGTTGTAGATCGTGAGCGGATAGCGCCCGTAGCTCTGAATGTTGAAGACGAGCGGCAGGATGCCGGTTGGGGCATCCGTGTAGAACGACAGCGACGTCAGTGCCGCATAGACGCCGAAGTAGACCATGACCGAGCCAGCCAGCATGACGAGCAGCATCAGCAGCTCGATTAAGCCGAAGCCGAGTCCGAGCCGGGCCCAGCAGACGCCCATCATGACGGCCCCGACGACAGAACCGATAAGTGCCGGCGGGTCGACATTTTCCAGCAGAATCTGGAACAGATTATGGGCTGGCCGGGTCAGAATGCGGTCCATCTCGCCTTTGACAATATAGCGCTCGCTGAAGTTCCACAGATTGAAAAAGCAGCTGAACACGCCGTACGGAATCATGAAGTAGCCGTAGACGAAAATCATCTCGTCCCGCGTCCAGCCCGCCAGCGTCGGCGTATGCATGAAGATGACGAAGATGAAGATGAGGTTCGTCGCCTGGAAGAACAGGTCTGACAGCATTTCGACCCAGAAGTCCGCACGGTACGTGAGGCGGGTTTTCAAGTAATTTTTCAAATATTCTCCTACGAGACCGAAATAGTACATGCGCCCTACCCTCCTTGCACGAACAGGCGATGCCGGGCGGCCCGCCACATCAACAGAATAGGAACGATCAGCACGGCGAACCAGACGATCTGTATCCCGATCACCGACAGAATCTGGGCGTCCTCGATACGGCCGGTGAACACCGAGCTCGGCAAGAACGTAATCGCCTGGAACGGCAGCCATTCGTTCAGCGTAATGAGCCAGCCCGGGAAGAACGAGATCGGCACGATCACGCCAGAGAACAGATCGACGACCACCCGCTTCATCCGGATCATGCCCTCATTATTTTCGACGAAAAAGGCAGTCAGGCCCGTAAGAATGTTCAGCTGCGAATTGATCAGGAAGCTGAAAAAGAGCATCAAGGCGAAGACGAGCCAGCGCTTCGGATCCGTCGGCAGCTCTACCGGGAACAGCAGGCAGGCAATGATCATGCCCGGCGTCATGAACAAGAGCAGGCGGAAGATGCCTTCGCCGAAGGCCTGCATCATTTTCACAATTAAATAGTTATAAGGACGGATGAACTGGATCGCGACGCTGCCGTCCCGAATCTCGTTCGCAATCTCGCGGTCCATATTGTTGAAATAGAAGGCGCGCGCCATCCACGATACCGCGATGTAGGTGGTCATCTGCCCGGCGGTGAAGCCCGCCAAGGAGCCTTGGCCCCCATAGATCGCCTGCCAAGTGAAATAATAGACGCCGATGCTGAGCGTATAAATGAGAATACCGGAATAATAATTGACCCGGTAAGCCAGCATCGTCAAAAACCGGATCCGGATTAAGTCAAGATATGCGCTAGCCATGAAGCACCGCATCCTTCTCCCGCTCGGCGTCCGCATCGGTTTCGTCAGCGCCGGTTCCAGCCGTGCCGTTGGTTTCGGCCGTGCCGTTCCCTTCGGGGGCTGCCCCGCCGGATTGCTCCGGCAGCTCCGCATTGCCGGTCTTGTAAATCTCGCGGACGATGTCATCCGTGTTCGTCTCTACAATCTTCAGGTCGGAGATAGAAGCTCCCCCGACGACGCGCCCGATGACATCGGAAATATTCGTCTCCAGCGGCACATGAATGCTCGCTTCGTATGGCGAGTGTACCGTCCAGGTTCCTTCGAGACCGGAAGTAAGCGCCTCGGCATCGCCCGCGCGCATCGGCTTGGCGAACTGGAAGCGGACCTCTCGCCCTTGGCCCCAGGTGGACTTGAGCATGTCCAGGCTTCCGTCATAGATAATGCGTCCGTCATCCAGCATAATGACGCGGGTGCAGAGCGCTTCGATGTCCTGCAGATCATGCGTCGTCAGCAGAATCGTCGTGCCATGCTCGCGGTTCAGCGTCAGGAGGAAGTCGCGAATCTCCGTCTTCACGACGATATCGAGTCCGATGGTCGGCTCGTCGAGGAACAGGACCGACGGCTGATGCAGCAGGGACGCTACCAGCTCGCAGCGCATGCGCTGGCCCAAGCTCAGCTTCCTTACCGGCCGGTTCAGCAGATCTTGAAGCTGCAGCCGCTCGATCAGCTCGTCCAGCCGCCGCTTGAAGTCTGCCTCCGGCACCCGGTACACCTTGCGCAGCAGACGGAACGATTCGATGACCCCGATATCCCACCAGAGCTGGCTCCGCTGTCCGAACACGACGCCGATGCCCTGGACGAACCGCTCCCGCTCGGCGTGCGGGATGAAGCCGCTCACCCGGATGTCGCCGGCCGTCGGCACGAGGATGCCAGTCAGCATTTTGATCGTGGTGGATTTGCCGGCGCCGTTCTCGCCGATATACCCGCATATTTCCCCCTGCGGTATCGTGAAGGAGATGTCCTTCACGGCCATCACTTCATTATATTCGCGCTTGAACAAGTCGAGTAAGGCGCCGCTCAGTCCTTCCCGATTTTTCTGCACGCGGAAGGTCTTGCGCAGATCCCGTACTTCAATCGCATTCATCGTTGTCAGCCTCACCCTTTCTAATTGGTTGTCCGGTTGGTTGTCCGCCGCGGAGCGGAACATGCCTCTATGCTCGAGTCTCCCCGGACGGACAAGCCCGGGGTCCGAATTGATTTTGGGAACGTAAAGATTTTATAATGAATAGACAAGATGCGGGGCTAACATCCATACCTTTTAATATAGCATGTATATCGACTTGAATGAATGCGCCGGAGACGACTCCATCATTTTACTGCTCCGCCGGATGCGGAAAGGACCTATCGATGATCAAAAAGTATTGGAAGCACGCACTCGTTGTATTGCTCGTACTGCTCATTGGCAGCGTCGGTTACTACATCTGGGCGATGTACAATAGTCTGAACAGCCTCCAGAAGCCGCCGGATCAGTCCCGCTTCGCGCCAGTCGTGAACAACCTCCCCGAACCGAAGGAGGTCGAGCCGCCGAGATGGGAAGGCTCGGAGCGCGTCAATATTTTGCTGCTGGGCGGCGACTCGCGGGGGATGAATCCGAATGAGGTCCCTCGTTCGGATTCGCTGCTGCTCGCTTCATTCGATCCCGCCACGGACAAAGCGCATCTGTTCTCCATTCTCCGGGATACGTACGTCGATATTCCCGGGTTCGGCCAGGATCGCATCAATGCCGCTCTCGCCTACGGCGGACCGGAGCTGGCGATGAAGACGGTCGGCAATCTGACCGGATTGGACATCCAGTATTACGTGTATACCGATTTTCAAGGCTTTATCCAGTTAATCGATGCGATTGGCGGGGTGGAATTCGATGTCGAGAAGGATATGAAGTATACGAGCAAGGCGGACAACCACGAATTCGATATTGATCTGAAAAAAGGAAAACAGATGTTGAACGGCAAAACTGCACTCATGTATGTACGATTCCGGTATGATGCCATGTCCGACTTCGCCCGGACGAAGCGCCAGCGCGAGCTGCTGACGGCGGTGGCCGACAAGCTCAAGTCCGCCTGGTCGATCATTCAGCTTCCGGCGCTCATCAATAAGGTCTCCCCTTATGTGGAGACCAATCTGACCGCCGATGATCTCATCAAGCTGGCCGCGCTCGGATATGACAGTACGATCGGCCAGAGCCATCAGCTTCCGCCGATGGACAATGTGGCGGACCTGATGGTCAATCAGTCCGCCGTGCTTCAAGTCCTGGACCAGGACCGGCTGAAGCAGTACATTCAAGATGCTCTGAACGATAAGCTCGAGGACTCCGCATCGGGAGAAAACAACGACAATAAAGGAGATACATCCCCATGACTACGAACCGACAACGTTCCGCCCAATTGTATGAAGAAGCGCTGCAGCATATCGTCGGAGGCGTGAACAGTCCGTCCCGCTCCTTCAAGGCAGTAGGCGGCGGCGCTCCCGTCTTCATGGATCGCGCGCAGGGCGCTCATTTCTGGGATGTGGACGGGAACCGGTACATCGATTATTTGGCCGCTTACGGCCCGATTATTACGGGGCATGCCCACCCTCACGTGACGGAAGCAATCGTGCGGGCCGCCCAGAACGGCACGCTCTACGGCACGCCGACCGAGCTGGAGATCAAGCTGGCCCTCATGCTGAAGGAAGCGGTCCCTTCCATGGACAAGGTCCGCTTCGTCAACTCCGGCACCGAGGCCGTCATGACGACGATCCGGGTCGCCCGCGCCTACACGAAGCGCGAGAAGGTCATCAAGTTCGCCGGCTGCTACCACGGCCACTCCGACCTCGTGCTCGTGGCCGCCGGCTCAGGCCCGTCCACGCTCGGCGTGCCGGACAGCGCCGGCATTCCGGCCAGCATCGCCCAAGAGGTTATCACCGTGCCGTTCAATGACCTGGACAGCTTGCAGGCGGCGCTTGAGCGCTGGGGCGACGAGGTGGCCGCCGTCATGGTCGAGCCCATCGTGGGCAACTTCGGCATGGTCATGCCGAAGCCCGGCTTCCTGGAAGGGCTCTGCCGGCTCGCGCGCGCCAACGGCTCCCTCGTCATCTACGACGAGGTCATCAGCGCGTTCCGCTTCCATTACGGCTCCACGCAGACGTACGCCGCCTTCCCGGATCATGCGGCCATCGAGCCGGATCTGACCGCGATGGGCAAGATTATCGGCGGCGGGCTGCCGATCGGCGCCTACGGCGGACGGAAGCATGTCATGGAGCAGGTCGCTCCGCTCGGTCCGGCCTATCAGGCAGGCACGATGGCAGGCAACCCTGCCTCGATCTCGGCAGGCATCGCTTGCCTGGAGGTGCTCTCCGAGCCCGGCGTCTACGAGCGCATGGAGGAGCTGACCGTCCGCTTGACGGAAGGCATTCAGGAAGGAGCCGATCGTTACGGCATTCCGCTCACGATCAACCGGATTCGCGGATCGTTCTCGACGCATTTCTGCGATCATCCGGTGACGAACTACGACGAAGCGCAAGACACGGACAGCGAGGCCTTCGCCGCCTTCTTCCGCCATATGCTCGACCAGGGCATCTGCCTCGCGCCTTCGAAGTATGAGGCCTGGTTCCTGACGACGGCGCATACCGGCGAAGACATCGAGCGCACCGTGGAGGCAGCGCATGAATCGTTCCGCCGCATGAAGCTCTGATTCCGAGACATGAAAAAGGGAAGCACCGGCAGCCGCTTCAAAAGCGGTGGCTGGAACGGCATTGGAGGATGGACGAGGCAGTGAATCCTTGGCATTCAGAGCGTCATCGCCTTCTGGAGACATCATAATCTCCTGGGGTTTTCACATGTGGAGGGAATTACTGCTATTTTACAGGAATTTCGGCTCAATGAGTCCACATTTCGAGGAATTGCTGCACAGCTACATCATTTTAGGCCCTTTTGAGCTAAGTCGAAGAGAAACGGGTGAAATTGATGCCGTTTTGCAGGATTCCCTGTAACGGAGTACACATCTTAAAGGAAAGGTGCATTTTTGCAGTTTTTCGGCGAGTCGAGCATATAGAATCAGGGGGGCTGTCTCACTGTAGTTAAATACTACTTTTGAGACACCCCCTTTTACCGTGTTATAGGGGGAATACGACCAACGAAGCTGACAAATGCGATAACCAGGCTCGCTCAAATTGAGGGCCAGTTCGTGAGCGCTGGCCACATCTCTGGCATCAATGCCTCGATGCAGCCTGTATACGCCCATCAATGATGCTCTCTCAGGAAAACAACGCGACATGCGCAGCACTGTGGACGAAAGTCTCCCACATGCGCCGCCTTCCCGACTTCCTCTTCCGCGCCTAACTTTGGCCGGTGATAAATGGTTCTTGTACTTGGGACCATTTCCTCATCAACCTATCCCGCCCAATCTTCCGGGGCGGCAGCGCCCCCGTAAAGTGCTGTCGTGCTTGTCAGTACAAAACGGGACACACCCGCATCAGACGATAGTTCCAAAAGCGCCTAGTGGCGTGAACGTTGATCCGCTCAAACTCGGTATCTGGCAATATTCCCCGAACCATTAACATGATTGATACAAAATATAACAATCCTTATGCAATGAGGTGACAGCAGCTATGCTACGATCAATCGTAACCCAAAGTAAATGAATGGAGTGGAACATATGATAAAAAAGAAAAAAAGGCCGCAAGTATTTTTGAAAAGTATAACCGCAGTTGCTATTCTACTAGGATCCCTAACATTGAATGGAGCATCTGTCTCTGCACAAGTAGCGAAAAATTCTCCAATCGATATTGGACAAGGCGCCAAGGTATACAATAACTTATCTACAAGGTTTGGCAATGAAAAAATAAAAACCTCTCTTTCTGTTTCCTTCATTGACGATCCCCATAGTAATAAGCAAATTGCAGTCATTACGACAGAAGGAAGCAACATTGATGCGGACAGAAAAATCTCTTTTCCTGAGCAGGATACGTATCCAGGGTATTATAGAGCGACATTGCATTGGGCATCTTCTTATCGGATAGCAATGGAATTAAACGGAAGCGGGGATTTTTTCAAGGTATCTCCTACGAATACAATTGATAAAAAAACGGTATCCTCTACCATTGGATATACCATTGGCGGTACAATAGGCAGTATCCCGAACAGCAGTAACAATTGGTCAACCTCCGTTTCTTATGAACAAGCAGACTACAAGACGAATTTAAGAACCGATACCAATAAAAAAGTGGAATGGACGGTTCCGTTTGTTTCTGCTATGAACCAAGGGTGGGGACCCTATAATAGGGATTCATTTACTGTGAATTATGGCAATGAGCTTTTTAGTAAATCTCGTAACGGCCAAGTTTGGGCAAAAGATAATTTTCTTTCTAGCGATCAGATGCCTGCTTTGGCGGCCTATAGCTTTTCTCCTGCCGTAGTCGCCGTTGTCATTGCCGATAAAACGGATTCCACTTCTCAATTAACTGTACATTTAGGAAGAACGCAAGACAGTTATAAGCTGCAATGGCATAATGAACTATTTGGTCTTGGTTTTTGGGTAGGAAGCAATGACAAAGACACCTCCCATTCAACCTTTACTACAAAATATATACTTGATTGGACAAATCATAAGTTAATAGAGATAAATTAAGAAAGCACCGCAACGTAGTATGACGTGCCGCGGCGAGCGCCCCCTGACCTGTGCAGGGGGCGCTCGTTTTTTGCTTATCCCGGGCAATTAACATGATCGCTACAAAATATAACAATCCTTATGCCATGAGGAAACGCCAGCCGTGCTACGATAACCTTAACCCGAAGGAAAGGAGGCTTAGGGAGCGAAATCATCATCATACTCAATTGGAGGGAATACACAATGAGAAAACATGTTCTGAAACATGGCCTTGTCATCGGGCTTTCTGCCCTTATGCTTGGAAGCGCTTCCGCACCGCCTCAGGTTTATGCCGAAGCATCGATTGCCCAGGAAAAAAGCATCGGGATCGTAGATGTCAATGAAGTGCTTAAAAAGGTAGGCACGTATTATTATAAAAATCATCTGGCAAATACGGTTGCCAACCCGGAAAGTAACGGTTTTAGATACACGCTTCGAGCGAATCCGGATAGCGTTACGCCTGTAATCGACCTGTCTATTGAGGCGAGAACGGAAAATATACACTATGATTCAACGATACCTATATTTATCGGAGAAAACACATTTCCAAATAATTTGGATGAAGAGCAATCTTACAACACCTTGAAATACAGCAAGACGTATACAGAATCAACTTCAACCAGTATCTCCAGCGGATTTAAGGTTGGCGGAGCCGGGGATCTCGGCAATAAATTCATTCTTCCGTTGATTTTGGAGGGCGCAGGCAAAATCAATCTGGAGTACAACACAGGCAGTACAGAAACCAATACAACAAGTGAATCCTACACGTTGGAAGTCCCGCCGCAGCCCGTGAAGGTTCCCCCGCATAAAACGTATAAAACGGTAGTGGAGTTCAGTCAAAGAACGTATCGCGGAGATGTCGTATTTACAGGCCGGACAGAAAGCACGATGGCTAATCGCAGCATCATCAACGCGACCGGCATATATACGGGTTGGATGGGCATGCAAGATAGCAAGAAATTCACCTACGACAATTACCTGGGGGTACATTATGCCGGCCTGACAGCCAGTCAGCAGCAAGAAATCAAAAATGCCGGAGTTCAGATTACTACAAGTGGTTACGGAGCTGCAGCTAATCGCTTTTCTTCTATTGAAGTAACCGGGAAAGGTTCCTTTTCCGGCGTAATTGGCGCCGAGCTAATCGTCACAACCTATGATGTGACGGATGCGAAGAATGCCCGGCTTGTAAATCAACGTACAGTTCCCATTGAGCTTGACTGATCATTTCTCTTAAGCTCTTCAGCCGTTTCTTTCTGTCCAGGAAGAAACGGCTATTCTTATGGACTCTTTTTGACTGGAAAAAATCTAGTCCCGGATCAAGCCGCTGGACTCTCGCCAGCCTGAGGCAAGGCACGGTTCTAGCTCCCTCTCATCGCCTGCGCATGATAATCGACATACCGCGCAATATATTCCGGGAAGGTCAGAATGTCTCCGCCCAAGGTGTACACCCGGTCCTCCGGCCGCACGAAGCTCAGCCCCAGATGCTTGATGACGCTCGGGTATATCGGGTGAATCAGATCGAGGAAGGCCGTGTCGTGAACGATATGCGCTATCTCCTGGCCGGAAATATGAAGCCGCTCCAAAATGCTCATCGCCAAGTACCGGATAATCTGGAACCGCGGATGGCATATCGTGGCGAATAAATGATCCTTCCGGAAGTTCTGTTCGATGAAATCGGCCAGAGGAATATCGATTCCCGATTCCCGGCTCCGCAGGTTGAGCATGAAATCATGATGATATTGCTGCAAGAACGGAGCCGAATAGTAATTCTCTTCAGATAAGGCAGCAATAATCATCTCTTTGCTTGCTCCCGCTTGGAGCAAGCGGATGACATTCTGATCCGCATAGGCGAATAGCGGCTCCTTATTGTCCGGAATGAATTGCGGATAATAGGACATGAAATAAGCATTGCCGATGCTGATACGGATGCAGTGATCCGGCAGTCGGGTCAATATATAGTCGGTGGACAGATAAGGCCCGAAGGCATCGCTCGTTCTCATATAGATGAACAGATCGCATTGGCTCAGCAGGTGATCGCCGATGCCGGTGGCCTGATTGCATACTTGGATCATCGGCACCTCTACCAATTCGTAAAGTTGACAGAACGTCGCCGACGAAGTCAAATATTTGCGAATCGGAATGCCATGGCAGTTGGCGAACACAATGCATTTCTTCATCGCGCACCACTCCCCTAGCCCTTTACGGGCGTAAGTCATCATCCCATCTTTCGGTTTTGTACACTACATATAATGCAGATTCCATGCCATCTGTCAGGGACATTCTGTCCTATCCGCTTTCCCACTCGCCATAATAGGCCCCCTGCGAGCGTGCGATCACGGGCGATCTTGATACACAGATTCATGGGTGAGCCCTATAGACCTGCTCCACCAAAAACCTCTGGAAATAAAGAAGCAGATCTCCAACCGTTACCGCCCGGGGAGACCTGCTTCTTTTGTCGTTCTTGTATGCAAAGAATGCGTTATGATTTCATCCAGCAGCCGACTGTACGACAGGCCCGCCGCTTTGGCGCTTTTCGGGAGCAGGCTGTTCTTGGTCAACCCCGGAAGCGTGTTCACTTCCAATACATAAGGAACCCCATCGGCAAGCATCATGTCGATGCGGGCATACACGCTGCACTTCATGGCCTGATAGATGCGGAGGGCGGCCTCGCGAACCGCCTTGCCGCACGGCTCGGGCAATTCAATGACTTCCTCCTCCGCCCCGCCGTCGCAATATTTGGATGAATAGTCGAAGAAATGAGCCTGGGCCTTGATCGATACCGTGGGCAGCAACACTCCATTCAGCACCGCGCACGTAATTTCTTCGCCGGCAATATATTGCTCCAGCAGCACTTCCCGGTCCCACGCCAGCGCGTCCGCCACGGCTTGACGCAGACGGTCCGGGCCGTCCGCAATCTGCACGCCGATGCTGGAGCCGCCCGTATTCGGCTTCACGACGACGGGATAGCCGAGTTGCCGCCCGGCTTCCGCCGTATCCAGCCCATCGAGCGAAGAAATTAACTTCCAGTCCGGCGTCGCCAATCCCTCGAAGCGGATGATTTTCTTCGTCAGCTCTTTATCCATGCACAGGCTGCTGGATAAGACGCCGGAACCGGTATATGGGATGCCGATCGTTTCCAGCGTGCCCTGCACCGTTCCGTCCTCGCCGTATTTGCCATGCAGCGCCAATAGGGCGATATCCACCCCTTTGACCTTGTCGATAAGCTCTTCCGTTGAATTCAGTTCAATGGGTATCGGATCATATTTCTCATCCAGATGCGCCATCATTTCCTTCCCCGTCATGAGCGACACTTGGCGCTCAGAGGAGACGCCTCCCATGATCACGCCGACTTTTATCGCCTGCATCCGGTTCCCTCCCCCATGAGCTGCCTGACCATCTGGCCTATCGTCGCGATACCTGCCTCCAATTCTCCTTCCGAGACGCGCGAGAAGCCGAGCCGGAACGTATTGGCCCCGGAACCATCGGTATGAAAAATATCGCCAGGCGTAAAGACAACGCCCTGCCGCACACATGCGCTGAGCACATCGCGCGCGGCCAACGATTCGTGCAGTTCAATGAATAAGTGCAGTCCTCCGTAGCCGCTCAGCCTGGCGAACGGAATATGCTCCCGGCACCATTGAACGGCCAGCTCATATTTGCGCTTGTAAGCATTGCGGGCCCGTTTGATATACTTTTCGAAATTGCCGTTATGCAAATATTGAAATAAAATCGCTTGATCGAGCGTAGACGTATGAATGCTCCGCGCCCGCTTCATGCTCTCCAAATAATCGATGAGCTCCCGATCCGCCAGCACCCAGCCAACGCGAATCCCCGGGAACAGCACCTTGGAATAGCTGCCGATATAGACCACGTTGTTCCCGCTGCCGCCGCAGGCAATGAGCGGGGCGACATGCGACCCGGAATAGCGCAGCTCCTCGTTGAAGCCGTCCTCGATGACCGGAATACGGTAATCGCCGAACAGGCGCAAGGCCTCCATCCGCTTCTCCGGGGACATGACGATGCCGGTCGGATTATGATAGGACGGAATCAGGTAGGCCAGATCGAAGGACTGCCGGACCAACGCCCGCTCCAACTCCTCAAGCTCGAGTCCGTCCTCCTGCATGGGGATTCCCGTGATCTCCATGCCGTGCATCTTGAACAGCTTGAGCGCCGTATGATGAGTCGGGTTTTCGCACAGCACACGCCGGTGCGGCTTGTGCACGGCCGAGAGGACAAGGTCGAGCCCTTCGGTAAAGCCGTTCGTCACCAGCAGATCTTTGCCGGTCAGATCCACGCCCTTCGTCTCCATATATCGCATCAGGTAGTCGATTAACGGCTTGTAGCCTTTCGCGTAGCCGTAGTTCAGCAGAATCTCGCCTTCGAGCGACATCCGATCGAGAAAGGCCCGCTTCACATTATCCAGATCGAACAGCTTCTCGTCCGGGGCAATGCTCGTGAAGGAAATCATCCCCTTCTCCCAGCGAACGCCGTGCTTCATCAGATCGAGCTCCTCGGCCGTGCGGGCGCACGCCCCGATCATGTCCTTCCATTCCAGCCGCGCGCCGTCCACGGCCGGCACGACCTCTTGCGCGACATAGCTGCCTTTGCCCGCCACGGAATGGATCAGTCCCTCGTCCTCCAGCTCCCGGTACGCCGTCATGACCGTGTTGCGGCTCAATTGCCATAAGGAGGCGAACTCGCGGGTCGAAGGGAGCTTCTGATCGGCGCGCAAAATTCCTTTATAAATCAACTCCTTGATATAGTCCTTCACCTGAACGGAAGCAGGACGTCCATCTACGAGCTTGAAATCGTTGAACATTCACTCATCCCCTTACGACTATATTGGCATATTTCCGTGGAGAAACAAAGAACCGCGTTCTGCCTTTTTCCGGCAAATCGCGGTTCGTTCCTGCTTATATATAGACGAAGGTATCAGGCCATAGTATGCGCTTCTTCCAGCACGATCACATGCCCCGCGGTGCCGTCCAGGCGAAGCAGCGCGCCGTCGCGGATGAGCGTCGTCGCACGATCGACCCCGACGATGGCGGGAATGCCATACTCGCGGGCGATGACGGAGCCATGCGTCATCATGCCGCCAATCTCGGTGATAAGCCCCTTCGCCTGCTGGAACAGCGGCGTCCAGCCCGGATCGGTGAACGGCGCCACCAGAATCTCGCCTTCCTTCAGCGCAGCCGTGCTCGGATCAAGCACGACCCTCGCTCTGCCTTCGACGATGCCTGGAGAGACCGGCAGTCCAATCAAGGCGCCTTCCGGGGCATCGCCGCCTTCCAGCCTGCCCTCGATAATCTCGCCTTCGCTCGTGAAGACGCGCGGCGGCTGGAGCCGCTGATAGTGCTTGAAGCTCTCCTTGCGTGCCGCGATCAGCGATGGAACATCGTCTTCGAAGCTGCCGTTTAGAATTTCCTTCATTTCAGGCAAGGCCAGGAAGAAAATATCGTCCCGTGCGGGCAGGACGCCCTCTACCGCGAGATCATCGCCCAGCTCCAGCACCACTTTCCGATAGAGCGCCAAATGACGGACCAGCACGAATTTGTGATGCTCCCGCAAGCCCATGAAGCTGCGGTAAACGGTAATCAGCCGGGACACGATCCGTTCCTTGAAAGCTCCGTCTTCCCGACTGCGGACTTGGGACAAAATGCGTCCGGCGGCCCTCTCGGCTTCCTGCTCTCCTTGGCGGAAGCGTTCGCGATGCTCTCCGTGCTTGACGCTGTCCAGATGTCCCACAATCGATGGGATCAGCATATAAGGCCGTTCCGCCCAACGCGTTCGCATGATGTCAATCTCTCCCGGGCAGCGAACGCCGTATCGTTCCAGCCACTGCGCGAAGGCCGCCTTGAATTCCGGGCCTCCGGCAATGGCGTCCAGCCCCTCCATAAATCCGTCCTCGGCCGCGTTCCGCAAATACGCGACCAGCTCCGGGTAAGGCCGGCAGATATCCGCCACATCCCCCAGCTCCAGTCCCATCTCGCCCGTGACATTGAAGGGCAGGGATTTGTTCAGCGTGATCAGTTCGCCGCCGTCGAAGTTCCACCATTTCGCCAGCAGCTCGAGCAGATGCTGCGCCACCATGGACGCCACCATGTAGTGAAAGTTCTCGCCCATCAAATAGTGGCCTAAAGACTCGAAATTTTGATGAATATACGTTATTTTGTCGGCTCCGCCGCATTCGTCCAGACGCTGCCGGCATATATCCACATAGTGATCCGCTCCGTCCTCGACCTCCTTGTAAGCCGCTTGGCCCTCTCCCTCCAGCATATCCTTAAGCACTTGCGTCGCAAGCCGGGGGAGCATCTCTTCCAGCCCCTCCCAATCGGAAGTGGACTTTTCCTTGACCGGAAAACGGTCCAGGATTTGTCTGGCCGCGCTGGCTATCAGGGCGTCCATCTTGCCAATCATCTGCAGCGTCACCTTCCGGGCCAAGCTGTCCTTCAGCGAACGCGTTGCATCCATGAAGAGCCGGCCGCCGGCTTCTACCAGCGGTTCCACGCGGCCCTCCCCGACAAAAGCCCGTTCCCTCGGCGTTTGCCAGATCGACATTCCGGCGGGCGACATCGCATCCGTCATCATCTGTATATGGCCGAACGAGAAATATATATGCAGCCCATCGTCAGACGCCTTCGGTATCGGAAAAATAGAAGTAATCGGTCTGGCCTGAACAATGTAAAACTGTCCTCCGGACAGGCACCATTCAATATCTTGCTCCGACCCGTAATGAGCTTGAATCCGCTCGCCTATCCGAGCCAGAGTCACAATCTCCTCATCGGACAGCGCCTGCTCCTTCTGCTTCTGCTCGGGGATCCCTTCGACTGCCGTGCCTCCCCCGGTGAGCGTACAGACAGCCGACTGCTTGCACGAGATCTGCTTCTTCACGATCTCGCCTTGCCTGACCTGGTACAAATCAGGGTTGACGAGCCCCGATACGAGCGCTTCCCCCAGCCCGAAGCTGGCATCAATCGAGATGACGCGCCGGTTCCCCGTAATCGGATCGGCGGTGAACATGACCCCTGACACGTCAGGCACGATCAGGAGCTGGACGATGACGGCCAGCCGGACGGAACGATGATCGAAGCCGCTGTTAATCCGGTAGGCGATAGCTCGTTCGGAAAAGAGAGAGGACCAGCACTGCCGAATGGCCTCGAAGAGCTGCCGCTCCCCTGTGACATTCAAGAACGTATCCTGCTGCCCGGCAAAGGAAGCTGTCGGCAAATCCTCCGCCGTCGCGCTGGAACGAACGGCGACGACAGGATGGTCGCCCATTTCTCTCCATGCGCCGAGAATGTCTTCAATCATCTCATCAGGGATGGGCAAGCCGATGATATGCTGCCGCATGCGCTGGCTTAGGGATCGGATCTCCTTGTAATCCTCGGCCTTCAAGAGACTGAGTTTTTCATAGAAAGAGTCCATTCGAGCCGATTGTCCCACTACCGCATCATAGACAGAAGTCGTAATGCAGAATCCCGGCGGAACGGGAAAACCGGCTTGCCGCAGCTCTCCCAGATTGGCTCCCTTGCCGCCCGCGATCGGCAGATGAGTCCGGTTCACGCGGTCCAAATTAACGCAGTTCATCAATGGCTTCCACTCCTTCAAAAAGGTTAAATTAGCCACTAGCACTAGTAAATAGATGTATTATTGAAAACCATCCAATTGGATGAGTATAATTTTACCAAGGCCTGTTATTTGTTCAATACGCAGTTCGCTGTCATCTGTTCATTACCGTACACATGCAGCCAGATTGTTGATTTTTGGGTAAATAATTTGTAAATAAGAAGGTGAAGCTTGATGTCCAACACGACGGATCGGCGAGTCAAAAGAACGAAAAAACGAATAAGACGCGCATTAATTGAATTGATGAATGAAAAAGAGTTCGGAGCGATCACGGTGCAGGATATTGCCGAACGGGCGGACATTAATCGAGGGACGTTCTATTTGCATTATCAAGACAAATACGATCTGTTCGAACGAAGCGTGGACGACATGCTGGAGGAGCTCGCCAAAGCGGTCGGGCCAACCGAAGATGAAAAGCGGATCATGACCCATGCATACCCGGAAAAGCAAGTGATCCGCTTGTTCTCCCATTTCCGCATGCATCGCGATTTCTACAAAACGATGTTCGGAGACAATGCCAGAACGTATTTCAACAACCGCTTCACGGAAATGTTATACAAGCAGTTCAGCCAGGCCTTCGAAGCGTTGAAGCTGACGCCGCGCCCAGTGAACGGCTTGAACAAAGAGATTGTGAGCCACTACGTTCTGTTCGCCCATCTCGGTGTATTGGTGAACTGGCTGGACCAAGACACGCCCTATTCTCCCGAATATATGGCGAAGCAATTGGAATCGATCTACGATTACGCCTATTCCTCCGGGCGAGCCAAGGAAGAGCAGGCGTGGAGCGCCAATCGGCCTCTTATTGAGGAGAGGTAGACGATAGAAGCGCACGGTGTCCGCAATGTATGCAAAAAGAGCCGTAAGGAGTTTTTCCTCCCTGCGGCTCTGTTCTTCTCTCTGCTTCCCCTCTTACTTGCTCATCCCGTTCAAGAACAGCTCGGTATAGACAGCCGCCACCTCGGCATCGGACAACGGACCGTCGGGCTTGAACCAGGTATAGCCCCAGTTGCAGGCGCCGAGGATGCTGAACGCCATCATGTCTGCCGGCAGATCATCCCGGAACTCGCCGCTATCCATTCCCCGCTCGATGATAGATTGCACATTCAGCCGGAAGCGATCCCGCTTCTGTGTGATAGCCGCGAGATTGTCGCCCGTAATATGAAGGAGTTCACGGAAAAAGATGCGCGCCCTGCCGCCTTGGCCTTCGATTGCCCGAATCATCATGAGGATGATCCCGGACAGCTTCTCTCGCCAGGATCGATCCGGCTGCTCGATGATGCGGCGCTGCTCCTCCAGCATGTAATCAATATACTGCAGATGGATCTGCGTCAGCAGTTGTTCCTTGCTCGCGAAGTAATAATAGAAGGTCCCCTTGGTCACGCCCAGCGTGTCGACAATGTCCTGGATCGAGGCTTCGCTGAACCCCTTCGCTTCGAAAAGCGCAATGCTATGCTTCATAATCTTCTCTTTCATGGACGGCTCCAAGTCTGATCTCCCCTCATCGCGTGTATGGCGCCTGCTTCTATTGGGGGCCTGCATGTGCCTGCTGCTTCGCTTTGTCCCAAGCCTCCTCCTGGAGCTTGCGCCATAATATTTTGCCGCTGCCGGTCACCGGAAGCGAAGCGACAAATTCGACTAGGCGCGGATATTTATAGGCAGCCATATGCTGCTGCGCCCAGCTAATGATATCGTCCTCTGTTACCGTGCCGCGCTTGTCTTCCTGCAGGACGACGTAAGCCTTAATCTCTTCGCCCTTTCTCTTGTCCGGCACCCCGATGACGCAGGCTTCCTTAATCGCCGGATGCTTATATAGAATCGACTCCACTTCGGTCGGCCATACTTTGAAGCCGGAAGCGTTAATCATGCGCTTCACCCGGTCGACGATGAAGAAATAGCCTTCCTCGTCGCAGTAGCCGATATCCCCGGAGCGGAGAAACGGTTGGCCGTCTATCTCGACGAAGGCGTTTTTCGTTGCCGACGGGTTGTTCCAGTAGCCTTCAAATAATTGCGGGCCGTTCAGGATGATTTCCCCTTCTTCGCGGGGGCCCTTCTCCTCCAGCGTGACCGGGTCAATAATGCGCGCGTCCACGTCAAAGGACGGAATGCCGAGACATTGCAGCTTCGGGCGATCGAGCGGATTGAAATGCGTCTGCGCCATCGTCTCCGACAAGCCGTAGCCTTCCACGAACCGGATGCCGGTGACCTGATGCAGCTTCTCGCCGACCGCCTCCGGCAGCCCCGCCCCGCCTCCGGTAATGGCGACCAGCGAGCTCAGATCATATTGCGGAAGCTCGGGATTGGCCAGAAAATCAATAATCATCGTGCTGATTCCCGTCCAATGCGTGCACTTGCGAGCTGCAATGAGCCGCGCGGCCGTATTGCGATCCCACCGCGTCATCATGACGATGGCGGCCCCCATATAGATAGGCGTGTGCATGCCGTGCACCATACCGGTCACATGGAAGAGGGGAAGCGTGGACAGCACGATCGATTCCGGGGTCAGCGCTCCCCAGAAGGCCGTCGCAATCACGTTCGCCTGCACCGATTTATGGGTATGCATGCAGCCTTTCGGTTGGCCGGTCGTCCCGGACGTGTACGGCAAGACCGCCAGATCGCTCCCTGCCGTCTCCGGGACAGACTGCGCTTCGATAGCGGCTCCCATCGCTTCCGCCCACGGGATGACTTGTTGGGAGGCCGGTTCCAGCCGGGGAGCCTTGACGAAGTCCGGGGCATCCGCGCCCGGATTCGGACAGTAGTCGGAATAAGCGGCGAGAATGATGCGTTCCAGACAGGTCGTTCCCAGCAGCGGCTCGATGCGCGGATACAGCTCCTGGCTGACCAGACCGATTTTGACGCTGCCGTCCTTGATATAGAAGGAGAGCTCCTCCGTCAGATTCATTGGATTGATCGGCACGACGATGCCTCCGCACCGCATAATCGCATAGTAGGAAATGATGTACTGGGGACTGTTCTGCATGTAGATCAGCACGCGGTCGCCTTGGTCGACGCCCAGATGCATTAAATAAGCGGCCATGCGGTTGACTTCGTCTCTCAACGTTCGGTAGGTGATAACCTGATCATAATAGATGATCGCCGTCCGGTCCGGATAACGGCGGGCGGTCACTTCGAGATTGTCGCTCAGTGTCGTGTCCGGCACCGCGAGCGTAAGCGGCATGCGTGCAGGCCAAAACGCAAAATGGGGACGTGTCACCCATAATCTCCTCCTCTTGCATATGAATGGTCAAAAGTCCGGAACGGATAAAGTCAGAGCTCAAGAGCTTAAAGCTGTCTTCGTTCCGTCTGCCGCCAAGCATGCGCGATCAGCGCTCGGACAGTGTCACCGAAGCGGGCAAACCGCTCATCGTTCGTCTGTCCTTTTTTCCAGCGGTAATAGATCTGCTGACAAATGACGGCCAGCTTGAAATAAGCAAACGTCAAATAATACGAAATGCCGGACATATCGCGGCCGCTTCTGGCCGCATAGGCTTCCAGGAATTCATCCCGCGTCATGAAGCCCGGCTGCACCGTCAACGGCGGATGCCCCAGCCCGCGAAGCAGCTCCGGCGGATCGTCCCGCTCGAACCAATAGCTGAGCGCCGCTCCGACATCGGCCATCGGATCGCCGACCGTCGCCATCTCCCAGTCGAACACGCCGGTCATCTCGCTGGGATGGCTGCGGGAAAACATCACGTTGTTCAGCTTGTAATCATAATGGATCACGGCAGGGGCCTGCGAAGCGGGCAGAGTATCGATCAGCCACTTCTGAAGCTGCTCCGCTTCCCGAATCTCCTCCGTCTTGGCGCGTTCATAGCGTTCCACCCAGCCCTGGACCTGACGGCGCATAAAGCCTTCCGGTTGGCTGATCGCCCGCAGATTCGCCTCTTCATAAGACACTTCATGAAGCTGCGCGAGTGTCGACACCATCGTTGCGGAGATCTCCTTGCCCAGCGCGGGCGTATATTCCACATGCGGGGGAAATTCCCGATCCAGAATGATTCCATGCCGTCTCTCCATCACAAAAAACGGACTGCCGATCACCGAAGAATTCCCGCAGTACAGATACGGACGGGGAGCAAGCGGGAACAAAGGATGGAGCCGCTTCAGCAGCGTGAACTCGCGCTCCATATTATGCGCCCGCGGCGCCACCGGGCCGAGCGGAGGCCGGCGCACGACCGCCTCCCAATCTCCGGCGCGAATCAGATAAGTCAAGTTCGAATGTCCCGCCCCGAACTGCTCGACCTCGATCGAGCCTCCGTCCGGAAGGTCGAGATGCTCCCGTATATATGCGTCAAGCGCGGCCACGTCCAGCTCTTCGCCCCGGCGCACGGGAATCGTGTCCTTCGGCACTGCCTTTTGCTTGGACATCGTTTTGATAAGCCCCCTTTTCCGTACCATTCCTATTCAATCCTGTTCAAGGACATGACTGCTTCCTTCGCCAGCACTGCTGCCACGCTGCATGGCTGCCATTCCCCAAAAACGGCCATGGCTGGCACTCGGCACCACCGGCACCCTCGCGGCGCTACATGGCCGACATGCCCGAAAAACAGCCATGCCTGACATTCAGCACGACCGGCACCCTCGCGGCGCTACATGGCCGACATGCCCCCATCCACGGCCAGCACCGCTCCGGTCATGTAATTGGAAGCGTCAGACGCCAGAAATACGGCGCTCCCCTTGAGATCGCTGTCCGAGCCGAGCCGCCCGAGCGGAGTAAGACGGAGGATCTGATCGCTTCCATGATGGAGCACCTCGCGGGTCATCTTGGTCGGGAAAAACCCGGGCGCAATCGCATTGACGCGAATCTGATGCTGGCCCCATTTGACCGCCAGATCCCTCGTCAACGCGATGACCGCTCCCTTGCTAGCGCTGTAGCCGACGGCATCGAGCCACTGCGGATCGGTTCCGCTCAGGCCGGCTACGGAAGCGATGTTGATGATTGTGCCTCCGCCCTGCCCGATCATCATCCGGCCGACCGCCTGCGACATGAGGAATGTCCCCGTCACGTTAATATCCATCACTTTGTTCCACGCTTCGAGCGGCATCTCGACAGCGGGCGCGCCCCAGGAGGCCCCGCTGTTGTTGACCAGAATGTCGATGCGGCCATAGATCTCCGCCGTTCGCTCCGCCACCCGCCGCACCTCGTCCGGAAGTCTGACGTCGCAAGCCATCGCGTGGCATCTCACGCCCGTATCCCGCTCGATGCGAGCGGCCGTCTCCCGGCACGCTTCCTCCTTCCGCGAGCACAGGACCAGATTGGCCCCGGCTTCCGCCAGTCCTTGCGCGATCTGCGCCCCAAGCCCGCGGCCGCCGCCGGTAACGATCGCCGTCTTGCCCGTCAAGTCGAATAATTGCCTGACATTCATTCCTGTCTCCCCTTTCTGGATGGCAGAAATTGAATTGACTCACAACTTTGCAATCGCTCACATTAATCGTCAATCTTCGTATTTGCGAAGCTCCAGCTTGGCGATGGCCGCTTGATGCACCTCATCCGGTCCATCCGCGAGTCGCAGCGTTCTCGCATTGGCCCAATGCGACGCGAGCGGGAAATCCTCGCTGACCCCGGCGCCGCCCAGCGCCTGAATAGCCCGGTCCAGCACCCGCAGGGCCATATTGGGCGCGACGACCTTAATCATCGCAATCTCCGCCTTGGCGGCCTTGTTCCCCACCGTATCCATCATATAGGCCGCCTTCAGCGTCAGCAGACGCGCCTGCTCGATCTCGATTCGCGACGCGGCGATCCACTCCTGAACGACGCCCTGCCGGGCGAGCGTCTTGCCAAATGCCGTGCGCCGCCGCACGCGCTGGCATAACTGCTCGAGCGCCCGTTCCGCCGCCCCGATCAGCCGCATGCAATGATGGATGCGGCCGGGGCCGAGCCGCCCTTGCGCGATCGCGAATCCTGTGCCCGCTTCCCACAGCATCGAGTCCGCCGGCACGCGCACGCGGTCATACTCGATCTCGGCATGCCCGTGCGGCGCATGATCATAGCCGAATACGGGCAGCATGCGGCGGATCCGAACGCCGGGCGCATCCATCGGCACCAGAATCATCGACTGCTGCTCATGGCGCGGCGCGCCCGGATCGGTCTTCCCCATCACGATCGCCACCTTGCAGCGCGGATCTCCCGCCCCGGAAGACCACCATTTGCGCCCGGTCACGACATACTCCTCCCCCTCGCGCTCGATTGTCGCCTCGATATTCGTCGCATCCGAGGACGCCACATCCGGCTCCGTCATCGAGAAGCACGAGCGGATCTTCCCTTCGAGCAGCGGCAGGAGCCATTTGTCCTTCTGCTCCCGGGTGCCGTACCGGACAAGCACCTCCATATTGCCCGTATCCGGCGCCGAGCAATTGAACACCTCCGGCGCGATAAGCGAGCGGCCCATTATCTCGCACAGCGGCGCATATTCGAGATTCGTCAGACCCGCTCCGTACTCGTTGTCCGGCAAAAACAGATTCCACAGCCCGGCCCGCCTGGCCTGCTCCTTCATCTCCTCCATAACCGGCGGCACCGTCCACCTGCTGCTGCCCTGCTGTAGCTGCTCCTCATACGTCTTCTCGTTCGGATACACCACTTCATCCATGAACTCCAGCAGCGTACGCTGCAGCGACTTCACCTTTTCGGAATAATCAAAATTCACTAGCCTATCCCCCTTCACCCGAAACATACTGACCGGATAGTATGCTGACATGGTACATACTTACATAAACAAACCCCAAAATATTCAATATTTTTGTTTTTTAGTGATGGGCATTGCTAGGTGGAGTGGTGGAGTTATTTGTGGGGAATGTGGCGGCTAATCGGGGAAAAGAGGAGTGTGAAGAGGAAGTGGGTGAGGGCGAAAGGGTGGTTAATAGGAAAAGCGCCCCGGGAGGGGCGCTGAAAGATAAGAGTGTGTGCTTTTGAGGCTGGTTAGGTATTTCAATGCAAATGAAAAGAGGTCAGTTGGAGAACTGGGCCTGGTGAGCTGAAAAAAATGATGAGGGGGTAGCTAAGTTTTCGTAGGTACGTTCAAAACGGGGAAGGACGTCATGACGCAGGTGCCAATTCCGTGTACATTCACGAACATCCGCCCCATTTTTACACGTGTAATAACATGTGTTATAATATAATCAGAAAGGAGGTAAACATGGTCAACCTTAATAAAGCGTACTCATCAAGAGAAATTATCAAAATCCTTAAATCAGATGGTTGGGTACATAAGAATACAGAAGGTGACCACTTCCACTTCGTCCATCCAACCAAAAAGGGAAAGGTTTCCGTGCCTCATCCCAAGAAAGACTTAAAACGGAGAACGACAAAAAGCATCTTCGAGCAGGCGGGGCTGATTTAAGCCTTGCCTCTCCCAAGGAGGTTAATCATATATGAGTAAGTACATTTATCCTGCTGTGTTTCATCCGGGCGAGCCGGACGAAGGCGGTTATACCGTAACGTTCCCTGACTTGCCGGGCTGCATTTCCGAGGGCGATACCCTCGACGAAGCCTTGCATATGGCGAAGGACGCCCTTGGTGGACATCTCTACTTGATGGAAGAGGATAAGGACGATATCCCGCAGCCAGCGAAGCCGGGCACAATTCAATTAGAAGCCGGTGAATTTGTGTCTCTCATCCAAGTAAATACTGATTTCGTCCGCGAGCGCATCCACAATAAAGCGATTAATAAGACACTCACAATTCCCAAATGGCTAAACGATGCTGCAGCCGAAGAAGGGATCAACTTTTCCCAGACGCTTCAGGATGCCTTGAAACAGAAACTTGGTGTTAAAGACTTCTCTTAACGAGGAGTCTTTTTTGTCCCCTGAAAAAAATAAAAGCCACTCGTTAGAGTAACCTAATTACACCTTGCACTTAGTATCTATTTGATTAAACTAATTTCGTCACTTATTCGATGTGAGTAACCACATGCTTCCTATTGCTATATCTTAAATACTGGTGCAAAATCGTAGTTGCTCTCATTACCAAACAGTCCTACACCATTAAAATGCCGAACAGCAAAAACTAAAAAAATAGATTCTAGCAATATAAAAGCAGGAAAACTAAAAAAATTTAACAGTATTGTCAATAAGTATTTCCCTTGAGAATCAAACATATACCAAAATAACGTTTTGAAGGTCTCTGGTTTGGGAATAAGACTATTATAATAATACAAGTAGTATCCAAGAAACGCAGATATGAGTAACATAATAGAAAACGCCACTTTAGTACTTGCACTTACAATTCCTTCGCTCATCCTTTGCCACAACCTCAATAAACCCCTCCCCCAACATCATTCTCTCATCCCCAATTCTATAACCGACCTGATGCGATGTAAACATTTACCAAATATTATTTCACACTATGATAAGAGCATGAGACAGCGGCATCTTAGTCGCATGGCTGACAAACTCTATCGACCGGACGATTCGATATATATGAAAATATCCCCATGAAAATGGGAGCATCTGATAAAGCACCGAAAGCGAATCCTCCGTGCGTAAAATTAAAATGTCCCGGGTACATACGGTTGGAGAGCCCAGCCAGAGCTTCTCAACTCGCACCCATCCCCGAAGCTATTTACCGCTCTTCGCGGCCAACGCCTCTTCAACCAGACGAAGCTCTTCGGTGTAGCGGGCCATCGCGGCTTTACATTCCACCAGCAGTTTTTTCGCCGCTTCGAAACCCTCCTTGTCGCCTGCCTGCAATCGTTCTGTCATCTTGTCACCAATGTTTTTTCTTCTCTTTTTAAAATTAGGCAACGTTTCGTTTTTCAAAGTCCTGCGTAATGCTTGCAATTCCGATGGACTCATCTTCATAAATTTGTTCGGAGGAGCCGGACTTTCCTCTCCCACCGTAATGACTTTGTTGGTTCCATCAAGCGTAAACCCAAGGTCCAGCTCTTTCAACATTGGGCGCAACGGAACATAGAGATTTCCCTCAATCAGGGCTCCTTCCATCGGCTTCCCATTAATCACCACCTTGTATTCCTCGCTAACCTTCTTCCCGGTGAGTGAATAATGCCCCCGGCCGCCAAATGAACAACCCGCAGTCGCAGCCACCGCGACAACGGCTATTCCAAGTAACGGCATATAAATCCATTTTTTCATATCATTTCAACCTCACAGCATAGCAATAATTTCTATATGATACCACTTTTGCGTTGAGACTGTGAAGGCTTATCCCTTCCTTTCGCGTGTTTTGCCAGAATAGCCATACTCACAGGCACTGAAATCAGCCTAAACCTGCCTATTCCCTTTCATACTGCCATTCATCCCTCTTTTTTCTATCATTTCTATGGAAAAACTCCCTGTTTTTGCGTAAAATAGAAACCGAAAAAAAAGAGTTGCAGATTCGCGTTCGCATCATGTGCGACAGAAAGAGGGTAGTTCTATGAAAAAAAGGCGTTATATCTATTCTATGTTGGCGGCGCTATGTATAGCAGCGATGCTGTTCCCGCAGCAAGCCGCGCAGGCCGCCGGAGAGCCGAAGCAGGCAGAAGGCACGAAGATTGTGCTGGACGGTTATCCGCTCGAATTCTCGGCCAAGCCGACAATTATACAAGGAACGACCATGGTTCCGTTCCGCGGCATCGCGGAAGCGCTGGGCATCGAGGTGAAATGGGACTCGAAGACCAAGACCGTCGCTGCGAAGCAGACGACGGCGGATGGGGAGAAGTCCGTGCTGCTGCAGTTGAACCAGAAGACAGCAAAGGTGGACGGGCAAGCTGTCGCGCTGTCCATGGCGCCGTTAGCCAAAGCGGGGACGACGTATATCCCGCTCAGCTTCTTCGGCAAGCAGTTCGGGGCGAAGGTGTCCTGGGATGCCGCAGCGAAGACGGTCTCCATTCAATCGCCGCCGAAGAAGATGTACAGCATGACCTACTATGCCATTGCTTCCTTCAAGGAGCGCCATCTCCTGACGCAGTTCGATACGGCGGCATTCGGCTGGGCGCGGCTGCAGGAGGATAGCACGATTACGACCAGCGGCAAAGACTTCTACTGGCCGGAGCCGGCGGGAGAGATTACGCCGGAATCGATCGTGGACGGAGCGAAGCAGGACGGGACGAGCCCTTACCTGATGGTCTTCGCCTCGGATCGCAAGAACGAGCTTACCAATATGCTGGAGGATGAAGCGCTCGCGGACAAGGCAAGGGAAGATATTATCGAGTTGGCCCAGGACAAGGGCTTTTCCGGCATAGCGCTTGATTTCGAAGGATTGGGACTGTCCGGCGATATCGCCAAGGCGAAGCAGGACTACAACCGCTTCGTTGCCCAGCTTGCCAAGCAAGCCGCAGCCGCCAATCTGAAGCTGACGCTCGTGCTGCATCCCCTGAACGGCGCTTATCAAGGGTACGACTATAAGACGCTCGCCTCTGAAGCGGACGATATCATTATTATGGCGTATGCGTATGAGGATGAAAAAGCCCCGGAACCATTAGATAAGGTAGACGAGGCGATTCAACTCGCGCTGAAGGAAGTGACGCGGGATCAACTGATCCTCGGCTTGTCGATGGGCAGCGAGAACAGCAAGTCCGTCTCCTCGGTGATCGGGCTTGCCAAGCGGCACAATCTGAAAGGCACGGCCATCTGGAGACTGGGGCTTATCGGGGAAGACACGATGGCGCAGGTCGAGAAGAGCATCGTGCCGTTGAAGCAGTAGCAGGAAGGAGCCGGCCGTGAAGGTCGGCTTTTTTTCGTCTACTTTTCAACTCGTAATGATTCGGCCGCTCTTAGCCTCCCCAGCGCCAACCAGGCAACCGCTGCGACCAAGATCCCGAACAAGGCGAAGACGGCGGAGCCGCTGAGCCAAGCGAGCAGCCATCCGCCTGCGATCGGGCCCGCCGCCATGCCGACATAGCGAATGAAGTTGAATAGCCCCAGCGCGCTCCCGCGCTGCGCTTCGAACTCATTGCTGATCATCGTGGCGAACAAGGGCGTCAGCACGCCGCCGGATATCCCGTACATAACCAAGGCGGCAGACAAGCCGATCAAGGACACAGACTCGGTCGCCGCGAACAGCAGCATGCTGGCGGCAGCCAGGACACTGCCCCCGGCAGCCAGTGCGCGGTGCGGCAGCTTCGCCTGGATCGCTTTAAAGATCATCGTCCCCGCAATAGTGCTTAGCGCCATCGGCAAATAGAGCAGACCGACGATTTGCAGGCTCACCTGATAGTGATCGGTCAACAGCGCAGGCAGGTAGACAAGGATTTCAAAATAAATGAAGAAATAGAGAAAAGCGAGCGCGAAAATTCCCTTCGATACTTTATTTTTCATAATCACGGCGTATTGAGCCAACAGGCCGCGCAGACGAACCGTCTTCCCATCTGCCCCCTTGTCTCGCGGAAAATAGATTCCGTTCGCGGCCAAGAGGAGGATAGACACGCCTGCCAGGAACCAGAAAATACCGGGATAGCTGTACCGCTCCCCGATCCAACCGCCCAGCACCGGCGCGACCGCAGGAGCGATCGACAGCAGCATCTGATACGTCCCCATTGCGCTCCCGCGCTGGCTGCCCTGGAACAACCGGCCGATGGTCGCCGCCGCGATAAGCGGAATCGCTGCCGTTCCGAAGGCTTGCAGCGCCCTGCATACGAGGAATACGGCAAAATTGTCCGTAACCGCGCATCCGATACTGGCCGCTATCGTGAGCACAAGGCCGGGAATTAACACAGCTCGCGCTCCCTTTACGTCAATAACAGAGCCAATCAAGATCTGCATTACCGCCACGATAAAGATAAATAAAGACACGGACAGATTGACCATGGAAAGGGAGACGCCGAAGGAATCCCGCAGCAGGGGAAGGATGGGCGAATACATATTTTGCATCAGCGAGGCAAAGAAGGTGCTGAGACATACCAAATAGAGCAAAAACGCGGAGCGAGCTTCTTTGCCTTCCATCATGATTCCCTCTCGCCCGCCGCTTGAGATGGCCGAATGCGAAGCTCCCCCGCTTCCAAGGACGCGATTCCGTCCATCAGAACGCGCTTCAAGAAGCTCAATTGCTCCCCGTCATACCGATCGAGAAAACGAACGAATAATTGCTGCGCTCTCCCATGCAGCTGCTCATGCAGCATAAAAGCCTTCTTCCCCGCCGCCGTCAGGCGAAAATAAATCTCTTTCTTGTTGTCGCTAAGCTGTGTCTTGCGAATCCAGTCTTCCTTCATTAATTTGCTGCAAATTTTTGAGATATTTCCTTTGCTGATGGACATCTTCTCCGCGATGGCCGTCACATTGATCGGCTCATTCTGCCCGATGCAGGAGATGACATGGATCTCCGTAAGATGGAGCGAAGCGCCGCCGGACAACGAATGCTGGATTTCGGCCAGGAGCGCCTCGCTTTCCGACTGTTCTTGCAGCTCCTGCTGATGCAGAAATTTCATGTAGAGCTCGTGAAGTTGCATTTTTACAATATCGCTATTATCCATGTTACATGCACCACCCGTTATTTTGTTTCGCATGAAACAATATTTCCAAAATAAAAGACCTAATCAGATAAAAATTGATCGCATTATTGTTTCTCGGGAAACTATATTGGCATCGTACTCCTTTTTCTGTATATCGTCAACCCCCTGAACATAAAAAAGAACACGCCCGCAATGCAGCTGGCGGCGTGTCCTTATTTTTGCGGATAATGCGGCAAAGCGCATATCTCGGCTGTTCCGGCTCACCCGAAAATCTGGGCAGCGATGCCGTACAAGGTGCCGTTTCTCGCTGGCATCTGCCGGCCATGAAGGAACATGACAGGAGGCTGGGTTGCCCGTTCGAAGCCGCATCGCCGCAAGTAAGGCAGAAGGGCGCGCTGCTCATCCGGCACATCGATGCGAAGCTTGCCGTCATGCCCTGCCGCCAGATGATGAATGAGGCATGCCGCAGCCTCGGGATTCGGCGCAATAATGGGGCCGAGAACCAAATGGACCGGTCCGGCCACGGCAAGGCCATATCCTGCAATCTGCTTCGCTGTATCCCGCAGCACCACGCACTGCTTCGCTTGCCGGATTCGCGAATGGAGAAAAGCATGCCGCTCTGCGCCTACTGCACATCGATCAAGCCTATGAACTTGGTCCAGGCACATCCCATCGAACGGCTCGATCTCATATTGTCCCGCTTCATGGACAGGGAGCTCCGCTGAATAACGCTCGGCCACCATTTTATGCACGCATGTCATGGCATCGAACCCTAGCTTCTTATAGAGCGGCTCGCCTTCCTTCGTTGCAATCAGCATGACGGCTGCTTGTTCGCCAACCGTGCCCATACAAGCCTCAACCGCTGCTGTGCCCAGGCCTCGCCCCTGATACGCCGGATGAACAATGACCATGCCAATGGAAGCCAGTTCCTCCCCATAAGGCAGCACAGCCGAGCTGGATACGAGGCTTCCCTGCTCCGTCTTGTGGCCGAACACCCGCCCGGCCGACAGGATAGTCACGAGCTCGGGCTCGTCATAGTCCCATCCTACGGAATCGGATAGAGCGATCTGGCCTGGAATATCCCGTTGATTCAGTTCCACCAATCGAACTTCGGTACCACACATTTTCATACGACTCCTTCCTTTCCGGAAAAATTCCGCATCGCCGATTCGGGAACAACCTAACATGCTCCTCTTATCCCGCCCGAGGCAGCGTTACCGTCACGCAAGCGCCTCCTTCCGGCCGATTGGAGGCATAGATACGGCCCCCATGCTTCTCGGCGATCAGCTTGGCCATATACAGGCCGAGTCCGGCATGGCCTTTATTGCGCGAGCGCGCCGCATCCCCCTGCACGAACTTGTCAAATACCGCCTTCATCATATCGGGCGGGAATCCGGGGCCGGTATCCGTTACCGTCAGCATAACCTTGTCTTGCGCGCATTCCGTCTCCCAGACAATCGTCCCGCCCGGCGGCGTATAACGCAAGCTGTTGGACACTACATTGTCCAGCAGCTCTGATACCTTATCCGCATCCAGCATCGCGCGCTGATGGTCGGCTTCCTTCCCTGTCAGACTGCAGCGGAATTCAATGTTCCGTTCCTCGCATAACCGCTCGATGTCGGAAGCCTTCTCTTCCACGAATACGCGCACATTCACCTCGTGGAGATTCAGCCGGAACTGAGGCACTTCCATCTCCGCTACCCTGTTCATGTCTTGCACGAGGCGAGCCGCTCGCTTCGTATTTTTATCGATGGTCCACAAGTAGCGCTCTAACCGCTCCGGGTTCTTCATCCCGCCTTCCAGCAATCCTTCGACATGCCCCTGCACGATCGCGAGCGGCGTGCGCAGATCATGCGCCAGTGCCGCCACCATGTCCCGCCGCTCCTGCTCGAGCCTCCATTCGCGCTGCAGGGACAAGGACAGCTCCCGGCGCATCTCGTCGAAGGCCTTCATCAGCTGCGTGATCTCGGAGGCGCCTTCATACGAGAAGCTGAAGTCCAGATCACGTCTCTGCACCCTCCTCGTCCCCTCAATCAGCGCTTGGATCGGCTGGTTCAGCTTGCGCCCGAATCTTCTCCCGAACAGCCAGGTGAACAGAATAACGATGATGAAGGGCATGACCAGCACCATCAGGATGATAACGGCCGCGAATGAATTTTTCGCATCCGGCGAGACGCCCGCCTTCAAGATATACGCGACAATAACGGCGCCCTCGACTCCCCCTGCCTTATCGATAATCGGCATGACCGTATGCACCTGCCCGAGCTTCTGCGTGCTGGTCGAGTTAAGCAGCCGAATCAGCTCCCGGCGCCCGTCAATCTGCGGATCGGTCAGCGTGCCATAGAGGTAACGGCCATGGCGATCCACGACGGCATAGGACATGCCGTTCCTATCGATAAGCCGCTCAAGGGCCGCCGCGCCCTGCTGTTGCAGCAGACGCTCCCCTTCCTCCTCCACCATCCTCCGAATCGATGGGACCTTTTTCTCATAATGATTGGCGGGCCGAAGCCAGTCCAGCTTCCCCTGGTTCAACATCCACAGGAACCCGCCCCATACAAGCGCGGTTGCAAGCAGGCTGAATCCGATCACCCAACAGAAATAAACGATAAACTGGCGCTTGAACGGATAGATCTTCATCGGCTATCCTTCCACTTGTACCCGATGCCCCATACCGTTTCGATCCAGCGGTAGCCAGGTTCGGCCGCCATCATTTTAGCGCGGATATTTTTCACATGCTCGGTCACCGTCGCATCATCGCCGACCGCGTCCAGTCCCCATACCTGCTCATAGATATGCTCGCGCGCGAACACTTGGCCCGGATGCATCGCAAGCAGCTCCACGATAGCGAACTCCCGGCTCGTGAGCGCCAGCGCCTTCCCATGGCAGCTCAGCTCATGCCCCCCGATATTGACGGTAAAAGGGCCGTACGTCAGCAATCCGCGCTCCTTGCGCTGCGAACTGCGGCGTTCCCGGCGAAGATGCGCTTCAATGCGCGCCATCAGCTCCCGCAAGCTGAACGGCTTCACAAGATAATCATCGCCTCCTGCCGCCAAGCCATAGATCCGATCCGCCTCGCTCACTCTTGCGCTGACGAAGACGATCGGACACGATACCGCATCCCGCACCTGCTTGCAAAATTGGAACCCGTCTGTTCCCGGCATCATGACGTCCAGCACGATCAAGTCCGGCGTCTGCTTCCGAATCATCCGCTCTGCCTGCTTCGCGCTATATGCCGCCATCACCGTATAGCCCGCATCCTCCAGCGCATCCTGCACGAACACGGTCATCTCCTCTTCGTCATCGACGAGCAATATGGTCGCACTCGACATCGACATCCTTCCATCTCCTCCGCCCCATGATCTCCGCTATTCAGTGTAATCCAACCTTCTTCCATCGGGCAAATCCGCGCTTCTTTATAAAATCTTGAGAATTGCGGTGTACACTGAGCGCGACTAGCCAGGAAGGGAAGGATGATTTTGATCGGAAGTTCAACAGCAACGGATCGTTCACCATGGAAAAAGGAAACCGGACTATACATCGCTCTCGTGCTCGGCCTGACACTCGCCGCCAACCTAAGCGGCAGGATGGAGCTGATCGGCATCAGTCAAGCGGCGCCGCTGCTTGCCGTGCTGCTCCTGCTGCTGCTCCGGCCCGGGCGGAAGGACACGCTGCGGAGAACAGGCATCACACGGTTCGGGAAGCCGCGCTGGTACATCGTCGTCCTGCTCGCCGGACTGCCTGTGGCCGCAGGCTTCGCCGCCGCCTGGGCGGTTGGCTATGTGTCTTTGCCGGCGGTGCAGGAGCTAGGGGGCGGAATGACGGTCTCGGCCTACATTCAGCTCGTGACCCTGAACCTGTTCAAACCGAACCTGTTTATTGTGATGACGCTGCTGTTCGCCTTCGGCGAGGAGATCGGCTGGCGCGGTTATTTGCAGCCGAAGCTGACCGAAGCGCTGGGCGTGAGAAAAGCGATTCTAATCACGGCCGCCGTCTGGGCCGTATTCCATTATCCGTTCTACTTGAACGGGTATAATGACGATGGCATGCCGCTCATCACGATTGCGCTGTTTACGGCCATGATTTTCCCCCTGTCGATCGTCATGGGATGGGTTCGCTTCGCAAGCGGCAGTATATGGCCCGCCGTCCTGATTCATACCGTTATCAACCACAGCCGCTATTGGCTTGAGGTCCTGTTCTATCACAAGCAGAGCGGCTGGACATATATTGCCGGAGAATCCGGCGCCGTCACGCTGCTGTTCTGGTGTCTCGCCGCCCTGTTCATATGGAGAGCGCTGCCTGAGACACGAACGAAATAATGCCTCTTTCCCGCCGCAAGGAAATCGGGATTCGCTTGCGGCAAAAAAGAAGCATTCGCGCTCAAACGGCAGGTGTCGGCCTAGACGATAACCGCTCCTCTATACCATCACAGCCGACTGCGCATAATCGAGCGGGAAATGACAGGCCACCTGCCGGCCGGGCGTGACCTCCTGTAGATCAGGCGGTATATCCCGGCACTTGGCCTGCGCGTAAGGGCAGCGCGGGTGGAAGCGGCAGCCGGATGGCGGATTGGCCGGCGACGGCACATCCCCCTGCAGCACGATTCGCTCTGCCTTCCGGTGCGGCGTCGGCCTTGGGATGGCGGAGAGCAGCGCTGCCGTATAGGGATGCATCGGATTGGCGAACAGCTCCTCCGTGCGGGCCACCTCGACCAGCTTGCCCAAATACATCACCCCGACGCGATCAGAGATGTGCCGCACCACATTCAGGCCATGCGCGATAAAGAGGAACGTCAGGCCTAGCTCCTGCTGCAGCTTCATTAACAGGTTCAGCACCTGCGACTGAACCGACACATCGAGCGCCGAGACGGCTTCATCCGCCACGATGAAGCGCGGATGGAGCGCGATCGCTCTGGCGATGCCGATCCGCTGGCGCTGTCCGCCGGAGAATTCATGCGGATACCGGTTGCGTCTGGAAGCATCGAGGCCGACCAATTCCATCAATTCAACGACACGCTTGTCGATCTCCTTGGCCGATGCCTTCTGATGAACACGCAGCGGCTCTCCGATAATATCCCGGATATGAAAGCGCGGGTTCAAGGAGCCGAACGGGTCTTGAAAGATGATCTGCATCTCCTGCCGCAGCCGCCGGAGCTGCTGCGACTTCATCTGCTGCACCGGCTTGCCGTCAAAATACACCTCGCCGCCGCTCGGCTTCTGCAATTGGAGAATCGCGCGGCCCAGCGTCGATTTGCCGCAGCCCGATTCGCCAACCAATCCGAACGTTTCCCCCTTATAAACGCGGAACGTAACATCGTCTACCGCCTTCACGTGGCCGGCGACCCGATTGAAAAGCCCGGTCTTGATCGGGAAATACTTTTTCAGGTGGCGAATATCGATAAGCGGTTCTCTTGTCATGATCGGTTCACCTCAGACTTTCCGTCATCTGCGCCTGCCGTCCATCCGGATTCATATATCCAGCAAGCCGCTTGATGCTCCGGCCGGAATTCCCTTAGGGAAGGCTCGCTATGCCGGCACTTCGCCTCCGCCTTCGCGCACCGCGGGTGGAAGCGGCATCCCCCAGGCAGTTGATGAATGCTCGGAATCGTCCCCGGAATCGTATATAATGCCTCGCCTCTCGCCCCCTCCAAGCCCGGAATCGACCGTAACAGCCCGACCGTATACGGATGGGAAGGATGATCGAAGATTTCCTCAACGCTGCCTTCCTCGACGATCTTGCCGGCATACATGACAGCGACCCGGTCCGCCATCTCCGCAGCGACGCCCATATCATGCGTAATGAGCACGATCGCCATCCCCAGCTCGCCCTGCAACCGCCGCAGCAGATCAAGGATCTGGGCCTGAACGGTAACATCCAGCGCGGTCGTCGGCTCATCGGCAATGAGCAGCTCGGGCTTGCACACGAGAGCCATGGCGATCACGACCCGCTGCCGCATCCCGCCTGACATCTCATGCGGATATTGCTTGGCCCGGATCTCGGGATCGGGAATGCCGACCATGCGAAGCATAGCGACCGCTTGCTTCCAGGCCTCGGCGCGGCTTATCTCCTGATGAAGCTGCAGGCTCTCGGCGATCTGATCCCCGATCGTGAATACGGGGTTCAGCGCCGACATCGGATCTTGAAAGATCATCGCGATCCGATTGCCGCGGATTCGGATCATCTCTTTCTGGGCCTTCGATGTCAGTTCTTCGCCAGTGAAGCTGATGCTGCCTTCAAAGAGAGCGCCCCCCGCATAATCAATCAACCGCATAATGGAAAGTGACGCCACGCTCTTGCCGCTGCCGGATTCGCCTACAATACAGAGGGTCTTGCCCTTCTCCACGCTAAGTGAAATCCGGTCGGTCGCTTTGGCGATGCCTTGCTCCGTTACAAAGCCTGCCGTCAGATTTTGGACTTCAAGAAGTTTTCCTGCCATTTCCGCAGCCTCCTCCGTGGAATTTTCACTTTCTTGCGCGGGTCGAACGCATCCCGAATACCGTCTCCGATGAAGTTCACCGCCAGCACGACAATAAAGATGCACAGCCCCGGATACAGCGCCTGCAGCGGATCGACCAGCATGAACTGCTGGGCGTTGCTGAGCATCAATCCCCAGCTTGTATCCGGAGCCTGAACGCCTAATCCAAGATAGGACAAGGCGGACTCGACAAGAATGGCAGTCCCCACCATCAATGTAGCGTTGACAATGATCGGAGCGGTTGAATTGCGCAGCAAATGCCGGCCGATGATGCCCCAGCTGGATACGCCAATCGCCTTCGCGGCTTCGACGTACTGCATCTCTCTCAACTGGAGGAAGTTCCCCCTGACCAGCCGGGCCAAGCCCATCCAACTGGTAGCCCCTAAAATGAGAATCATATAGCTAAACTTGGAGCCGAATATGGACAGCACCAGGATGTTCAAAAACAAGGTCGGTATCGAGTTCATTACATCGACCAGGCGCATGAAAAAGGTGTCGATCCAGCCGCCAAAATAGCCGGAAATCGATCCGATCGCGCTTCCGATAATGACCGAGATCAGAGCGACGGAGAAGCCGACCAGCATCGAGACTTGACTGCTGTATACGAGCCGCGACAGAATATCGCGCCCCAGTTCGTCGGTTCCGAACAGATGGCCAGGGCTCCCCGCAGGCAAGTTGACATTCAAAAAATCGATCGCGGCCGGATCGTATGGAGCGATAAAGCGGGCGAAGAGCGCGATAATGATAAAAAAACAGAGAACAATGAAGCCGCCCACCGCAAACGGGTTGCTCATGAACTTCTTCCACGCCATCCTCCACAAGCCGACAGGCTTATCTTGCGACTCAGGTGCCGGCAGATGCGGCTTGAGTTCGGCATCGGGTCCCTGTTCCGGCTGAAGCCCCTGCAGATTGGTCCCGCTCATGCTGACGCGCCCCCTTTACGTCCCAGCTGCACGCGCGGATCCACGACGGCATACAGGATGTCCGCTATCAAGTTCCCTAACACAACAATGACCGCGGTAATCAAGGTGATGGCCATCAATACCGAGTATTCCCGGGCCAAGGCCATCTCGACGAACAACCGTCCCATGCCCGGCCAATTGAATACGCTTTCGGTAATCGCGGCCCCTCCGACAAGGATCGGCAGATCCAGGCCAAGGATCGTAATAATCGGTATCATGGCATTGCGCAGCGCATGGCGGAAAATCACTCTTCTCTCCTTCATTCCCTTGGCTCTCGCCGTCCGGATGAAGTCCTGCTCCAGAACTTCCAGCATGCTGGAGCGCGAATACTTTACATAAGAAGCAAGGAAGCCGAGGGTGAGCACCGATACCGGCAGCACAAGATGCAGGAAGAGATCTCCGAGATCCCCTTCCTTCCCCATCGTATACATATCGGATAAGGGCAGCAGATCCAATTTCAACGCGAATAATTCCTGCAAAATAATCCCGAACCAAAAGGTAGGCATCGCGAATCCGATATACGAAATCAGGGATGCGGTCTGATCCGAGAGCCCATATTCGGAGGTGCTGTTATAAATGCCCCACGGTATCGCGATCAGCATCGCAAACAGCCAGGCCGCGCTCATCAGAATGACCGTATTTTTCACCGTAGGCCACAGGATCTCGCCAACCGGCAAATTGTTCTTGAACGTATGGCCCAAGTCGCCCTGCAGCAAGCCGCCAACCCACTTCATGTATTGGATATGGATCGGCTTATCGAGCCCAAGATTCTGCGCTTGAATCCTCCCGGCCTCCTGAGACAAGCCCGGCGACAGAAAAATTTGCGTCGGGCCGCCCGGCGCCGAATGGATGAGTCCAAAGGTAACGATAGAGATAAGAAACAGCACCAATAGGGATTGCAGTATCCGGCGGATTAGAAACTCCGACATGAATCATCCTCCTAGACCATAAAGTGCGTGCCGAAAAATGAGCAACCTATAAAGAAGAGGGGGCAAGCCCCCCCCTCCCCTCCTCAGACAAATTCGGATGCGCTAGTTACGTTACTCTATCCACCAGTTGATCATGCGGTACATATATCCGTAAGCAAGCCCCGGTTCCGGCCTGTCTTCGTCGGCGAATTTTACCTTCGGGCCCAAACCTTGAGGCGTGCCGTATTGGTATAAGAATACATAAGGGAGATCCGTAGTGATTTCTTTGCCAACCTCTTCGTATACTTTCTTCCGTTCGTTCTGATCGACGACGGAGTACCCTTTTACCCACAGTTCATCCAGCTTCTCGTTCTTGTACCAGCCCCCGTTTTGGTTCGGCGGGAAGAATTTCGAAGATAAGATGCTTTCCTGGTTCGGATCCGGATCGGTCAAGGACCATGCTGCCAGGATGGCCTGGAATTTGCCCGGTTCAATGTTCTGTTCTTGCCATGCGGAGAAGTCGATTCCTCTTGGCTGGACTTCAATCCCGACGTCCTTCAAGTTCTGCTGGATGACATTGGCAACTTGTTCGCGGCGGCTGTTGCCTGTATTGTATTGAAGCTCGAAGGAGAAGCGCTGCCCGTTCTTGGTCAAAATGCCATCGCCGCCCGCTGTCCATCCGTCTTCCGCCAACAGCTTCTTCGCTTGCTCCAGATCGTAGTTATAGACGGCCGCAGCTTCTCCCGGGTCTGCCCAGGAGCCCGGCAGGAATGGCGAATTCATCAATTGGCCGGTGCCCTTTAGGATGTTGTCGACCATGCCTTGACGGTTGAGCGCATGCGCGATCGCCTGTCTCGTCTTCTGGCCGGTGAAGAAGCTCTCGTTGTTAGGGAAGTTCATCCCGTTGAAGTTGAAGCCAAGGTATTCATACATCGGCCCTGGCGCTAGCACGACGCGGAGATTATCGCGGGCTTGCACAGCCGCAAGCTGTGTGACCGGAATCGCCGAGATAGAGTCGATATCGCCTTTGATGAGTGCTTGAACTTCTGTGTTTTGGTCCGCGTAAATTTTGTAGATGACTTTAGCGATGTGTGGTTTCTTTGCTCCCCAGTAATTCGGGTCGGCTTCGAAGCTCAAATACTGCTTCTGCTTCCATTCGGTCCATTTCCACGGACCGTTCGTCACGGTCTGGGCCGGATCAGAGCCATAAGGATGCTGCTTCAATTCCTTGATAGGAACGTCCTTTAGAATGTGTTGCGGTACAAGTGAGAGTCTAAGAGAGTAGAGGAATGGGGCATATACTTGCTTTAGCTTGATTTCTACGGTGTGGGTATCGATTTGGGTGATGGTCTCGACATGTTCGAATTGACTGATGCCTGGGGAGCCGGTATCCGGGTTGCGCATCGTATTAATCGTGTAGATAAGATCATCCGCCGTAATCGGCTGGCCGTCGCTCCATTTCGCTTCCGGCTTTAATTTGATGGTATAGGTCTTCGAATCTTCGCTAATCTGAGGAGGCTCGGCGGCGAGGGACCATGGCTCTACAATGACATTCGCTTGACGGTCAAGATCGTACAGGCTGGCAAATATCACGTTGGCCGCATCCCCTGAAGCGGTGTCACTGTGAAATAGCGGATTCACCGTAACGATATCGGAGAAGCTGCTCATCGTGAACGTTCCTCCATCCTTCGGCGTCTGCTCCGTATTTTCATTTGCCGGTTCCGTCTTGGCTGTGTCGGACGATGTTGGTTCTCCCTTGGGCGGATTCGTCGATGAAGGTGAACCACTGCACGCTGAGACCAGCGTTCCCATAAGCACCACCAGCAGCATGAATGAAAACCACTTCTTTTTTACCACATAATTCCCCTCTCTCATTTTTGAATTTTATGTGAAGGATATATTTTCCTAACATTGTACACCAAGCCCTTTCCATTGGGTAGTGAAATAATTGAAATTATTTATAGCCTTGCAGATTTTTTCGAGTTTGACAACCGTCTTCGCTTTTTGGCGCTTGCCCTTCCGGGATACGGCGGCATATGATCAGGAAGACGGGCCACCCGTCAACAATGAGCCGACAATTGGTGAAATGGAGCGTGACTACGCCTAAATGATAACGAAGCAGCATATTGAACATATTTTGCAATCCTATGTCCGGGATTCAATCCTGTCCTATACCATCATCGATAATAGCTACGAGGACGAATACCGGTATATTGCCATCGTGGAGACCGCGAAGCATGGGCGTCTTGTCTTCAAATGCTATAGCGATTCGCATACCAGCGGCGACAAAATTGACGGCTGGGCAAGGCTGGCGCAGGCGTACCGGGAAGGCGGCATTCTCACGCCGCGCTTCTATCCCGCGGACAACGGCAGCTATAGCGCAGCCATAAGCGTGGAAGACATTCCGTTCCATGTGTGGGCGGAAGAGTATATGCCCTATCCGACCATGGATGATCGGGAGCTGGATATGGAAGATATGAGCGCCGGCTTTCTGGGACAATTGGGGAGCTGTATGGGGAAAATGCATACGATCGCGCTTCAAGAACGGATTGAGTATGACTGGAACAGTCCCTATGTGCTGCTTGATCCGGAGGAGGAGAACTACAGCGACGCCCGGCAATGGTATGAAACACTCAAGTATTCGGAAGCCGATTATGCTCTTATTGAAGAAATATGGGATGTCTACAACCGGAAGCGCAAGGAGCTGGAAGCGGCCTTCCCTGCGCTCCCGGCGGGCGGAGTACAGGGGGACTTGTCGCTGAACAATCTGCTAATCGATGACGATCAGCGCCTGGCCGGCATCATCGATTACAATCTGGCCGGCCATGACAAGTTCGTTAGCTATATGATGCAGGAGGGCATCTTCCTCTGCTTCGAATGCTATCGGGAAGAGGGGCTCGACCGGGAGACATCCGCCTTTATGGAGCGGCGCTTCAAGCATTTTTACGAGGGCTATGCCAAGCAGTATCCGCTGTCCCAGGCGGAACGGGACGTCGTCAATGTGTTGTACAACATCATCCGGCCGTTCCGCTGGGATAAAGTGGACAATACGCTGCGCGCGGCGCAGGCCGGCGCATGGGGAGAAGTGAACGAGCGTCTGCGCTGGATGCACCGCGAGTTGACGAGAGAGGATATATGGGACGATTTGGAGTCGTAGAGGATCGCCCTTCATATCGCTTGGGAAGCTGCGGCCGGGACATCCTTCATCCAATGGAGACGATGGAGAAATTGCCGCGTCCGCTCCTGGGCTGGCCGGTCGAACAGTTGATCTGGCGGGCCTTCCTCGATGACAACCCCTTGATCCAGGAAAATAACCCGGTCCGCCATGGTGCGCGCGAACTGCATCTCATGGGTGACGATGACCATCGTCATCCCTTCCTGCTTCAGCTCGGCCATCACGTCCAGCACTTCGCCCGCGATCTCGGGATCAAGCGCCGATGTGGGCTCATCGAACAGCATCACATCCGGTTCTAACGCCAATGCCCTCGCGATGCCGACACGCTGCTGCTGCCCGCCCGACAACTGGTACGGATACGCCTCCGCCTTGCCGGCCAAGCCGGCCTTCTCCAGCAGTTGGAGCGCGAGAGCGCGCGCTTCCGCTTGCGCCCGCCGCCGTACCGTCAACGGACCCTCCATCACATTGTGCAGCGCGGTCATATGCGGGAACAAATGATGCGCCTGGAACACCATCCCGGTATGCAGGCGCAGCTTCTTCAGCGCCGCCCGCTCCAGCCCTGCCCCCTCCCGGAAATGGAGCTCGGCGTCGCCAATGCGGACCGAGCCGCTCGTCGGCTGCTCCAGCAAATTCAAGCAGGCAGCAGCGTCGACTTGCCGGAGCCCGAAGGGCCGATGATGACCACCGTCTCCCCTTTTTTCACATGCAGACGAATCCCTTTCAAGATCGGCATATCTCCGATATGTTTGCGCACATCTCTTATGTCTATCATGTACACGCTCCTATCGAACGGCGTAGCGTTCAAAATATTTTTCCGCCTTCGCCTGCAGGGCGGACAAAATCGTGCTGAACAATAAATAAAGGAGCGCCACTTCGCAATAGATGAGCATATGCTCGTAGGTGGCCGCGGCGATCTGCTGGGCGCTCTGGAACATCTCCGTCACCGTAATGGTCGCGGCCAGCGATGTATCCTTCACCAGGCTGATGAATGAATTCGACAGCGGAGGCACCGACACCCTGGCCGCTTGCGGCAGAATAATCCGGCGCAAAATCTGGCTGCGCGTCATGCTGAGCGATTCCGCCGCTTCCCATTGTCCCTGCGGGATCGATTGGATGGCGGCCCGCAGCACTTCCGAGTTGTAGGCGCCAACGCTCAGCGAGAACCCGATCACCGCGGCCGGGAAGGCGCCGATCGTAATCCCCATGCTGGGCAGGCCGTAGAAAATAATAAACAATTGCACGAGCAGCGGCGTCCCCCGAATGATCCAGACATAGAAGCGGGCGGCCCACACGAGCGGCCGGATATTCGATAAGCGGGCCAAAGCCGTCAATAATGCAAGCGCCAGACCAAGCGCGAACGAGATCAGTGTCAGCGGAATCGCGAACAACAGCCCCGATTTGAGCAATGGCCATAACGAATCGATAAATAGCTGTATATTTTTATCCATGAGCAACCACCCGGTTATTTCGAAATGTCGGCATTAAAATATTTTTGGGAAATGTTCAAATACGTGCCGTCGGCCTGCATGTCCGCCAAGGCCTTATTCACCGCGTCGGCCAGTTCCGGATTGCCTTTGCGCAGCAGGATGCCGCTGCGGGACGCATTCGCATGCTCCGCCACGACCTTCACCTTGGCGTCTGGACGGTGCTTTTTGAAATCGAGGAAGGATAGGCCGTCGTTCACCGTGACATCAATGCGCTTCGATACAAGCAATTCGATCGCCTGGTTGAAGCCATCGGTCTGCACAATGTCCGCGCCGTTTTCTCGCGCCAGCTCCGTCAAGTTGGAGGTGAGCGATTGGCCGGCTTTTTTGCCTTGAAGATCCGCGAAAGCCTTCACCTCCTGATTATCTTCATGCACGATCAGCACGGCTTTCGACACGCTGTACGGCTCGGAAAAGTCATATTTCTGTTTCCGATCATCGTTGATGGCCACCTGGTTCACGACGATATCGAACCGCTCCGCGTCCAGCCCGGCGAACATTCCGTCCCACTTCGCTTCGGTGAATTCCGGCGTCACCCCTAACCGCTTCGCCACCTCTTCGGCAATCTCGACGTCGAACCCGGTCAGCTTGCCGCTATCGTCATGGAACGTGAATGGCGGGTACGTCCCCTCGGTGCCGATGCGCAGCTTCCCGCTCGCCTTGATCTCTTCCAGCAAGCCGTCCGCTTCCGCCGAGGCGGCCGCTCCTTGTCCGGACTCTGGCTTCGCGCCCTCGCTCTGGCTGCCGCAAGCCGCCAGCATCATGGCTGCAAGGGCAAGCAACAGGAATGTTACTGTTCTTCTCTTCATCGCGCACAACCCCCTCAAAGTGAAATATCATTTGCTGCGATCTTATGAGACCGATGATTGTTCCGATGATATCACGGTTCTTGGGGGGATACAATATTTTTTTCGTACAATTCCTATCAATTAACTATGTTTTGTGATGAAATCGCCTCGTTCCGGGCTGGATAGCCCTTCGTCATGCGCCAATTGCGGTGCAGCCCCCGGTTCCGCTTGCCATTGCGGGATGCCATGGCATACGATGAGGAGGACAACGGGCAGCGGGTCAATTGATATAGAACGGGAGGCATAACATTCCCATGATACGGACTCCATATGG